>JAJDYK010000196.1 GCA_022825185.1 Candidatus Latescibacterota bacterium | reverse complement strand
CGCCCTCGTGTGGAAGCTGGCACAGAGCCAGCGCATCGACAAACTCTACGTCGCCCCCGGCAATCCCGGCATGGCCTCCCTCGCCGAATGCGTCGATATCCGCGTCGATACCCCCGTGGCCGAACGCGAAAAACTCGTCGGTGAAATCGAGCGCCTAGTCGCCTTTGCCCACGAGCAGCAGGTCGATCTAACCGTCGTCGGCCCAGACGACGCCCTAGCCGGCGGCATTGTCGATCGCTTTCGCGCCAGCGGCCTGGCGATCTTCGGCCCTACGGAAGCCGCCGCCCGCATCGAAAGCAGCAAGGTCTTCGCCAAAGACCTGATGGAGCGCGTCGGCGTCCCCACCGCCCGGCACCAGAGCTTCACCGACAGCCAAGCTGCCAGCGCCTATATCCGCGAGCAGGGTGCCCCGATCGTGGTCAAGGCCAGCGGCCTAGCCGCCGGCAAGGGCGCAGTCGTCTGCCAGAGCGTCGATCAAGCCCTCGCAGCAGCGCACGAAATGCTCGACGAAGGCACCTTAGGCGGTGCCGGCCACCACATCGTCGTCGAGGAATACATGACCGGCGAGGAAGCCTCGCTTTTTGCAATCTGCGACGGCGAGCATTTTATCACCTTGACACCCGCCCAAGACCACAAACCCATCTACGACGGCGACAAAGGCCCCAATACCGGCGGCATGGGGGCCTACGCCCCGGCACCGGTGATGACGCCGACCTTAGTGCGCGAGGCCGAAGAGCGCATCATCCAACCCGTGCTCGCCGAAATGCGCCGACTGGGCACTCCGTACCAAGGCGTGCTTTACTGCGGGCTGATGTGTACCGACGCCGGCGTCAAAGTCGTAGAGTTCAACGCCCGCTTCGGCGACCCCGAATGCCAGATCCTCATGCCCCTGCTCAAAACCGACCTCGTCGATTTGCTCACCGCCGCCTGCGACGGCCGCTTGGACCAAGTGCAAGTCGAATGCGCGTCCGAGGCAGCCGTCTGCGTGGTCATGGCTTCGGACGGCTATCCACAATCTTATGAGAAGGGCTTGGAGATCCGCGGCTTGGAGGATTTTGCCGACCGCGACGATGTCGTAGTCTTTCACGCTGGTAC
Source organism: Candidatus Latescibacterota bacterium (assembly GCA_022825185.1). The sequence continues at coordinate 27,193 of JAJDYK010000196.1, read as the reverse complement.
GGCCCAGCGCGACGGTCGCGTCATTACGGATGGCGGTCGAGTGCTCGGCGTGACGGCTACGGACGCCGATCTCCAAGCTGCCGTCGCCAAAGCCTACTCAGCAGTAGATCAGATCGCCTTCGACAACGCCTATTGCCGCCGCGACATCGCCTATCGGGCATTGGGGCACGCCTGAAGCTCTTGCCATGCCTAAAGACGCACTCCGCCTGCGCAACATGCGCTTTTTTGCCTATCACGGGCTTTTCCCCGAAGAAACCGCACTCGGCCAGCACTACGAAGTCGATGTCGAACTCTACGGCGATTTTCGTCAGACAGGGCGCAGCGACGACATTGACGCGGCGATCAACTATCCAGAGGTGTACGCGCTGGTGGCCGATGTCGTAACCGGCGAGCCTTGCAAATTGGTCGAAGCCCTCGCCGAGCGCATTGCCGAGAAGGTTGGCACCCATTGCGCTCCAATCGAACTCGTCGTCCGCGTGCGCAAACCCAATCCTCCGGTCGCCGCGCACTTTGACGGCGTCGAAGTCGAAATACGCCGCTCCTATGCCTGAGCGAGCTTACATCGCCATCGGCAGCAACCTCGGCGACCGCTGCGCGTACCTCGAAGCCGGGCTCAGAGAAGTCGCCGCGCTCCCCGGTACGCATCTTGGGAAAGTCTCCCATGCCTACGAAACCCCGCCGCAGGGACCGATCGAGCAACCGGATTTCCTCAACGCCGTCTTTGCCGTAGAAACTTCGCTCGCTCCCGAGCCGCTGTTAGCCGCCCTGCTCGCCGCAGAAAAAAAACACCAGCGACAACGCCGCATTCACTGGGGACCGCGCACCCTCGACCTCGACCTGCTTCTCTACGGCAAGCGCGTCGTCGAAAGCGCGGATCTGACCCTGCCGCATCCGCACATGCACGAACGCAGCTTTGTGCTAGTGCCTCTTTGCGAAATCGCCCCACACCTTAGCCATCCAGTCACCGGCCGGCCATTTGCTGCATACCTCACCGAACTCAACTGTCGCGAAGCCAAGGCCGCCGGCCCCCTCACCTTTCCCGCCATCCCATGAAACGCATACACACGGTCACGGAAATGCAGGCTCAGTCCGACGCTTGGCGCGGCGCAGGCCTCTGCGTCGGGCTGGTGCCGACGATGGGTTTTTTGCACGAGGGACACCTCAGCTTGGTCGATCACAGCCTCAAAGCCGCAGACCGCACTGTCGTCAGCATCTTTGTCAACCCCCTGCAATTCGGGCCGAAAGAAGACTACGCCATCTACCCACGCGACATGGAGCGCGATCTCGACCTACTGTCTCGCCGTGGGGTCGATGCAGTCTTTCACCCACAGACAGCAGAATTCTATCCCCCTGACTTCTCGACCTTCGTCGAAGTCGAAGAGCTAACCAAGGGCCTATGCGGTGCCTTCCGACCCGGTCACTTCCGCGGCGTCACCACCGTAGTAACCAAGCTATTCACCGCCGTCAAACCACACCTAGCCGTCTTCGGCCAAAAAGACTACCAGCAGGCGACCATCATTCGTCGATTAGTACGCGATTTGAACTTGGATTTGCGCATTGAGGTTGCTCCCACCGTGCGCGAAGCAGATGGCTTGGCCATGAGCTCGCGCAACGTCCTCCTCAGCTCAGAAGACAGACAGCGCGCATCGGCCCTCTACGAAGCGCTCACAATGGGCCAGAAAAAAATCGAACAGGGCAAACGCGACGCCAGCCAAATCATCGCCGCGATGCGAGCGCACATTGAGCGCGCACTCGACGCGTCCATCGACTACATTTCTATCGCACACCCAGACACGCTCGAAGAAGTGGCACATATCACCGGCCCGGTCGTCATCGCCCTCGCCGTACGCCTGTCCAACGTCCGACTGATCGACAACATCGTCGCCGCGCCGCTTGACCGCTAGGTAGCCACTCTTATAGAGGATTGAGTCCCCGAAACATCGTAGGTCGTCAGACGCACCGAGGCTGGTGCGCGTACCTGATAGGGATCCTATACGTTGGTTAGTCCAACCTTCACCGGACCAACATCAACCTCTGCGTCCGCGTTTCCCCGCCAACCTTCAGCACAGCCCAATACGCCCCGCTGGCCGCGTGCTCACCGCCCCAGTGCGCCAAGTGCTGCCCAGCCGCGAGTCGCTCCGCCACTAAAAGGGCCGCGCGCTGGCCCAAGGCATTGTATATCGCCAGTTCAACATCCGCTTCCCTTGCCAAGCGAAAGGGCAAATTCACTGCGCTGTTGGCCGGATTCGGATAAGCCGGTGCCAAGTCGTTTGCGGCCTGCTCATCCGCCTGCATCGCTACGACTGTAGGCGTAAAATACCGAGCCGCGAGGGCAAACTCTCCACCCGTCGGCGAAGTCCTGCCGACGATGACCGCCGCGCTATCTACATCCGCGACCTGCACCTGCCCAGCGTTGTCCGCGCTAAGTTCCATCGCGATCAGCTCGCCGCGCTGGTCGCGCATGGCGTACACCCACACTGCATAGTCCCCTTCGTCCACGCCCGCGAAATCAACGGCTATATCACCCTCCGAGCGAATGACCACATTCGCCGCGCCCCATTGGCTGCCAACCTCGCCGGCCAGTTCCGCGAAAAGTTCCGCGAAAGGCACATCAGGCGCTGAAACTGAGGCAGCGCGGCGACCGCGCAGGGCCTCGTACCCACCCGCGTAGTTAGCCGCAATCCACAAACGCCAAGCACCCGCGTAATCCTCAACCCAGTTTTGGTTCTTGAACGCGTCGTCAATGCCCAGAATGCCGTTGCGCGGCTCGGCGACGATTTGGCGAATCAGCCCTGCACCATAGCGCTCGGCCAAAAACGAGGCAAACAGATAGGTTTTGCCGTAACTCGCCGCCTCAAACACCCACTGTGTTAGATTGGTACTGGGGTCCGCGAGAAAACTCGGCACCTTGCTCGGATCGGCCTCGAGGAAACCGACTATCTCCTCGGCGTACCCAGAAAGCCCTTCGTTGATCCATTCCTCCTCGTCGGAATCGCGGCCCCAATGAATTAGATGCTGGAATTCGTGTGCTAAAGTTGCGTGGGCGAGTCTGGCGTCGGAGTGCAGCTTGCTCGCGTCGAGGTAGATCGTATCGCGTCGAAGTTCGGGCAGCAATGACTCATACTTACCGTCGAAATAACCGACTATGTTCCTAGGAAGGTCCAAAATCAGAATGAAAATGCGGGGATCGCCGTCCTCATCGACAGGCTCGCCAAAGGCATCGACCGCTATTTCAAATATCCCGCGCTCGGGATCAGCCGGAGTCGCCGCGTCAAAAAGCGCACCCAGTTTATCCACATCTTCCTGGGCTACGATGATGTCCCACCGACTTTCCTCGACGAAGATATAGCAGTGCGTCCCTTTGTAGCGGCAGGTGGCCCACTTGAGCACAGATTCGAGCGGTGTGTCAAAGGCGAGCTGAGTCCCCACTTCAATGGGGCCTACTTCTTGACTTGCGCCTACTGCCTTGGGGGCTACCGCCGGAAAAGACGCGCGGTGCTGCTCAAGCCAGCGCGTCCCGCATATCCGCTCTTCGGCTGCGACCGCCAGCGGCAGCAAGAGCATCCACACAGCCAAGATCACCCGTGGGAAAAAGCAGACCATCAGTAGAAATGCCGCACGAGGAAAAACGCCGCTCCCCCAGGCCCCACCGCCACCTTGGGCACGAAACCCGCCTGCGCTTGCTCCGCACTGGCAACCCGCGCCGCATGGATGGCAGATACGAGATGATTGACGACCACCAATCCCGTCATATAGAGCGCCTGCCGTTGCGCGTGCTGGCTCGCATTGCGCAATTCGCGGTAGCGCAGACGAGACTCGTCGCGATCCCATTCCCAGAAGAAATCCGCTGCTACCGGATAGAGCTCGGCGTCTGGGCCGTCTTCGTAGCGGGCGAATTGGTTGTGCTGCAACCGGCTCGCATAAAACCCCAAGTCGTCGAAATAGTCGTCCCCTTTGCCCTCGGGCCGCGCGCCCGCGCGTTCCGCCGCATACGCCTGGTACCGATCGCGGCGCACCTGACCCAGCCACTCAAAACCCCAATAGCCGCCCCAAAGCGCCAGCTCAGCGGCCAAGAAGCCACCACCGCCGCCACGGGCGTATTTCTGCCCCCAACCGGGCACCAGCAAAGAGCGCCAAAATGCCCCTTGGGCCTTCCCGGCCTCAGCCACACCGGGCAGCAACAAAATCAATGCGATCCAGCGCCACATAAGCTCAATCCAACGGCTTGTACGCCACGAGCATAGGTACGTGCCCCCGCACCCACGGCTGCATGACCAACGCCAAGCGCGTCCGCCGCTGTAGGGCTGCTTCGTCCGCCCCCGCAGCGCGTGCCCGCGCCACCCGCGCCGCGTCAATGGCGCTGATAACGTGATTGATCAAAATGATCCCACTTATCGTGGAAGCTCGCTTGAGAAAGCGATTGCTCTCATCGCGATCATCTTCGTAGCGGAGCCGCCGCTCGGAATGGAAATTTTCGACGGAATCAACTTCAGTCGGCGCGGCGGCATTGCCCGTACTGAGCCTCACTAGATCGTCCCAACCGGCGACATATTGATCGTATTTGCCAATCAACTCGTAGTATTGCTGAATCTGGCTCGGCGCACATCCGCCAAAAACCGCACTCCTATCTAGCGCACCCGGTTTTTCCCCTGCCTCTAGCTGATCCTTCCATTCCCTTCGCGCTGGAATGTACATTTCGCGGACCTCACTACTACAAGGCAGTGCGTGCGTGATCGACGAATTGTTCGAGATCGTCGATTCGCGCCAAGCGATGTATTCTTCTGGATCCCAGTGCTCGTCGGCCACGGCCCGGAACTCTTCCTCCAGGTCGTTGCCCTTGCTCTTCCAAGCCACCCACATGCCCCACAGCGCGGCTTCGGCCCCCAAGAAAGCCAACCCCCGCTTCTGCGACCCCGCATACCACTCCCCCAACCCCGGCACCAGCGCGGACAGCAAAAACGCCCGCTTCGACGACTTGCCCTTGCGCGTCTCTGGGTGCGGCGCTGGCTCAGGATTAGCATCACCTTCCACTGCCCGCAATCCCACCAAAAACGCCTGCCCCTCCTCGCTCAAAATACTCGGCAATCCCTCGGCCCGGACGCCGCCAGCAGTTAGCACCGCAACCACCAGCGCGATTCCTGTCCTCGTCATGCTCGCTCCTTTCCATTGCAGCAGACAAAAGCGCGATCGGCGCTTCACTCTCTCTATCTCCCCTACAAATACCCAAACAACACCGTAAAATAAGACTTCCATCGCCCCTTATCTGGCACCTCGTCAATCCCATAAGCCACATCCACCTGCACCCGAGTCGGTATGCTGTAATATGAAATCAAGTCAAAGCGCAACTGCCCCCCCACATCCCGCAGCGGGCCGTCGCGTCCATACCGTTCGTTCCACTCGCCGATGTTCCGATCCCAAGCCTTGCCCATACTAGTGTACACCGCGCCATACACTTTGTCGAAATATAGCTGCGCAATGCGCTTGTCCATATTCGGCAGCAGGGGAAAGCGCAGCGTCGCCGTGCCCATCAGAGCCTTGCGCCCCTCAACGCTGTAAAACGTATAGCCCTTCATAAAGTTGAGACCACCGAGGCGATAGTCAAAAAAATCACCTACCCGCGACGTGTCGTTCACGGCCTCGCTGTCGATCCAGCCGCCGTACAGTCGCAGGCCCAAGCGAGTATTGCCGGGCATACTCATGTGCTCTCGCCAATCGACGGTGAACTGATTGTAAAAGAGTTTGATATAGTTCTCGTCGATAAAAGATGCCTGCTCGTTAAAGCCATCGATGAAATAGTTGAACATCCGGTCGTAGCGTGCGTAGAGCTGGCGGCCCACAGGGCTTATATCGCGGTCCCGCCGCCGCGCAATCATCTCCAGCCGATAGGCCAGCCCCAGCCCAAAGCCATTGAGATAGGTATAGCCAAAGGGCCGCTGGGCAGTGCGCTCAAATCCGACCTGTCCGTCGCCTTTGCAGACGAGGCAGTCGCTCTCGACGCTGGCGTCGTAGCGGTCGTACGTGGCCGAGGCCGTCAACTCCCCATGGCGACCCAATTTGCCGCGCACCCCCACGCTGAACTGGCTCAAGCTGTAGTTGACGGCGTTGACAATGATCGTCCGCGCCTCCGAGCTATCGCCGCGAGCCGAATGTCGGCGCTGGTTGAATAGCTGTAAAAAGAAAGTGGGACGGAATCCCTTAAACTCGTATATAGCGAACAAATCGCGGTCGGCATTGGTCGGCGCGATGGCTCCCCCGGCGAATACGCTCTGGCGGTTGAGCACATCGCCAGCACTGAGGTACGCACCCGCCTTGAAGTACCCTTCGTCAATGAATATCCTCGGCAGGATCCCGGTCTTGAGAAAGTCAATGCCATACGCTTGCGGCGCGCTCGGCAACGCGGACACGGGCGTACCGCCCCAATCCAGCGGCAAATCTTGAGAAAACCACGCCTCTTCAGCCGCCACTGGCATCCCCTCGTCGTGCAACCGGCGGATCTCAAAACCAGCCGCCGTATAAGCCGTAAAGACGACCGAGCCGTCCGAGCCGACCGATGGGCTAAACGCGCCGCCAACAGTATTAGTTATCTGCCGCAGCGCACGCGTCTCTAAGTTCAGCGCATAAATATTGAAAATGCCGCTGAAATCCGACGCAAACACGAGCTCCGCGCCGTCCGCGCTCCACGCTGGGTCGCGGTCCGTGCCGGGCGTGGCAATAGCAAGGTCGAATGCTCCTTCGGCGAGCAGATCTCCCCCCGCGTCCAATTCCACCACGGCAATGTCGCGCTGCCCCTCGCGCGCAATCGCAAACGCCAGCTTGCGGCCGTCGGGCGAAAAGCGCGGCGTGTAGAGCTGGGTGCCATCCGCGAAATGAGTTAGATAGCGCAGTCCCGTGCCATCGGCCCGCACCATCGCCAAGTTGTTGCTAGTGCCCTTGTTCTGCACGAAGACGATCCACTCGCCATCGGGCGAATAGGTCGGATACAGCGCCCGCATCCCGCGCGTCAGTCGCCTAACACTCGGCGGCTCCGGTGCCGTGCCGCTGACCATAGCCGGCACAAACCACAGCATATTGCGCCAAAAACTAGGACCGTCGGCCGCAGAATCCCACTCGTAAATATCCGCCTGTCGCGAACCGTATTTGTCCGCCCGGTCGATGCGCGAAAAGAGCAGCTTGCGTCCGTCCGGCGACCAATCCACAGTCGAAGCCGCCGCCGGGAACGCGGCGATTTCCTCCTCGCCGGTAGCGAGGTCGCGCACGATCAAACCGTGTGGGTAATGATGCCGCTTGCGCGTCGATAGATACGCCAATTGCTCGCCGTTGGGCGCCAGTCGCGGTCGCAGATTGGAAAAGCCGACATCCACGATCCGCTCGCCCTCGCGCAGCGGCCCCAACGCCGCTACCTGCGCCCGATAGTCCTGCCGCATGGACTCGATCCACTCGCCATACAGCTCGTCCGCGCTCTTGCCTAAGACCTTTTTGCACGCCCCGTCAATGGCGAGTGTATGCCACTGCGACGCGGCCCGATACAGTTCGGCGACTTTTTCCTCGCCGTACGTCTCGGCGATGTAGCGCACCAAGCCAAAGCCGTGATCGTACACGTATTCGTTGCCAAAGCCCTGCTTGCCAAAGACGCCCATCTGCTCAAAGGATAGCTGCTCGTCCGCCAGCACCAAGGAACGCAGCACCATGTCGCGGTTGGCATCCCAGCGATCGTGTCCGGTGGCCGCAGTCCCGTACTGGGCCGCGCCCTCAGCCAGCCACATCGGCATCACCGTACCCATCACCGGATAGGAGGCAATGACATCTGGGTAGCCGATGAGAATGTCAGGCCGGTTTTTCTCCCGCTGGTAGCCAAAGTACTGCAAGTAGAGCGCGGGGACGCGCTGCACGCCTTTGCGCGCCGCACCCAGCGAAATGATGTGGGCAAATTCGTGGGTTATTACGTTGCGCAGCCAGTCCGAACTACCGCGCAAGTCGAAGTCGTGGTCCAGCGACGTGGCCCAGATCTCAATGGTGTCTTGATAGAAAAAAGCCGCGCCATTGGCGTAATCGTCGTGGTCCTTGAGCACGATCCGCACGCGCCCGTCAGGCTCGTACCCATACAGCTCTGTAAGGGGTGCGTACGCCGCTTCGGCAATGCGCGCCGCCCGCGCCGCCGCTCCTTCCAGTCCTTCGTGGTAAAAAATGCGGAAGTGCTCGGTCTCTACCACCTGCCACGCCAGTTCCGGGTGGTTTTGAGCCTGGGATGCGCTCGCCCAGCCGAGCATTAGGCCGGCCAGCAACAGAGTCGTCAATTTCCCCATAGAAGAGTCCTCCTCAACTCGTAACCTCTAAAAGGCGATCTCACTGTTGCAAAGGCACTCCTCTTCCAATTCCTAATTCCCAATTCACTGACTCACCGCCATTTTGACCACAGCTTCCCCGCGCCGTCCATCGTCGCCGTGCGCGATCAATCGGCATAAGTACAGGCCGCTGTCATAGCCTTTCACCGACCAAGTAATCTCGCGCTCACCGGCTTCCAAGCCGTCGCTGCGGAGCTTGTCAACGCTCCTGCCCAACGCATCAAACACCTCCAATTCAACGCGTCCAGCCACACCCAGCGCAAAGCGCAAATGGGCCGACTCACCGGGGCCGGCTGGATTGGGATAACAATAGACTCGATCTAGCAAGGCCGCTTCGGGCTTTACAACGGGCCGACCAGCCACCAGCGCAGTCCGCGACCCAGCCGCATCGGCACCCGCCTGCGGCCAATGGGACGGGCCTCCGGTGTACTGCGCCGCCACCCGCTGCAAATCCCACGCATACACAGCCGTGCTATCCAAAGCCGCTAGCGCCAACCGGCCATCGCCGTCTAAGTCTAATACCACCGGCGACCCCGTTGGGGGAGCAGCCATCAGCAGGGGAAAACCCGACAAGAGCCGCCCATCATCGTCTAAACCAAAAATTCCGCTGTGGCCAGCGACGAATATCTCCTGCTTGCCGTCGGCATCCACGTCGAACAGCACCGGCTCGAATGCGAGATCGCCGACCTCGGCAGAGCGCGGCAAGGCCGCAGGGAAGTCGGCTTGGCCCAATCCGTCGATGCGCAGGGCGTGTACCGTTCCACTGCGTGCAAGCAAAACCACCTCCAACAAGCCATCGCCGTCCAAATCGCCCAAGACCGGCGGCGCGGCTAGGGAATCGCCCAACCCAGGGGGAGGGGGGACCGGCTGGGTCATCGGCGTGTTCGCCCGAGGCAGCGCGACCAGCACATCGCCCGGTCCGACGGTATAATCTCTGCGTACAATATGGTCCCCGACTATCTCGACCTGTCCCCAAGCCGTGGCAAAGACCCACTCGACTTGGCCGTCGCCGTCCAAATCGCCCATAGCCGGGGGCAGCTCTGCCGGCGGCCTTTGCTCCTTTAACTCGCCGCTTATAGCATCTACCACATAGGTCTGTCCCGCTCCGAGAAGCAGCAGTTCGACCTCCGCGTCCGCCCTGAACTGCGCGTCCAACGGCACCTCGTCCAGCGCAAGCCGCCACCGCGGTTGGTCCGCCCCAACGTCCCACGCACTAATCTCTGCGTCGCGCCGCAAAAAAACCTCGGGCCGGCCATCGCCATCTCCGTCTCCAGCCGCCAACAACCGCGCTTCTGGCACTTGCCATGCCGCCACGCCATCCCCGGTCGCATAGCCGACCCCGCCTCCGGCCTCAAAGAGCAACTCTTCTACTCCATCGCCGTCCAGATCCGCAGCTTGCAGCCGACCATCGCCCGGCAAATCTCGCGGCCAGCCCGGACGCGCACGCCCAAAGCGTATGGCCACCTGCATGGTATCGCTGGGCGCAGAAAGCACTTCGATCTCAATGCCGGTATCCCACTCCCGATTGCTGCGCGAATCGGGCCGCGTCGCTGGGCCGAACAGCGTTTGTCCGCCGACGAAGAACGGGTCGTCGGGCCATCCATCGACTTGCAACTCCCACGCCCGGCGCGGATCGCCAATGTCGCGGTACCCGTCGGCTTCCTCCAAGGCAATCCCCTTCCAATGGAGCTGATTGTTCGCGGCATTGGGGTCCGCAGCACGCGCCATCACGCCTTCATCTACGTGCCATATCAGCACCCCCGACCCCGGGACAAAGGCGTCGTATTCCTCCATCGCCACCCACACGCTCTCTTCTATGGTAATCTGATCGGGATCGATCCACACCTTATTATCGTCTTCGTCCTCCTCAACGCCGCGTTGGCCGCGCTGCTGCCTGTTCTCCAGCAAAAAGTACTCGCGCGCGTCAATGGGGATGCGCACGGCCTTGGGCAGCTCGCCGTTGCGATCCGTCGCCAGTAGCGATAGTACGGTGTCGCGCCGCACCACCACCGGCTCGATCCATCCCAACTGCATCTTACTCCAGGCCATAGGATGCGGCGGCGCAAACCCAGTCACCCTCGCGAGGCTGTCGGTCCGCACATAGCCCGAAGCATTGGCTCCCACGTCCATCAAACTCCAGCCTCCTAAGGCCGGCAGCCCGTCGGCGAAATTGGATAACCCAGGCAGGCCCAACTGGTGGCCAAAGAACTTGGCCAGCAAGCCATTGAGGCCGGCCCGACCATTGAGACTGGGCGACTCTGGCAGGATCCATGCCTGCTCGATCTCCACGCCACCCACGGCCAGCGGGCCGCCGTTAAAATCCACAAAATCGCGCTCGGCTAGGAAGACCGAGCGAATGTCGTTCAGTCCGCCGGTCTCGTAGCCAACCCCGGCGTGAAATACCAAAAAGCTGTTGAATTCGTCCAAGCGCGGGCCGTCGGGATCGGCCTGCGCGGCGTGCAGGGCAGCGCGCACCAATTCGATCCACTTCTCGCCGATCTCCTCGGTCGTGCGCCCGTTGCCGTAGTGGAGCATGGATTGGGGAAGCGTGTACGCCTGCTGTGCGGCGCGGGGGAATACCTCGGCGGAAATCGCTACCCGACCTGCGGAAACGACCTCGTAATAACGCGCCAACGCGGTCAAATGCCGCTCGAAATAAGCGCGGTCATGCGGCGGCAGATCGTAGGGCAGCGCGTAGTCCTCAGCCGCTTCCACCGCCGAGCGCAGATCAAACGCGCCGATGCCAGTGGTCGTCAGCTCATCGGGATTTTCGCGCGGAAAATCCACGCGCAAGGCCAAAATGCGCCACTCGGCGTCGGCCTCGGTGGTCGCTGACAACAGCAATGAGAAGCAGAAGCCTAAGAGGAGCAAGGGAGCTAAATCGCAGCGTCGCCGCTCGACGCGGCAACAAAACCAGCGTCCGATGGGAACACCCTCAGAAAATGATGTTCATGGAAATGGGCGTATTGTCTCCCACCACCGTGTCTTCACTGCCGATTATATACGCCACGTCAAACTGGAAGCGATTGTATTTTAGCCCAACGCCAAAGGTCTTGGTACTTACCTCGCCGTCGGTGTCCTGAGAAAGGCCCGCCCGCAACGCGATAAACGCCTCCCCTTCGCGCGCGGAAAGCCCGTATTGGTATTCGCCGCCCACGTGCAGATCCATCTCCTTGAACTCGTTGCTCATGCCTTCGTCGGCCCATGCCTTGGCCAAGTTGCTGATAAAAGACCCATCGGCAATCAGCGGTTTGTACAGGTCAAAGGAGAGCATCAGGTCGTTGTATTGGGTATCCATCACGTCGTAAGCTACTCCGACGACGATGTGCTGGGGCAGCGGATCGGCCTGATCGGCGTCGATATAGGCGATCTTGGGGCCTAGGTTGCGCAGGGCCGCGCCAAAGCTGAGGCTGGGAACGGGTTTCCATAAAAAACCCAAATCCGCGGCAAAGCTGTTGCCCACGCCTCGGCCTCGCTCAATGCCGGCCCCCGCATCGGCCAAGTTGCTGCGGATGAACTTCAAGCCGATACCAGCGGACGTATTGTCGCCGATATGCGCCCCATAGGCCACAGACACAGCCACGTCATAGCTGCGGAAGGTGCCTTGTTGGTTGCCGCGCTCGTCCGTGCGGATCTGCTCGCCTAGATTCAGCAGCGCGACATTGAAGCCAAAGTTGCCCCATCCTTCTACGGGCTGGGAATAGGCCAGAAACTCGTAGGACAAGTCGTCGGCTAGCTTAGGCAGCCACTTGGTGTGCGAAAGATGGAGCTTTTTCTTGCTCTGCCCGACCAGCGCGGCTGGGTTGAAGTAGCTCGCCGTGGCGTCATCGGCCACCGCCACGTACGATTCGCCCATGGCAATGGCGCGGGAACCCGGCTCGATCAACAACAACAGCGGAGCACTGCGGCTCTCGGGCGTGGCCCGGACCCCATCGGGCAATGCGCCGACGCAAAGGCCAGCCAACAGCAGGGTCGTCAGTTTCCTCATAGCGGAGTCCTCCTCAGCTCGGAATAAAATATAAATCAATGATGCCCCTAGTACTAAGGCGATCTCATTGCTGCAAAGGCACTCCTCTCGCCATGCTCACTTGGCGACCTGTAAGACGGCGCGGCGCGCGACCGCAGCCCCGCTTTCCCGTTCGGCTTCTATTCGATAAATATACGCGCCATTGGCCAAACCCGTCGGCGGCGTCCAAAGCACTTGGTTGTAGCCAGCGCGCGTCTGCCCGTCTAGCCGCTCTATCAGCCGCCCGGCCAGCGAAAAGACCTCTATCTGCACCGCGCGCATCTCATCTGCTAGCTCATACGTGAAGTAGCCGCTGTCGCGCATGGGATTCGGGTAAAATAGGACGCTGGCAAGGCCCGCATCGCCTTCGTCGTCTCCAACCGTGACGACCACGGTCTCACGCGACGAATTGTTGAAGTTGTCCCAAGCCTTCAGGCGGATTTCGTGTTTGCCGGTTTCCAATTCGGGCAGGGGAAATTCGATGACGCCCTGCCGATAATCCCCGCCCTGTACGCTGTAAAGCTCCGTCAAGGTGAACAATTCGCCGTCAATGGCCAGCTCGATTTCGTGCCCGGTCTCTCCGGTGATATTGATGCCGCTGGGATCCGCAATCGAGGCCAACAACACCGTCTGCCGCGGAATCGTGCTACCTTTGGCTCCCTCGAAGCGCAGGGAAATTTCCGGCCCCTCCACATCCGTTTCCACCCCTTCAGCCGTGCCCGCCAACACCAGTCCACCCACCGCGCCAAAGGCCGCCGGGCGATCATCGCTCCAGACGTAGGCGCTGATGCGGCCGTCTTGTCCGCCATACGTAATGTCTTTAGGGACCCTAAATGCGGCGCGGAAGCGGCCCTCGGCTACTGGAAAGCGGCCGCGAAAAATGGGGGCACCGGTCTGCTGGTAAGTATAGCCCTCCAAGTCGCTTTCTTCACTCGAATCAAAGGCCTGCAACCACACTTGGCCCGCATAGGCAGTGGCCGGCGCACCCGCGGCGTCGAGCACTTGGCCGGCGATGGCCACTTCGCCGAGAGCGCGGAGCGAGTCGGTCGCGTCGATCTGCACCTGAAAGCGCGGCATGGCCAAGCGCGTCGCCGGGTCGCCAAAGAGCGAGTAGCGCTGAATGTTGCGGAATGTGGTGGTGCCTCTGGGGCTATATCGCGGCAGCAGCAATTGCTTGGCCTCGACGAGAGCCAGCCCAATCGGCACGTGCTGCCGTCCGGTGTGGTACATCTGCCAGTAGAACTGATTGGCTAAATGGACATTGCTGCTGTGATACCCCACCCGGGTCGCGCAAATCATGCCGATCACGCCCCCGTCTTCCTTCTTCAACAGCGCCTCGGGCAAGGAGATACGCGCAGGATCGTCGAACACCCCAACTTGACTCGCAGCCGTGTAGAACAAGGGCAAACGAGCGCCATTTTTGAGTTTGTCCAAATCGCGGGCCAGCAAGAACATGCTCTCGTGGGCCAGCACGTTAAAACTGCCGTGCCCCAAATAAGTCACAGTGAGCGCGCCCTCGTTGAAGAGCCGGATAAACTCGTCGCGTGCCCGCGGTTTCTCTCGTCCCTCTAAGGGGAATTGGGCGATGTAGAGTTTGATCAAGTCCAGCGAATTGGGCAGGATGTTGCGGGCCATGTATTCGCTATCGTTGATGAAGAACGACTCGACATTACCCGGTTTGTCTCGATTGAGCAAGTCGTCCGAAACTAATGCCTGTCGGCTCTGCCAAGGCCCCACTTCGGGCGCGCGGTCGTAGGCGATGATTTTATCGACGACTACGTCGGCCTCGGCCGCCGTCTGCACGGTCAGCCGCCCAACGGCCATGTCGGGGTACAAATCGCCGCCCACCACGCGCGTGTACCACTCGTCATACGTGCTGTCGCCGTCTTGGAACGGCGGGATCCAATTGCCTTGGCTAATGGACGAATTGTTCTTGTAATCGTAAGAGCCGTCGCCGATCAAGGCTACAAATAGCGGCGCGGGATCCCAGTGCTCGGCCGCGTAGGCGAGAAAATTGCGGATCGCCGCTGGGTCTAAAAGGCCGCCGGAAAATTCGTCATAGATGTCTTGGACGTCGATGGCCATGGTCCGCAGGGGCGGCCCAAAGCGGTCATCTTCAGCCCGCCATTGTGCCAAGCGCTCGGCCGCAGCGCGAAAATCGCGGTGGTAAATTGCCACCCAATCAGCTCCCCGGCCTCTGGTCGTCAAGTCGCCGGGCCAGTCGAGTTCGATGCGCAGCGGTCGCTTCCAAGTCGCCGGGCCGCCCACTGCGTAATGACGCGGCACATCCCCGGGCCGATCCTGAAAAATTACCGTCCCGGCTTGTGCATCGTACTCAAAGTCCCCGATCTCGGCCAAACTTGCAGACACCTCAAAGACGCGCGGCTGCTCGGCGGCAAAACCCGCGAGGCGAAATTGCGTGGTGCCCGTCAGCGGATAGCTGAAGAACAGTTCGCCGCGCTCAGCGACAAAGCCCCGGCTGTACTCCACTTCGTACCAGTCAAAGCGCGACGGATTGCCGGAGTGAAAAATCCCCAAGTGGTTCAGACCTTCCTGCGCTCCTCGCGTCGCCCACAGCGTATCGGATGCAAAAAAGCTGTCGGTTGCAAAAGTTACCGTTCCGATGGTCTCTTCGTTCCAGCGTACCGAAAACCGCGGCCGCATCCCAGACACCCCGATAAAACCCAAGCGCACGGCCACCGGCTCGGGGGCGGCCTGCCGCACCAGCACCGGGAAATTGCGCGCATTGCCGCGAAAATTCTCCCAGTACCAAGTATAGCCGGATTTGATGCCCACGAGCTGGTTGCGGATGAACTGCTCGGCTTCCTCGTGGATTCGCTCCCGATAGCTCGTGGGCTGCTGCGGGTCGGACTCCACCAGAGCACCGCTCCTCTGCTCGGCCCGCTGCCCTTCGCCGCCGCCGAAACCCAGCCAGTACGCGTTTTCGCGCGTGTAGAGGTTGTGCCGATACTGAAACGAACGGCTATCTTGCGAGTATTCCCAGCGGCTGACCGGCTCGGCCCAAAACAAGACGAAATCGTCCGCGTCCAAGCGGCCATCACCCCCGTCTTCTACGACCAAGCCCATTTCCCGCAGGGCTTGGGGCGGGTTTATCCCGTCGATGGGCAAGGCGTTGCCGCCGCCGTAGTGCAGGCGCAAACTCGCTGGATCGACGTCGCCGAGCGACACCCCAGCGGCCTCTAAGTCGGCTCCCGCTATCCTGTAGATACCCTCTTCCGCAACGGAGATTCGCAGCCAAGTCCCTTCCTGCAACGCGGCTTTGCGCGCCGGCCGCCGCTTGGGTGGCAATCGCCAGTTCTTGGCTTGCTCGGGATTGACGAGCAGCCCTCGGTAGAATGCTTCGCCCCAAGGATCGGCGACGCGAGAGCCGCTGCTACCGGTCACGTGCAAATCAACGACGATGCGATCGTACAGAGTCCGCGTTCCATCCGCTTCGACGCGCGGGGCAAATGCCACCGGAACGACGCGCTGGCGACGCACAAAACCGCTTTCGCCGAGGAAGACCGGACCGGGCGTGGGCGCGTCGTCTTCAGCAGCGCGATCCGTCCGCGCTACGCGGGCTTCGACCAGTTCCAAGCGAACCTGTCCGTCGGTTGGGATGCCGATCAAGGCACCGCGCCCCTGCTCCAATTCTCGGCCCTCGGGGAGCCAAACCAACCGCAGGCGCTGTGGCGTCTGTTCGCTTACGCGCAATTCCGCCATGGCCGCACTCCCGCAAAAAAGCGCGAGCACCCAAAAACAGCATTTGAATCTCATAAAGTGGTATAGGCGGGATAGGTCATTGGATCGTGGTGATTGGCACTTTTAAGGTCATTCCAAGCCCTCTTTTTGTCAAGAGTATCTCACCTTGACTTATCGGCTCAGTGCCGCTATGTTTTATAGTTTCTTACAGGGAGGCACTCATGGCCAGACAATGCAACCTGACCAACGTTAAGGGCCTAGTTGGCAACAGCGTCAGTCACTCGCAGCGCAAAACCAAGCGCGTCCAACAGCCTAATCTCATCAAAAAGCGCATCTTCATTCCCGAGGAAAACCGCACCATCACCCTACGCCTGACCGCCCGTGCCCTACGCACTTTAAACAAAAAAGGCGTCCATCAGTTCCTAAAAGAAAACGGGATCAAGGTCTGAACGGGCAAAAGCCCTAGCCTCCGCGCACATGAACCAAGGCGACGCCGCAGCCGACGCCATCCAAGAGCGCGTTCGCCACGCCCTAGCCGAAAACGCGGCCTTAAACATTTTTGCCGGCCGCACCAAATCCTTTCTCGGACGCCACCACGAAGGAATCCCACTCGACCTCTCCGCTCTGACCGGCATCATCAGTTACGAGCCGAACGAGCTGGTCTTAGTCGCTCGCCCCAGCACCAAGCTGAGCGAAATAGAAGCCCTGTGCCGCGGCGAAAATCAGTACTTCGCTTTCGAGCCGCCCGCTTGGGGTGAGGCCGCGACCATCGGCGGCACCGTGGCTTGCAACCTATCGGGTCCTCGGCGCTTCAAGATGGGTGCCCTGCGCGATCACTTGCTCGGAGCCGAGCTGATCGACGGCTGCGGCGAGCGCATTCGCATCGGCGGCAAAGTAGTAAAAAACGTCACGGGCTACGATCTGTCCAAGGTGCTCGCTGGCTCCTTTGGGACGCTGGGAGTACTCACTGAAGTCTGCCTCAAGGTCTGGCCGCGCCCCGAAACCCAAGCAACCCTGTTCATCCACGGCCTGACGCCTCCTGCGGCGTTGGCGCGAATTCTCAACTGGGCAGCGCAGCCCCTCCAAATCACGGGCCTAGTCTGCGACGCCGACCGGTTAGCCGCCCGCGTCGAAGGCCCAGAGCCAGCGGTGCGGGCACAGCTAGCAACGCTGCGCGAAGAAGAATCAGCCGAGTCGGAGATAATAGAAGAGGCCGAGTCGCACGCCTTCTGGCGGAGCTGGCGCGAGCTGGAATGGCTGATCCCAGCCGAAGGCCAACAGCGCTGGCGCTTTTCTGGACCGCCGACCAAAATGGCGCAACTAATGAAAGCGCTAGAGGCCGAGGGACTGAGCCGCTGGGGTTTGGACTGGGCCGGCGGCTTGCTGTGGGCATTGTTGCCAGTGGCCGCCCAAGCCGCGCATTTGCATCGCACCGCCGCACGCCACCAAGCCATCGGCTGGCGCTTTGCAGCCGACGAACACAACGAAGACGCCTTTACTCCGCTCAGTGCCGGCGCGGCGCGTATGAACCAGATACTCAAGCGAGCCCTCGACCCCCAAGGCATTTTCAACCCCGGTAAGCTGTACGCCTAGTAGATCTCGCCTGGCCGATAGTCCGGCGGCGGCATTTCCCGTTCGCTGAGCCACAGCGACCGCCCAACCCGCGCTTGGACGTATTGATAGTCATAGCTCGTATCTGGAGCGGCGATGTTGCCCTGCGACGGGTATTGGGCAATCGCCTCCTCGACCAAGTCCACGCCCAACCCAGGCGCATCCGGCACCGCGATATGGCTATCGATCACTTCGGGCTGACCTGTCATCACCTCGTAGCGCTGCGGCACATCGTCGGCTAGGTGCTCCAAGATCAGGAAATTGGGCAGCGTGGCCATTAGGTGGACAGCCGCCATTTCCGCCACCGGCCCCAGCGAGCCGTCGTGCGGAGCCATCGTGCAGTAGTGCGCCTCGGCCATAGCGGCGATCTTCTTCATCTGCGACAGACCCCCAGCGCGGCCCGTATCCGGCTGTACCACATCGATGATTTCGCGCTCAATCAGCTCTTTTACGCCCCAAATAGTGGCGTGGCGTTCGCCCGCGGCAATGGGAATTTCTACGGCGTCGGCAACCCGAGCGAGGGCGTCGATGTTTTCAGGGGCCACTGGATCCTCGTAAAATAGCAGGTCGTAGTCTTCAAGCGCATGCCCCAAGGCAATGGCGTCGCGCGTCGTCAACCAAGGCGGGCCGTGGACATCGACCATGAGATCCACCTCGTTACCGACCTCCTTGCGGATGGCGGCAACCGTTTCGACGCAGTTGTTGATACCCCCGGTCTTGATCGCCGTATAACCTTGATCGACCAAGGCGCGGGCCCGCTCTGTCTCATGCGCATGGGCATAAACTCGCACCCGGTCGCGCATCTTGCCGCCCAAAAGATTCCACACCGGCTGCCCGAGGGCTTTGCCCTTGATGTCCCACAAGGCCATCTCAATGCCGGTCATGGCACCAGAGCCGACGATGCCGGTCATGCCGTGGCCCATCATCGCCACCTGCATCTTGCCCCACAGCCGCTCAATGTGAAACGGGTCTTCGCCGATCATCAAAGGCGTTAGATCGTGGATGGCCGTTTCGACCACGCGCGGCCAGCCCGACGCCTCGCCCACGCCGTAGATGCCAGCGTCGGTTTCGACCTTGACGAAGAGCCAGTTGCGCGCCGACCAACCACTCGCCTGCGGAGGCGCACACTGCATCAAATAAGTCTTGATCTGAGTAATTTTCATAGCGGTCTCCCCGTGTTGCAATGAAGCGACAAGTATAATTCATAGAGCGAAATCAATCCATTGCCAGCACTCCCTGCATAGATTGACAGGCATATTTTCAATACTTAGCTTCTAAATTTTCTATTTATTTAGTGATTTAATTTCGACAGATGCCTTTCTCATGGATCCCTGTATAGGTCTGATCGATCAAGAACTGGTCCGGTTTGAAAAGCGGCTCAACGCCGAACTCAATGCCGATGTCGAGTTGGTCCACGTCATTGCCCGCTACATGGCTACCCTCAAGGGCAAGCGCCTCCGGCCGGCCCTCATTCTGCTCGTGGCTAAAGCGTCTGGCCG
The DNA here is from genome assembly GCA_022825185.1 of Candidatus Latescibacterota bacterium. The sequence continues at coordinate 8,033 of JAJDYK010000196.1, read as the reverse complement.
CTGGAACGAACAGCTAATCGACACGGCCGTGGCCGTCGAAATGATTCACGCCGCCACCATGGCCCACGACGACGTAGTAGATTCAGCAACCGTGCGCCGGGGCCGCGAGACGGTCAACGAGCGCTGGACCGGGCAGACGGCCGTGCTCATGGGCGATTTTCTGCTCGCGCGCGCCCTGCGCCTGCTGATCGAGATCGGCAATTTGCAAGTTCTGAGCGCAGTCGCGCACGCTACCGAGCGGCTGAGCATGGGCGAAATTTTTGAAATCCAGATCGGCACTCAGTGCGACACGCGCGAAGAGTCGTATTTTGCTATGGTCAGCGACAAAACGGCTTCCCTGATCTCGGCCGCAGCGCGGATTGGCGCGATTCTCGCCGGCGCATCAGACGAGATCGTGCAATCTATGGGTCGCTACGGAGAATCGCTCGGCCGCGCCTTCCAAGTCGCCGACGACATCCTCGACCTCACCAGCGATCAGGCGACTATGGGCAAGCCCGTCGGACACGACCTGCGCGAAGGCAAGATCACCTTGCCATTGATACGCGCCTTACAGCAAGCCCCGTCAGCGGCGCAGGTCGAGATGGAGGCCCTTTTGGCCCGGCCCGACAAAGACGAAGCCGAATGGGCGCAGATCGTAGCCTTTGTCGAAGAGCACCGAGGAGTCGCCGCTGCCACCGAGACCGCACACGAATACGCCGCCCAAGCTCAGCAATGCCTAAAAGTTCTGACCCCTTCCCCGGCCCGCGCCGCGCTAGAACGAGCCGTGCAACTCGTCGTCGAACGCAACAATTGACGCGACTGACTCATGCTCAAGCGCAGTCTGCTGGCCGTCGGCGGTTTGGCCGTGGTCCTGTACTTTCTGCCGTCGCCCCGACCCGCCGTGCCGGTGCGCGCCGACCGCCTCTTGTTGGGAACCCTCGTCACGGTCAAGCTCTACGGCGACGAAGCAGTGGTTCGCCCGCACCTAGAGGCGGCGTACGCAGAGATCGCCCGCGTCGATTCGTCGATGAGCCACTACCGCGCGGACAGCGCATTGCGGCGGCTAGAGCAACAGGCGCAACTCGCCCCAACGCGCGGCCCGACCGGGCTGATTGCGGTCTTGACGCGCAGCCAGCACTTCTCCGCGTTGACCGATGGAGCTTTTGACAGCACGGTGGGGGCGTTGACGAGCCTGTGGAACTTCCCCGATGCGTCAGCGCCGCCAGCGCCAGCGCAGATCGATTCGGCGCTGGCGCTAGTGGGCTACGAAGGCTTGGAGGTTGCCTCCCAGTCGTTTCGGATGACCAAGCCGGGGCTGCGGTTGGATCTGGGAGCGGCGGCCAAGGGCTACGCGGTTGACCAAGCCGTGGCGGCCATGCAGGAGTTGCAAGTGGAGGCCGGGATTATTGAGGCTGGGGGCGATATTCGCTATTGGGGCGAAAAGCCGGGCGGGCGGCCTTGGCTCTTTGGGGTGCAGCACCCGCGCGACCCAGAGCAGTACATAGCAGTAGAAGACCTCGGGCTCGCGGCGATCGCGACCTCGGGCGACTACGAGCAGTACTTTGATTGGGAAGGCGAGCGCTATCACCACCTGCTCGACCCCAAGACTGGCTATCCAGCGCGGGCTAGCATAAGCGCCACCGTGTGGGCTGCGACCGCACTGGACGCCGACATTCTGTCAACCGCGGTCTTCGTCTTAGGGCCTGAGCAAGGGCTGGCGCTGGTCGAGGGCCTAACGGATGTCGAGGGCTTCATTTTTTTTGCGCGAGACGGACAGCTCATGCACCGGGCGTCAACCGGGCTGCGCGGCCGCTTTCGCTTTTGCAATAGCAACAAACCTTCGCCGGGCTGCGCTCGGCACTAGCGGAGTAAAGACCAATTTATGAAACGCAATCGGAAACTCGTGCTGATCGTGGCACTAATCGCCGCGGCAGTGTACTACCTGCTGCCGAGCGTGGAATTTTACAGCATGGCGGACGACGAGCGAGAGGCCATGGAGCTAAAATCTCCCGGGCAACTCGTCGATCTGAAAAAGCGCTCGCTCAACTTGGGACTGGATTTGCAGGGCGGCATCCACCTCGTCCTAGAGGTCAAGACCGAGGGGATGGAGCAGCAGGAAGCCCAAGATGCAGTCGCCCAAGCCCAGGAAGTCATCCGCAACCGCGTCGATCAGTTTGGAGTGGCCGAGCCGACTATTCAGCGCCAAGGCGAAAACCGCATCATCATCGAGTTGCCCGGCGTCCAAGACGTGCAACGCGCCAAAGATCTAGTGGGCCAAACCGCGCTGCTCGAATTCCAGCTCCTCGAACCCGCTGAGGATCGCACCCGCTTGATCCAGCGCATCGACCAAGTGCTAGCCCCGCAAAAAGAGGAAGAAGAGGAAGAAGAAGACCTCCTCCTTTCCTCCACAGCAGAAAGCACCCCCCTCTCCTCCATGCTCAGCGGTGCAGGAGAAGACCTCACTGTCTCGGGCCGCGACTTGCTGCGCGTCAAGAACTTGCTCAACACTCCAGAAGCTCAAGAACTCATCCCCGCAGACATGGAATTCCTCTTTTCGAGCAAGCCCGCCGGAGCCGAGGGCAATGAGTTTTACTTCCTCTACTTGGTGCGCAAAAGGCCGGAGATGACCGGGCACATGATTCAGGACGCCTTTGTCTCCATCGGCCAAGTAGTAGAGTACATGGGCCAGCCCATCGTCAATTTCTCGACTACCGACGAAGGAGTGCGGCTCTTTAGCCGCATCACGGGATCGCACATCGGCGAGCGCATGGCCATCGTCCTCGACGAATCGGTGTACTCGGCCCCAGTAATCCAGAGCAAAATCAGCGAGGGACGCGGCATCATCACCGGCAGCGGTACCCAAGAAGAAGCCAAAGACCTCGCCATCGTGCTGCGAGCCGGTGCGCTACCAGCCGAGGTCGAGATCATCGAAGACCGCACGGTCGGCCCCTCGCTGGGGCGCGACTCCATCGAGCAAGGCAAGACCGCAGCCATCTACAGCATGGTACTGGTCGTGATCTTCATGGTCCTCTACTACCGAGCGGCCGGGCTGATCGCCGACTGCGCTCTGCTGCTCAACATGCTTTTCATCATGGCGGTCCTAGCCGGTTTTCACGCCACGCTGACCTTGCCCGGCATTGCCGGCATCATCCTGACCATCGGCATGGCCGTTGACGCCAATGTGCTGATCTTCGAGCGCATCCGCGAAGAACTGCGCTCGGGCAAGACCGTGCGCGCGGCCATTGATTCCGGCTACGGCCACGCGCTCTCGGCCATCATCGACGCCAATGTGACTACGTTCCTAGTAGGTATCGTGCTCTATCAGTTTGGCACCGGGCCGATCCGCGGCTTTGCTTTGACCCTGTGCATCGGCATCATCTCCAGCCTCTTTACGGCCTTCTTTGTAACCCGCACGATCTTCGAGCTGATTACCCGGAAATCGGAGCAATCGAGCTTGAGCATCGGGCCAGTCGCGCTGTTCTCCAATTTGAACATCCGCTTCCTCTCGTTGCGCAACATTGGTTTCGGCACCTCGGCGGCCGTGCTGCTCATCGGCATCGTCTCCATTTTGGGCATCAATGGCATCCGCAAGGGCATTGACTTCGCCGGCGGCACTTTGCTGGAGTTACACTTCGATCCAGCCGTAAAAGTCGAGGATATTCGCGGTCAGCTCGGCAGCGTTCCGGTGGGTGATGCCGAGATCGACCTGAGCAAGAGCGAGATCAAGCAGTTCGGGTCGGAAAACGACATCCTCATCCGCGTCAGCGAGAGCGGGACAGGCACTGAGGTGGCCGACGGCATTATGGGAGTTCTCGAATCTGGATTTGCCGACAACATCGAGGAAATGGAATGGATTCGACGCCAAGAAAAGGTCGGCCCCAAAATCGGCAGCGAACTGAGCAACGCAGCCGTGCGCGCGGTGTTGGTGGCACTGGCGCTGATTCTGATCTACATGGCTTGGCGCTTCCACCGCTTCCTCTACGGGATTGCCGCGGTCATCGCGCTCTTTCACGATGTGCTCATCACCCTCGGGTTGCTCTCGCTCTTCGACATTGAGATTACTCTCGCGGTGGTCGCTGCCCTGCTGGCCATTGTCGGCTACTCGCTCAACGACACAATCGTGGTCTTCGACCGCATCCGCGAAAACCTGCACACGGCCCGTCGGCAGGGCTTTGACGGCACGGTCAACCAGAGCATCAACGAGTGCCTCAGCCGCACGCTGATCACTTCGGCAACGACCCTTATGGCAGTGCTGGTGCTGATGATCTTTGGCGGCGAGGTCAACCGCGACTTTACCATCACCTTGATGATCGGCGTCGTGGTCGGCACCTATTCGTCTGTATTCGTCGCCAGCCCAGTGCTCTACCTAGGCCAACAGCGGGCCGCCGCCAAAGGGGCCGACTAAAGTTAGCTGGGCGGGACCGCTTCTCGCCATGAAAACGATAGTAGTAGCTGCCTTTGTCCTGCTGTTGATCTACTACGGACCGCCGCAGGATCGCTCTAGCCCCTTTGACGCCGCGTGGATGCTGGGTGCGCTGGCCCTCTTGGCCGCGGCTGGAGGCCAATTGGCGCAGGCGGTCCGCCTACCAGCCCTGGTGGGATGGATCGGGGCCGGGATGTTGCTGGGCACCGGCGGCTTGCAACTCGTCGATCTAGGCGCATTCTCCCTGCATCAATTGCTCTTTCTCACGGCGGGCCTCGGGGTCGGCTTCCAAGTAGGGCTGCACGTAGTATGGCCAACGTACGTTTGGCGCACGCTTGGGTTGGTAGCGGCGGCGACCGCGCTGGTCTTTGCCGCAGTGACCGCGGCCACCGCATTGCTCGGGCTACCTTGGGAACAAGCCGTACTCCTCGGCGCACTGGCCAGCTTGTGGGGGCCTTTCACCGGTGTACCAGAATTTGGCCGGCGCAGCGCGCTAGTGCTGGCCGTGCTAGGAACGGGCTGCGCCCTCGGGGCGTTGGGGGGAGCACTGGTTCTGCTGGAAACCGGAGCCTCGGGATGGGTCGGGCGCGTTGGCATATCGCTTGTAGCTGGCGGTGGACTGGGGCTGGGGCTACGCCTTTTAAGGCGGTTCGCCACGCCAAGCGCGACCATAGTCTCTGGTCTAGTCGGGGCTTTTTTCTTAACAGCTCTCGCGTTAGATATCCTCGGGCTGATGGCCTTGCCCTGCGGGTTGGTGGCAGGCCTCGTGCAGGACAAGCAGCAAAGCCGCCGCGTGCGGTTGCTACTGCACCGGGGTGCGCCAGTGGCCTTCATGCTCTTTTTCGCACTCTTGGGGACCACACTCGACCTCGGCGCACTGTGGCCGCCTGCGGACGGGCTGTACGAGGCCGCGCTCGTCCTAGTGGCCGTGCCGCTGCTTTTGCGAGGACTGACTCCCATGGCGTACTACCCGCTACCCGGGCCCCATCCAGGGCGGCGTATTGGCTGGCGTCTCCTGCCGCGCGGCGCGTTGCTGTTCGAGTTGTTCTGCGGCCCGCACGGGCTGGCCCCCTATGTAGGGGCCGAGGGTCTGTTGGCACAGGCCGTGTTCTTGGACATTCTCGTTTCGACCCTGCTTTTCTCCTCCTTGTCATTGCTCGTAGATGAAAGCCTTAGCGCGGCAGAAAAGGCCCGCTCTGTAGAAGACGGCGCGACGGTCTGAGCCGAGCCGCTGTTGGTTTGTGTCCAACTAGGCTGATTCGTATCTTTGGTAGTCTAGATATTTTTGTATGGACCACATCCGCGACAACTGGGAATTACTGCGCACCCGCATTGAGCGGGCGGCCGAGCGCAGCGGGCGCGCAGCAAGCGCGATTGAGGTCGTCGCCGTCAGCAAAACGCGCAGCGCACGCGAAATCGAAGCCGCTTACGCCTGTGGCTTGCGCCTCGTGGGCGAAAATCGCATCCAAGAAGCAGCAGTCAAGCGCCCACAGGTCGCCGCGCCCCTCGCTTGGCACTTCGTCGGCCACTTGCAGACGAATAAAGCCGGGCGGGCCGTCGAGCTTTTCGATCTCGTGCAATCGGTCGATTCCGCCCGGTTAGCGCGGGCACTCAGCCGCCGCGCCGAGCAGACCGGCCGCACTATCGAGGTGCTCTTGCAGGTAAACACGGCCGGCAGCCTGAGCCAAGGCGGAGTGGCACCCGATCAGCTCGTCGATCTAGTCGCAGCCCTCGCGCCGCTGCCGCACTTGCGAATTCGCGGCCTGATGACCATTGCCGCTCACAGCGAGGACGAGGCCACGGTGCGGGGCTGTTTTCGGACCTTGCGCGAGCTCGGCGAAAAAGTCGCCGAGTGCGAATTTGCGGGCGTGTCCATGGACTACCTGTCCATGGGCATGAGCGGCGACTTTGAACTCGCCATCGCCGAAGGAGCCAATTTGTTGCGCCTCGGCACGGCGATCTTCGGCCCGCGACCAGCCTGATGCACAGGAGATAATCGTGTTCGATTTCGGCGGTTTTTTTACAGACGTCAAGGGCCTCCTCATTGGTCTCATCACGATCTACAGCTACGTGGTCCTTATCCGGGTGCTGATCTCGTGGTTTAACCCCAGCCCCCACAACCCACTCGTCCAATTCCTGCGCGGTGTCACCGATCCGGCCCTCGATACAGTGCGCTCCTTCTTGCCGAGGTTTTTCTGGTCAACCGGCATAGACTTTACGCCGATAGTCCTGTTTTTCCTGCTCAGGCTCATAGTCGTCTTTCTCCACAATATCTTCCCTGTAGCTGAATGAGCATGGCACCTCCAACCCCTTTTGCCCCAGTTCCATCTCAAGTCGATTTTCCCGCTCAGGAACGCGAGATCCTCGAGTTCTGGCGCGACGGCAACCTGTATCGCAAATCCGTCGATGCCCGCTCCGTTGATCGCCCCTTTCGGTTCTACGACGGGCCGCCCTTTGCGACCGGACTGCCTCACTACGGACACCTGCTGGCGTCCATCACCAAGGACGTGGTGCCCCGCTACTGGACGATGCGCGGCTACCGGGTCGAGCGCCGCTGGGGCTGGGACTGCCACGGCCTACCCGTCGAGAACGAAGCTGAACAGCAGCTCGGGCTCCGGTCGCGGCGCGACATTATCGAGTACGGCGTAACCCAGTTCAACGAGGCCTGCCGAGATTTGGTGCTGCGCTACACGGCCGAGTGGCAGCGGCTGATCGAGCGACTAGGGCGCTGGGTTGACTGGGACCACCAGTACCGGACGATGGACCCCGATTTCATGGAGTCCGTATGGTGGGTGTTCAAGTCGCTGTGGGATAAGGGGCTTGTCTATGAGGGCTACAAATCCCTCGCCTATTGTCCCCGCTGCGCAACACCGCTGTCGAACTTCGAGGTCAACCAAGGCTACCAAGACACCCAGGACCCGTCGATCACCGTCCGCTTCCGCGTCGTCGGCGAGTCGCGTCTGTCCCTGCTCGCTTGGACGACGACCCCGTGGACCTTGCCCTCCAACATGGGCTTGGCCGTCGGCCGCGACATCGACTACGTGCGCGTTACCACCGGCGACGGAGAGCAGTTAATCCTCGCCGCCTCCCTCGTCGAAAACCTCTTCCGCCGGCACGACAGCGAGATCACCGAGATAACGCCAGTCGCCGTCGAAGAACTCGTCGGGCTGCGCTACGAGCCCCTGTTCGACTACTTCGCCAGCCATGCCGATGAGGGAGCTTTTCGCGTCGTAACAGCCGACTTTGTATCTACCGACGACGGCACCGGCATCGTCCACATTGCCCCGGGATTTGGCGAAGACGACTACCAACTCGGTCTGGCCGAAGGCTTGCCCGTAGTCTGCCCCATCGACGCCGACTGCTGCTTCACCGATGAAATCCCGGATTTTGCGGGCACTTTCGTGAAGGACACCGATACGCCCATCATCCGCCGCTTGCGCGCCTCGGGCCAGCTATTCTCCGAAGGCTCCATCGAGCACTCGTACCCCTTCTGCTGGCGCTGCGACTCGCCCCTGATCTACCGCACGATCTCCACTTGGTTCGTAAAAATCGAAGGCGAGGTAAAGGAGAAGATGCTCGCCGCCAATCAGCAGATCTGGTGGATTCCCGAGCACATCCGCGATGGCCGCTT
>JAJDYK010000069.1 GCA_022825185.1 Candidatus Latescibacterota bacterium | reverse complement strand
CACGCGCACGAAGCGGTTGATGTTGGCGTCGTCGAGCGGGGCATCGACCTCGTCGAGGATGCAGAACGGGCTGGGCTTGACTTGGTAGATGGCAAAGAGCAGGGAGATGGCCGTCAGCGCCCGCTCGCCGCCCGACAGCAGGGCAATGTTTTGCAGGCGCTTGCCACTGGGACGGGCGATGATGTCGATGCGGGCCTCTAGGGCATCTACGTTTTCTTCGAGGCGGAGGTCGGCTTCGCCGCCGGGGAAGAAGCGGACAAAGGTCTCTTTGAATGTCTCGCGAATCTGCTCGAAAGACTTGAGGAACATCCGCCGCGCCGTGCGGTCGATTAGGCTGAGGGTTTTCTTTAAGTCCTCGGCGGCGATGACTAGATCGTCGCGCTGTTGGCGGAGAAAGTCGTAGCGCTCCTTTTGTTCTTGATGTTCTTCCAAGACGCCCAAGTGTACCGAGCCCAAGCGGTGTAGGGACTGACGCAACTGGTCGATGCGCTGTTGAGAAGCTGCCTCGTCAATGGCTTCGTCGAGGGCCCCCATGGCCGCGACATCGCAGTGATACTCCTCCTGCAAGCGCTCGCGAATGTGCTGGGTCTGTAGCTTCAACTCGGAGATGCGCACTTCAAGGTTCGTGCGGCGCTCGCGCTGGTCGTTGAGCTGCCGCTGTAAGTGGCTGATGTTTTCCTGCAACTCGCGGTTTTGGGTGTTGGCGGTAGCCCAGTGTTGACGGCGCTGGTCTTGCTCGGCAGCCAAGGTCTCGCGGCCTTGATGCAGTCCTTTGAGTTCGTCTGTTAAGGCTGTGCTGCGCACACTGCACTCGGCCTGTTGGCGCTCGGCTTCAACCCCTTCTGTCGCTAGCCGCTCGATGTTGTTGTGCAGGTTCTCGCCGATGTTTTTCAGACGGGTGGAGTCGCGCTCTAATCCTTGGACTATTTCGGCGGTGCGGGCGTGTTCCACCTGAAGGGTGCCCAATGCTTCGCGTCGCTCTCGGCGGCGGGTTTCGCTCTGCTTGAGGTCCTCTTCCAAGGCGCTGCTTTCCTCGCTGAGGCGGGTGCTCTCGGCCTCGTTGTGGCGCAGGTGCTCGGCTTGTTCGGCGATGCTTTGGTCGAGGGCTTGGCAGCGCTTGGCCAAGCTGGTGCTTTCGCCGTGGAGTTGCTTGAGACGTGCGGCGAGCCGCTCGGCGTCAGCGCGGGCGCGCTGGTGCTGGTGGATCTGCTCGCGCTCTTTGGTGCGCCAAGTTTCGTTCTCGGCGGCTAGGTCCTCTAGGCGTTGAGTGAGTACGCCGAGTTGCTCTGAGAGTGCAGCGAGCCGAGGGCCGATGGCTGCGTAGCGAGCTTTTTGGTGGGCGACGAGCGAGCGCAGGGTGCGGATTTCTCGCCCGCGGCCGAGGACGCCTGAGTCTTCGGCTTGACTCTGGCCGCCCGACGCGAGGCCGAAGAGATCGACGGCGTCGCCAGCGGGCGTGACGCAGCGCACGTAGGCATCCGGGTAGCGGCGCGTCAGGGCCAATGCGGTTTGCAGGTCATCCACTAGGAAGGTGTTGTGCAAGAGGCTGGCGATTAGGGGGGCGATGGAGGATTCGGGCCGCACGTAATCCAGCAGCGGGCCGCGCAGCCCGGGCATGGGATCTGGATTCAAGACCGGGCCGAGGGTGCGCGGGGGAGCCTCTAGCGAGAGGATGCCGACGCGCCCGGAACGCTCCCGGAGATGGGCAATGCCTTCGAGCAGGCCGCTGTCCGAGTCGGCGATCAATGCTTGCAGCGCCTCGCCGAGAGCGACCTCGACTGCGCGGGCGTATGCTGTTTCGACCTCGACTAGGTCGCCAAGGACGCCACGAAAGAGGGCCGCGTGGGGCGATTCGAGCATCAAGGTGCGGACCCCGCTCTGATAACCTTCGTAGCCGGCGCGGACTTTTTCGAGGACTTGGAGCCGCGCTTGGTTGGCCTCAGCGGCGCGCTGAGCCGCATCGCGTTGTGCGCCGAGTTCGCGGAGGTCCTTCTCGGTTTGGTCGCGCTCGGCGAGGGCCGTGGTGCGTTGTTGCTGGCAGGTGGATAGCTGCTGCCGAGTTTCGGCGAGAGCGGATTCAGCCTCGCCAGCCGCTTGCAGAGCTTGGTCGCGCTCGGCTGTGGCTGCGTCCCCTTCGGTGCGCATGGCAACGGCGCGTTCGTCGAGTGCGTCGCGCTCGGCCTGTTGGCGCTCGAGTGCGCGGCTTATTTCGCTTCCTTGGCGCAGGTGCTCCATGCGCCCGCGCTGGCGTTGGTCCAGCTCGGCTCGGTAGCTGTTGTATTCCTCTTCGGCCTGAGTGGCGCGCTGCTGGTGGGCTTGCAATTCTTGTTCTATTTGCGCAAAAGTCGTGCGCGCTTTTTCGAGGTGCGCGGTATTGTCGCGGCGCTGTTGCTGCACAGCTTTGAGCTGGCTGCTGTAATCGGCGCGCTCGCGGGCCGTGCGTTCGCGGATTTGTTCGGCTGCCTCGCGCCGCTCGCGCACGGCTACGAGGAGCTGTTCGCGCTCGTGGATGGATTCGATGCGGCGATTGAGTTCAAGGCCCGCTTGCTGCATGGCCTTCTCGGCTTCGGTCAGCACGAGGCGCGCCTTTTCGAGCTCGGCCTCGCGGCTGGTGAAGCGGGTATAGCCTTCTTCGGCTGCCTTGCTGAGTGCGGCGAATTCGTCTTGCAGGGGGTCGATTTGGGCGCTGAGGGCGAAGAAGCGCTGGCGTCCCAAGCGCACGTCGAGTTGGTCTAATTCCCCTTTGAGTTCGCGGTAGCGGCGCGCGCGGCCCACTTGGCGACCGAGATAGTCAACTTGGCGTTTGACCTCGGCGATGATGTCTTCAATCCGCTGTAGATCGGCTTGGGTGGCCTCTAGACGGTTCCGCGTGGAACGCCGGCGAACTTTGTACTTGGTGATGCCGGCGGCCTCTTCGAGGATGCGGCGGCGGTTTTCCGTCTTGTCGCTGATGATTTCATCGACCATGCCCTGCTCCATTACCGCGTAGGCGCCTTGGCCGAGGCCGGTGTCCATGAGCAGGTTGGTAATATCTAGGAGACGGCAGGGGATCTTGTTGAGGAGATAATCGCTTTCGCCAGAGCGAAAAAGACGTCGGGTTAGCACGACCTCGGCGAATTCGACGGGCAGCGCACTATCGCGGTTTTCAATCGCCAGCGCAACTTCGGCCATGCCGAGGGCCTTGCGCTGGCGAGTGCCGGCAAAGATCACGTCCTCCATGCGCTGGCTGCGGAAAGAGCCGGCGCGCTGTTCGCCTAAGACCCAGCGGATGGCCTCCACCACATTGGACTTGCCGCAGCCATTGGGGCCGACGATGGCAGTAATGCCCGGTTCAAAGGGAATGACGATCTTTTGCGCGAAGGACTTAAAACCGAAAATCTCAAGTTGATTGAGGCGCACGGTCTAGCTCCTGCCGGGCGCTGGGGAGGGGCGCTCCGCTGGGGGAGAGGGTGAGGTACGGGCGATGCTAGAGAAGCGGGTGATGGCTCAGGGGAAAGCCATTCATTTTAAGTACTTAAAAACGAGAAACGCTGTCAAGGCACTTGCCGCTATCAGAAGTCCAGTGCCGAATCATCGACCGTGGCAGGGTCGTCTTCCTTGCCCATGGCAATGATGTGCTCGGCAGTGATCTCTTGGCGACCGGCGTACCCGGCATTCAGTTCGTGCCAGTAGGCGACTTGGGGTTCGCCGCGCTGCCAGCACAACAGCACCCAGCGGCCTTGGTAGGTGGTGGGGAAGTCGAGAAGGCCGCGTTCAAGGCCGCCGACCGGGAAACGGATGCCTTCGGAGATAATTTCTTCGGCGACGATGCGCTTGATGTCGATGATTAGGTCATTGACGCGGCGACGGTGCTGGTCGAAGGCATCGCGGTCGGGGTTGGTGCTGCGGGTGACCGCTTGGCCCCAGAGCGCGTCGAGAATTTGCAACTGCTGGTCGTGATAGCGGACGGCTCCCTTCTTGACCTCTAGGCGCTGGAGCGCGTCTTCTAGCTGAGGCAGTTTGGCGTTGGCCTCTTCAATGGTAAATGCCTTGCGCGTCATGGGACCTTATTAGGATGAGCGTTGTTTGCTTGTCATGCGGCAAAGTATAGGCATTGAAATGCCCCGCTACAAGCCCTTGCGCTGCTTTTGGCGATGCGTGATATTTAACACTGTTTTGCGACGTGGAAGGGGTCGGCGCAGCCAGCCCCGTCTTTTTTATTTTAAGTTCGAAGTTCACCTATGGCGGTTACTATAGAAGAGGTTCACGGGGTCGCCGAGTTAGCGCGGTTGCGCTTTTCGCCCGCAGAGGAAGAAAGGCTAGCAGGGGAACTCAACCGCATCTTGCGCTACATGGACACGCTCAACGAGCTAGACACCACGGGCGTAGAGCCAACGTCCCATGTGCTGCCCCTTACCAACGCGTTTCGCCGCGACGAGGCAGCGTCCTTTCCCGCCGCGGCCGAAATCGTCGCCGCGGCCCCGCAGCGCCAAGAGGATTACTTCAAAGTTCCGAGAATTATCGATTGACTATTGAGAAGCGGAGGCAGCGCACTGTCGCCGCTTCTTTGTTTGGGCAGCTCGAAGGAGCGCACAACGTGGCCACAGAATACAAAGGCCCCAAATACGTCGTCGTGACCGGCGGCGTGATAAGCGGCGTGGGCAAGGGCTTGACCACCGCTTCCATCGGCAAAATTCTGCAGCAATACGGGTACAGCACCACCGCCGTCAAGATCGATCCGTATATCAACTACGACGCCGGCACCATGCGGCCCACCGAGCACGGCGAGGTGTGGGTGACGGACGACGGCGGCGAAATCGATCAGGATTTGGGCAACTATGAGCGCTTCTTGGGGTTGGACCTGCCGCGTTCCAACAACCTGACCACCGGGCAGATTTACCACACGGTCATCGAGCGCGAGCGCCGCGGCGAATACCTCGGCGAGACCGTGCAGCCGATCCCCCACATTACGGACGAGATCACCCGCCGCTTACAGGAAGCGGGCGCGGGCTACGACATCGTGCTGGTCGAGATCGGCGGCATTGTCGGCGACTATGAAAATGAGCCGTTCCTCTTCGCCGTAAAGACCTTGGAGCGCGACTTGGGTGAGGAGCACTTTGCGCACCTGCTAATCACCTATCTGCCCATACCTCCACACGTCGGCGAAATGAAGACCAAGCCCACGCAGCAGGCCATTCGCATGCTCAGCGAGCACGGTATTTTTCCCGACTTCATCGTCTGTCGCGCCGAGACCGCCACCGACGAGGTGCGCAAGAAAAAGATCCAGATCGGGGCCAACGTGCCCTACGACCACATCATTTCGGCCCCGGACTCGGAGACGATTTACAATATCCCGCTGGTTTTGGAAAAAGAGAGGCTCGGCGAGAAGATCCTCAGCCGGCTCGGCTGCACGCCCAAGAAGACTCCAGACTGGCGGCCTTGGCGGGAATTGGTCAAGCGCAGTCGGCATCCGCGCCAGTGTGTCCGCGTGGCCATGGTAGGCAAATACGTGGCCACGGGCGATTTTCAGCTCACGGACTCGTACATCTCGGTCAATCAGTCGCTGATCCACGCTGGTGTGGCGTCGGATGCACGGGTCGAGATCACTTGGATTGACGGCCATCAGTTTGAGCGCGGCGAAATGGAACTGGCCGCGCTCGACGAATTCGACGGCATTATCGTCCCTGGGGCTTTTGGCGCGGGGGGAGCCGAAGGCGTGATTGCGGCCATTGGCTACGCCCGCGAACACAACATCCCCTATTTGGGCCTGTGCTACGGCTTACAGCTCGCCGTGGTTGAATACGCCCGCAATGTCGCCGGGATTGCCGAGGCTACTTCCGAAGAGTTCGACGCGGATTCCGAGTGGCAGGTCATCTGCGTCCAAGACGCCGAGCAAAAGAGCGCGCTAGAGGAAAACCGCTACGGTGGCAGCATGCGCTTGGGCGCATACGCCGCGGTGTTCAAAAGCGACAGCCGCGTCCTCCAGATTTACGAAGCGTCGGGTCGCCTCGACGAAGACGCCCGCCGGATCGAACAACTGCTGGCCAATCCCGACCAAGCGTTCCGCGTTGGCTTGGTCATGCTGGAGCGCGACAAAGTCGCCCTAGAGCGCCACCGCCATCGCTACGAGGTCTCGCCCCGCTTCGTCGAACTGCTCGAAGAGGAGGGGTTGGTCTTTTCGGGGTATCACCGCCGCGTAGATGGCACTCGCTTGATGGAGTTTATCGAGTTGCCGGATCATCGCTTCTTCATCGCCACCCAAGCCCATCCCGAGTTCAAGTCGCGGATGGACAATCCTTCACCTCTGTTTGCCGGGTTTGTCGAGGCCGCGCTGGCCTACCAACAGGAGATTGCAAGCCATGAGGAGGGGCAGGCGGCGGCCTCCTAGTTCGGTGGGCGGTACAATCGTCTCAATGGGCCGCGCTTTCCTGGGGAGAGCGCGGCTTTTTCGCGCCGGGTGCTGCGGAGCTATGCTCTGGGCCTGCGGTGCGGGAGAAGTGCCCGAAGAGCCGCTGCAAATTCCCGAGGTCGATGGGGAAGCATGGGACGCGCACATTGAGATAGGACGCCCCGGCCATCGCATCGAGATCCGCGCCGATTCTTTGCGCGAATTTTCCAAGTCAGAGCAGGTAGTAGCCACCGGCGGCGTGGAGGTCGCTTTCCGCTCCGACGAGGCCGTTTCGACGCTACGGGCCGAGCGCTTGGTGCTAGAGCACAAGCGGGATCGCTTTGGCTTGGCTGGCGGCGTGGTTTTGCGCGCTGGGGATAGCCTAGAAGTGCAGTCCGATACTCTGCTGTGGGAAAACGCGCACGAGCAGTTGCGCATTCCGGGTACATTGCGGGTGGAAGTCGGCGAGGGACGGGAGTGGGGCCGCAATCTGACGAGCAATTTCGCCGTGGATGCGTGGTCCTTGGAAGCCGTCGAGGGACTTTGGCGCGGTCGGGATGGGGTGATGATGGAGGTGCGTGCCCAGCGCGAGGAAAGCCGCCGCGTCGAAGGGGTGCAAGAGATCGCCTACGACAGCGTTGAGGTCCGCTACGACGGCGTGCGATTGACCGGACCGCGCGCCACTTTTCTCCCCGAGGCCCGCCGCTTTGACTTCAGCGGAGGAGTCGAGGGTGCCGACTCGCTGGCGCAGTTTGCGGCAGACGAAGTTGCGGTGGATGCGGAAAAGCAGCGGCTAGTGGCACGAGGTGAGGTGCGCTACCAAGAAGAGGAGGCCGAGTTGCGGGCCGCAGAAGTAGAGGAAGATCGCAGCTCAGCGCTATTGCAGGCCCTCGGGGAGCCAGCGACCTTTGTGCAGGGCGAGCGACAGATCGAGGCGCGCCAGTTGGCGTATTCGCGTTCCGAGCAGAAACTGACAGCGCAGGACGGGGTGGTCTTGCGCGCCGGAGAGCGGGAGCTGACGGCCCAAACCCTCCGCTATACGCGCGACGGTCAAGTCCATGCCGAAGGCGCGATCGCGCTAAAGGCACCCGAATTGGACGGCTCGCTCGCCGGCGATTCGCTCTTTTTCGACTTGGAGCAGGAGACTGGCTGGCTGCGGGGCGCGCCCTCGCTGCGCCAGCGCGAACTCGTGCTCACCGCCCCTGTGCTGCAGTTCGATCTCGTGCGGGGCCGGTTGGCCGGGACCGGTGGTTTTGCCCTGCGCGCCGAAGGGCTGGAGGTTGTAGCCGAGCGCGGTGCATACGAAGCAGATTCAACGCGGGTGCTGGTCGCAGAGGGCGTAGTGCTGGAAGAACGGGACGGCGAGCGCGATTACCACAGCCGCCTGATGGCCGATTCCATGGTCGTCGCCCTAGCAGACAGCCAAGTCGAATGGATCGCCATACCTGGCCAAGTGAGCGGCCAAATTGAGGTGGGCGACCGCCGTAGCTGGATCGAGGGACGAGGGGGACAAGTTTTTATGGTCGATGGGGACTTGGAGCGAGTCGAAGTGAGTGCCGCAGCCGACGTGACGCATCGCCGGGCCGAAAACGAAGAGATCAATCGCTTTCGCGGGCAGCAGATGACCCTGTACTTTGACGCGGCGGGGTTGCACCGTGCCTTGGTAAAGGGCGCGGCCGAGTTAGTCACGCGGCTGCAAGAGGACGAAGAGGTCTCCGTCAACGAGGTCAGCGGCGAAGAATTGGATATCCGCTTTGCCGAAGGGTCGCTGGCTGAAGTGCGGGTAGGGCCAGAGATCGAAGGCCGTTACTATCCGCCCGCAGAGGAGCCGTAAGGTGGCATTGGAAACGCGCGCATTGAGCAAGCGCTACGGGGGGAGAGCGGTCGTTGACGAGGTCAGCATCCGCGTCGAGCCAGGGGAGGTCGTCGGCTTGTTGGGCCCCAATGGCGCGGGCAAGACTACGACCTTTCACAGCATCGTCGGCTTTGCCGCGCCGGACGGAGGCCGCATCTTGCTCAACGACGCGGATATCACCGGGCTGCCGATGTATCGCCGCGCGCAGATGGGCATTGGCTACCTGCCGCAGGAGACCTCCATCTTTCGCAAGTTGAGCGTGGCTGACAACATTCGCGCCGTATTGGAGGCGCAAGGGCTCAATAAGGCGCGCATCGCCGCGCGCCAGCGGCAACTACTAACCGAGTTGGACTTGCTAGAACGCGCCAATCAGCGCGCTGACACGCTTTCGGGCGGCGAGACGCGCCGGGTCGAGATCGCGCGGGCCTTGGCTTGCGAGCCGCACTACATGCTCCTCGACGAGCCTTTTGCCGGTATTGATCCGCGCACGGTCGAAGACATCCAAAACATCATCGCCGAACTAAGGAACCGAGGTCTCGGCGTACTGATTACCGACCACAACGTGCGCGAGACCTTGGAGATCGCCGCGCGCGCCTATATCCTAGTGGATGGCAAAATTTTAACTGCGGGCACAGCCGAAGAGTTAATTGCCAACGAGCAGGTGCGGCGCATCTACCTCGGCGAGCGCTTTAGTTGGCGGGTCGATCGGTAGGCGCGTTTGCACCTTGACTTTTCGCGCCGCACGGGCTTGTTTTTACAGCTACTATCAGGGCAGGTTATTTTCATTAAGTAATTAATTTACAATAATTTATAATGCTTCGTCCCGAGCAAAATACCAGCTTGCGCCTCCAGCAAAGGATGGCACCGCAGCTCATCCAGTCGCTGCGGCTGTTGCAGATGTCCACCTTAGATTTGACGCTGGAAGTCAAGCAGCAACTCGAACTCAACCCCTTGCTCGAAGAGGTCGTCGAACTGCGCGAGGAGGGGGAAGAGGAGGAACTGCGCGAGCAGGAGGAGGGGCTCAAGGCAGAAGAGGATCTGCCCGAGGAC
>JAJDYK010000329.1 GCA_022825185.1 Candidatus Latescibacterota bacterium | reverse complement strand
TGGTCCACGACTTAGGGAGTGGTGCCTTGGTCGATCTGGAGCAGTGGGGGCTACCGCCCGAGCCGGTGGTCTCCGCCAGTCTCAAGGCCGGAGCAGCCGCGGTCAGCTTTAGCGGCGACAAAGTGCTGGGCGGGCCGCAAGCCGGTATCATCGCCGGCCAGCGCCTATACGTAGAGCAGGTGCGCCAAAATCCGCTCATGCGCGCCCTGCGCTGCGACAAGCTGATTTACGCTGCACTCGAAGCGGTATTATCGCTCTATCGCCTACCGCCGGACAAGCTAACGCTGGCCATGCCAGCGCTGGCCATGCTGCGGGCGACGGTTGAGACGCTGGAGGAGCGCGCCCAGAGGCTGTTGTCCCTTTTGCCCGAGGAAGTCTGCCGCGCCCTGCGCCTCAAAGTGGTCGAATCGCTAGCGCAAGCCGGCAGCGGGTCCCTGCCTCTAGCCGAGATTCCCAGTCGGGCCGTGGCCCTCCAGCCAAGCGCGGTCCGGGTCGAGCAGCTAGGTCGCCAGCTCAGGCGGCAAGGCGTAGTCGGCCGCATCGCCCGCGAGCGGCTCCTGCTCGACATGCGAACCGTGCGCGACGACGAGGTGGAATGGATCGCCCAAGCATTGTTGCACGTTACCGCGCAGTAGGAACTGCGCTGTTGCTAGCCGCTTGGCTGCTCAGCGGCTGCGGCGGCAAAGACTCCACCGCACCGCTCGCACCTGAGCCTGCGCCCCCCGAACCCACCAGCCAGCCCGGGACCGTCGCGGTCGCCAATCACACCGCCTACGATCTCGAAGTGGCGTACCTCAACGAGACCGATGCGGACGCGCCGCGGATTGTCCGCACCCACGTACCGGCCGGCCAGCACGCGGAGGTTTCGGGCGGGGTGCTGCCAGCCGGTCTAGAGGTGGAATTTGACTTGGTACTCGTGCCGCGCACGGCTGACGGGATTCGGGTGCGGCGCAAGATCCGGGTCTCGATTGACGGCGATTGGGTGTTAAATGTGCGCTTGGCGGACGAATCCGACCCCTTCAGCCTAGAGGTAGCCAGCGCGTCTCCATAGGCTGCAAAGAGAGCGCAATATTTTCGCTTGCTTTATCGCGGGGTGGGTTTTACGTTTGTTATCCCCACGATGAATTTCAGCACTTTCCCCTTGCATTATTTCATAGAGCAGTTCCTGTATAGTCTAGTGGTTGTGCCGCTCGTTTTGGCATAGCTATGAGGATCAAAAACCTATGGTGTTGGACATCCGCGACTTGCGCCAACAGGCTGCGCCAGTCGCCGAAACATCGCTAGACCAATTGCTCCACGCAGAACAGGCCCAGCTACACGGGCTAGTGCTCAGCGCGGACGATTTGGAGCAACTCTTGACCATCGCCGAGGACTCGGGCGACAACCGACGGCTAGCGGCCATCGACATTTTAAGTCAGCACCGCTCTTGGCTGTCTTCGCTGCGCTTGCTGCGCCGGATCGTGCGGTTGGCGCACAAGGAACTCGATTCCCGACTAGCCGCAGCCTTGGTGCAAGCACTGCGCCAGTGCGACGAAGTCGCCCAATTTCTAACCAGCAAAGAGCGCGCGGTCGCCCGCGAAGCAGCGCGAGGCGTGCCGATCAGCCGCCAGACCCTCGCGCCGGTCACTGAGGCGCTAGCGGCGGGCCTCCCAGCCGACATCGCGACCGTATTGCTCGACAAAATGCGCCGCACGCATCCATCTATGGTGCCCTATGCAGTCGATTGTCTCCTCAAGTGCGATCCCAATGAGAACCTCTTGCGCGCGTTCTTGGCGCACTTGCCGCAGATACCGCTCTTCGCGCTCTTTGTCGAAACCGGGCTGCCGCAAACTATGACTTCGACCACCCGCGTCTGGCAACGGGCAGCGCGGATAGCCGCTGAAATCCTCCAAGAGACTCCATCGGCCAAGCTGCTGCGCCACCTGCTCAGCAAGTGCGGCGAGGACGCGGCTTTCGCCCGCAATCACGCCCGCTTCCTGCACCGAATCACCCAACGCGCCGACACCTCGTCGGACGCCGATTTAATCGGCCACTTTGAGCGGCTCACCTCCGGTGCCTCAGAAGACAAGGTCGCTCGCCTAGCACAGCTATTAGTCGGATTAAGTGGGAGACTCGACGGCCAAGCAGGGCAGCAAGCGGCCGCCCTCCTTGAAAATTGGAAATCTCGCTCGGCTTCGCTCAAACTCAAAATCTATCACCTAGAGCAAGGCATCCGCTGAGCATTTGTTCCAATACGAGTCTCCCCAAGGGCCGTTCGCCGACGGGCGAACGGCCTTTTTATTTGTGTACGCGCCACAGCAGCACCAAGGCCAAGACGACAAACAACAGGTTGGCTATCCACGCGCCTAGCCAAGGCGAGAGGATTTGATTCCAACCGAGGGCTTGGCCAGCCTTGACGCAACTGTAGTAAACAAAGCAGATCAGGACCCCCAAGCCGAAGCTGTTGGCCAAGCCAGCGCGGCGGGCATTGGCACCGAGGATCGCGCCGAGGGCGATGATGATGAAGCTGGTCAGGGGAAAGGATATTTTCAGGTGCAAATCGACGCGCTGGCGCGTGGCGTCCTCCCCGTTGAGCGTGGCGCGGGCGATGTAGGAGGCCAGCTCGGTGTAGTTCATTTCCTCGGGGTCCTTCTGCTGGCGAGCAAAGTCACTGGGGAGCAACGATAAACTCGGCAGGGATAGAGTATCGAAGGAAGAAGTCGCCACAGCCTCGTCCGCAGCAAAGTGAAAACGGCGGCCTTCAAGCAGCACCCAAGTGCCCTCCCGCCACTCCATGCGCCGGGCCACCGCGCGCTCCAGCGGCGCGTTGCCGTGCAGCCGCTCCCAAGACACTTCGTCGGCGCGTTGCCGCCCCGCATCGTAGCTGCGGGCGTACACGAACTGGTTGTCCGCATCTTGGAGCAGCACTTGGCGACGAGACCCATCGCTGCGATGATAGGACTTAATCTCATCGCTAATTTGGTTGTACCGATAGGTCGCGGACGGCACCACCCAATCGGTAAAGAAAAAGGCTGCGCCCGCAACGGCGAGGGCACACGCCAAGACCGGGGCCAGCAGGCGATACAGGCTAATGCCAGTGGCCTTCATGGCGGTGATCTCGTTCTGGCGCGCCAAGCTGGTCAAGGCAAAGAGTGCGCCCAGCAGCGCGGCGATGGGCAGGGTCAAGATGAGCCAGTACGGGAGCCGATAGACGTAGTAGAGCAATATCTGCTCGGGACGAGCTTCAAAGTCGATAAACGTATCGATGTTTTCGGTGAGATCGATAATCACCGCAATGAGCAACAGGCTCACCACGGCGATTCCCAGACACAACAGAAAGCGGCGCGTCAGATAGAGGTCGAGGATGCGCATCTCAGGTCTCTTTCGCCCCTCGGTGCCCGGCGCGGTCGTACGCAACCACCCGCAACAGCCCCCATCCGACGAGGGCGAAGACTAAATTGGGTGCCCACATCGCCAACGGCGGTGGAATATAGCCGCGGTCGGCCAACTCCTCGCCGCCGATGAGGAACATCCAGTAGATCCAAAAGAAAAACAGGCTGATGCCTACAGAAACGGCGGCACCGCGCCGGCGAATCAGCGCCCCCAATGGGGCACCGACCAGCGCGAAGATCAGGCAGGCGGCCGGAATGGATAGCTTCTTGTGAATCTCGACCAAGTACTCGTTGATCCGGCCCGCGCGGCGGTCTATGTGCCGCCACTGTCGGCGCAGCGCCTCGGCCGCCTGTTCCCTTTCTCGCTCTAGCTCACTGGCCGTAGAGTCGGCAAACTGGCTTTGGTGCAATTCGAGGTAGCGCGCGGCAATCGAATCGAGGCGTCCGTAGGCGCGCTCCTGCTCGCCGCGGCGCTCTAGCACCAAGCGGTGCATGGCCGCGATGTCTAGCTCGCGGTCGCTGCGATAGGACGAGGGACGGTGCTCGTAGCGGCGGCGCTCGTCCTTGATGTGCAGCACTTGGCGGGCGAAGGTGCCGTAAAAAAAACGCTCTTCCTCACTAGATTCGACGCGCTGAACATGGCCTTCCTCCAACTCCAAGCGGATGTACGCTCCATCGCCCAACAGCGCGAGGCGTCCCCTAGGGGCGTGGACAATCACCGGCGGCCCGGGGCGCGAGGCGTCGTAGAGTGCGATGCCAGCCAGTTCGTTAGTCTCCGGTTCAATCTGGCGGATGAGCAGGTGATAATCGCCCAAGTTGGGTATGAAGACCCCTTCCTTTTCCCGCAGCACCAAGGCGGCTTTCGTTCGTTGCAAGCTCGACGATAGGACGCGGGCTTGGTGATTCCAATCCGGAAGAACTTGGTCATTAAAAAGGATCATCAATAGGGTGAGCAAAAAAGCAGCTACCAGCACCGGCCGCAGGAGCGACCAAAAGCTCACCCCGCAGGCTTTGGCCGCGATGATTTCCCCGTCGGCGGCGAGGCGGGCAAAGGCCATGAGCACGGCGATGAGCACGGCCATAGGCACGGCCAGCGCCACGATCCAAGCTAAGTTGAAAAGCAAAAGTTGGAGAGCGGCCAGCAGGGTTAGCCCCTTGCTCAGCACTTGGTCCATCGTCTGCAAAACGACGTCGATCAGCAGGATGAAAAGGATCAGCACAAAGCCGAGCACAAAGGGCCAGCCGTGCTCTTTAAGCACGTAACGGGATAGGGTCGTCATGGGTCGAAAGGGTTACGGAGCTGTGGCGCGTAGCACTCAAGGCACCTCGTTGCAAGCGGCACGCACTCGGCCGGCCACGGGCCTAGTTCCCTCAAATATAACAACTTAGGCTACCGGCTAAAAAAGTACTCCCCGCGCCGTGCAACAGGAATGGTTTTTGCAAGGGCTTCCTTGAAATAATTGCAGCCGCGTGCTATGTTTTCAGGTAGTTGCCCGCTTCGTCTGGGCAGCGTCCTCCTGTTTTTGGGTCTGGAGACCGCCTATCGCGTTTGGTTAATACAGAAGCCGCTCGGCGCATTGCTTTGGCTGTGGCCGAATCACCACTGACGGCTTCTGAGTCGTTTCCGCTAAACCTCAATTGAAAGACCGCTCTTTAATTGAGACCGCCGAGTAGTACGCCGAGCGCATTCGGCTTGACGCCGCCAGCTCCCGCCTTTTAGGGGCTTGCGAACACGTCAAACAATAGACGTCGATAGGTGTGAATTTAGAGGTGTTTCTCCGCTTTTCCCGCCAAGCGTTTTTCTCGTGGCTGTGTGTCTGCTTGCTCGCGGTAGTGGTACGCGCCGAGCCTAAGCTGCACTTCGAGCCGCTATACGGCCCGCTTTCTCAGCGCTTTGCCGTCCCTAGCCAAGCTGCCTTTGGGACTGGCCAACCGCTCTTGCCCGCTCCCGGCCGCGAGCTGATCTCGTACCAAGCCGCAGTGGACTCCTTGGGAATGGCCCACTACGGCCGCCGCGTCAGCGGATTCACCGAGGGACCAACGGTCGCCGTGGCTCTAGACCACTATCTCCGCATGGAATACCAAGCGAGGCACCGACAGCTTTGGCACCAGCAAATCCGCCGCGATTTTCGCAGCACAGCTTCCGAGCAGCGCCAGCGCCGGGGCAGCCGCTTTGAGTGGACGGTGCCCTTTTCCGCGCCCAAACCCCTGCGGCGCTTTATCGGCGACGAAGGCCCCAGCCTCGCGCTCAATGGTTCGCGCACCATCATCATTTCTGGCAAGAGCGAGTGGACCGACGGCGAGGTGCAGACCTCGTTTGGCCGCAGTTCCAAGTTTCCCTCGCTGGGCATCGAACAGGAATCCGATTTCACAGTGGAAGGCAAAGTCGGCGAACTGATCAACATCCGCATCGATCAAGACACCCAAAACTTCGGCTCGGCCATTGGCTCCGGTTTGGGCGATCAACTATCCAACCAGATCAAGCTCGACTACGAAGGCGAGGAAGACTCCATATTCCAAGAGGTGCAGGCCGGCAACACCACCCTAGAGCTGCCCAACACGCGCTTCGTCGGCTTCCGGCAGAAAAACAAGGGCCTCTTTGGCATCCGCGCTAAAGGGCACGTCGGGCCGCTGGCCTTTACAACCGTGGCCAGCCACGAAAAGAGCAAGTCCAACCGCCAGACCTTCAAGGGCGGAGCGGCCATCGACACGCTCCAGCTCAGAGACTACCAATACATCCGCAACACGTATTTCTTCTTGCACGAATTCTACCGCACCCACCTTTCCGACTTCCGCCGGCTGTTGGAAGGAGTGCCGTTTGGCCCGGAAAACTTCGTCGATATCAGCCGCCTCGAAGTCTATATCAACGACTTCAATACGCGGAACGACGCCGAGCTATTCGCCAGGCCTGGTACAGCGTGGGTCGATCCGTCCGATTCCCTCTCCACCATCGAGTGCTTTGACGCGGCGGGCAATCGCCTGCGCAACAGCGGCTGCTTTGAGGAGGGGACCTGGCACCGGCTCGACCCGGACGACGACTACTCGGTCGTGGCCGAGGCGGGTTATATCATCCTCAACAGGCCCGTATCCGACCCCTATGCCATGGCCGTGCATTTCAAAACCAACGCGCCGGACTTCGACGGTACGCTCCAGCAGGAGACGGCGCGGCTCAAAGCCGGTGCCGAGTCCGATTCCTTGTACCTGAAGCTGATCAAAGCCCGCAATCCCCGCCCGGGTTTTCCCACTTGGAACCTAGAGTGGAAAAACGTGTACCGCATTGCCTCTGGTTTTTCCACTGGCCGCCGCTTCGACCCCAAGACTTTGCAGGTCGATATCGCCAAGGAAGTGTCCGGCCAAGAGGATCAACTTTCGCAACAAGGCCGTTCCTACTTGCAGATTTTGGGCTTGGACGAGCGCGGCAAAGACCCCGGCAGCGCACCCGACCGCGTCATCGACGCCGACTACATAGGGCTGGACGACATCCGTGGGCACTTGGTTTTCCCCGACCAGCGCCCCTTTGACCCGCGCTCCAACAAATATCGCGGCCTACTCGACGAACCCGTCCCCGCCATCTACGACGAGCAGCAGCAGCGCGCCCAGATCGAGGCCAGCCGCTACAAAATCCTCGTCCGCGCCGCCTCCTCAGAGCAGCGCATCCGGCTGGGCGGTATCTTCGGTGGCGTCCGGCCCGAGACCGTAGAGGTCCAGCTAAACGGCCGCCCTCTGGCGCGAGACACCGACTACCGCGTCGATTTCACGGGCAGCGTGACGTTTATCGGCTCGGTCGCTCAGGAAGTGGCCGACCCCGGCGCGGACTTGGAAATCTCCTTTGAATCCGAGGATGTCTTCAACATCGGCAGCCAGCAAAAGACCCTGTTGGGCCTGCGCACCGAGTACGAGTTCTGGGGCGGCGACGGGCGCTTGGGCAGCACCATGATCTACAACAACGAGCGTTCGAGCGACCGGCGGGTGCGGGTGGGCAATGAGCCGACGCGCACGGTGATCTGGAACCTCGATCTGCGCGCTCGGCGCGAAGTGCCAATCCTCACCCGCGTCGTCGATATGCTGCCGCTGGTCAAGACGGCCGTTCCCTCGGAAGTCACCCTTGACGCCGAAATTGCGCAAAGCCGCCCCAATCTCAACACCAAGGGACGCGGCTACATCGACGATTTTGAAGACAGCGAGCGGCCCATTTCCCTAGTCGTCAACCGCACGCGCTGGGCACCGGCTAGCGCACCAGTTGGCGCGCGCTTCGGCGCGGAAAATCGCACGCATTTCATCTGGTATAATCCCTACAACGGGGTGCTGCGCACCGACATCTGGCCCAACCAAGAAGAGCAAATCGAAGCCCAAAACCGGCGCACCGACATCCTAGCGCTAGAACTGCTGCCACGCCTCGAAGCCGCCGAGTCTTGGGGAGGAGTTTCCCTCGCCTTTTCGACGGTCAACGACTTGTCCGAGTCCAAGTTCCTAGAGATCTGGGTCCGGGGCCAAGAGGGCACCTTGCACGTGAACTTAGGCGACCAAATCAACGAGGACTACATCGCCAATGGCCGCCTCGACACCGAAGACGAGCCTTTCCCCGGGCAAGCCGCAGGGGATGGCTTGGTGGAGCGGGAGGAAGACGTGGGCATCGACGGCCGCAACGACGAAGCCGAATTGAATTTCTACTTGCGGCTGCAAGACGCCCAGTTCGACACCACCCGCTCCCTAGCCGAGCGAAAGCAGGCCTTTGCCGCGCTCTACCCAGACCCCGATCCCCTGCGCCCCAACCGCTCGCCCGACGACCCCGAGGGCGACAACTGGAAATACGACGCTCAGCGCAACAAGAACGATTACAGCCATATCAACGGCACCGAGAACAACAAAAAAGACGTTGAAAGCGGCGACCGCCCGGACACCGAAGATCTCAACAACAACGGCGTACTCGACCGACGCAACAACTACTACCACTACGAGATCGACCTGTCGTCGATCCACTACGAGGTCGCCGGCACCGAGAACAAGGGCTGGCGTCAGCTCCGCGTGCCCCTGTTCGGCCCCCACGTCGAGCGCGTGGGCTTGCCCGACTCCACCCGCATCGAATACGCGCGCCTGATGCTTTCAAGCGAGCCGCGGTCAGACGTAGCAGACACCGTGCGAGCCGAGATCGCGCTGGTGGAAATCGTGGGCAACAAGTGGCAAGAGGACGAAGTAGTGCGGCTCGACGAGCGCTTCCCGCTCGGCGACCGCGAGGCCCTCGACGTCACGGTCATCGGCACCGACAAAAGCCAGAGCTACCGACCGCCACCCGGCGTAAAGATCCGCCGCAACGTGCAGTCGCGCACCCGCGAACGCGAGCAGTCGCTCGTGCTGGCCTACGAAAATCTAGAGCCTGGACACCAAATGTCGGCGACTCGCATCCTGACCCGCTCTGCCAATTACACCAGCTACGAGCGGCTGCGCATGTACGTCTATGGCGATTCGAGCGGGACCATTGAATACGCCCATGGCGATTCGAGCGATTTGGTGCTCTTCGTGCGCTTTGGCGTGGATTCGACCAACTACTACGAAACCATCAGCCCCATTTTCCCGGGTTGGACCGGGGGGCGCAAGGGCTGGAAGGGCAATCAAGTAGATGTGGATTTGCCGGTCATCTCCCAACTCAAGGCCCTGCTGCAATCCGGGCTGGCCGATACCACCACGGGCGAGTTCTACTACACTTACCGGGTAATTGACCCGCGCGGGGCACCGCTAGACGGCAAGAGCTTGATCGCTCAACGCGAGTTAGAGGCGCTGCACGCGGCTGGCTACGATCCCCAAGTCGAGCGCTTTTCCCTAGACCAAGTCTTTGCGCGGTCGGGCCTGCGCAGCGGCGAGCAAGCCATTTACCGGGTGCGCGGCAACCCGTCAATGCAGTCGATCAAACAACTGAGCATTGGCCTGCGCAACCGCGCCGCAAACCGCGCGTACAGCGGTCGCATCTTCCTCGACGAGCTGCGCCTCGACGAGGCGCGCAACGATCCCGGGCTGGCCGCGTACGCCCAACTCAACACCAAGCTAGCCGACTTTGCCAACCTCGGCGGCAACGTGCTCTGGCGGCAGGAAAACTTCCGCAGCTTTACCGGCCAAGGAGGCAACAGCACCGACCGCGAAGCCGCGCTGTCGGTCTCCACCAACGCGCAAAAGCTCCTGCCGAGTAGCTGGGGATTTTTGATCCCGGTCAAGGTAAATTTCAGCCGCTCGACCAGCTTGCCGCGCTTCGGCCCCGGCTCGGACGTGGAGCTGACCGCCGAAGAGAAGCTAGAGCAACAAGCCGTTCGCTCCAAAGAATTCTACGACGTGTCCATCAGCCGACGGCAGGGCAAAAACTTCCTCTTGCGCTGGACCCTCGACCAAATGAACCTGCGGCTGTCGCACTCGCGCGAACACAGCTCGGATCCGGTGCGCCCGATCAACGAGCGCGAGGCCCAGACCATGAACTTCAACTACAGCATGCCCCTGCCCAAACCAGAACTGCGGATCATGAGTTGGCTACCGGCGTTCATGCCCAAGGGCTGGACGCGGATGGAGTTTCGCCCGCTGCCGACGAGCCTGACCTACGCGGTCAACGGCAGTCGGCGCACCTCGCGGCTTTTGCGCCGCGGCGACGACGAAACGACCGCACAGGAAGACTTTACGCTCGTCGAAACCTATGCCTCTAAGCTCAATCCGCTCTCCGGTTTATCGGCCAACTACAACCTCAAAATCGACCGAGACTTGCGCAAAAAATTCGTCCCCGACAAGCGCAGCTTTGGCCGCGAGGTCGGGCGCAGACAAACAGCCGACTTGGGCTTTTCGCTGCGCTTGGTCTCGTGGCTGGACCAGAACTACACCTTCAAGGCCAATTACGAAGAGCAAAATGACCCAGCGCAGCGGCGCGGAGTAGCCCCGATCGATTCAATCAGCGGCCTGCCGTTCAATACCCTCGACATCGACACTCGGAACGACCTCTCTGCACGCCTCAATCTCAAAATCCCGACCCTGCTCAAAAACTTGGGCAAGGCCCCAGGGCAAAGCCGCAAGGCGCAACAGCGCGACGACCGAGACCGCAACCGCAGTCGAAACCGAAACATAGACGAGGACGCGCCAACCTCAAAGGAAAGCCAAGCCGAGCAGAAGGAAAGCCAAGCCGAGCAAAAGAAAAACCAAACTGAGAAAGAGCCAACCAAAGCCGAGCAAAAGAAAAACCAAACTGAGAAAGAGCCAACCAAAGCCGAGCCGCCGCAAGGTCCCAATATCCTCCGCCGCCTCGCCGGATGGACTGGCCGCCTCGTCGAGCCGGTCAACGCCAGTTGGCGGCGCAACACCAACTCGCGCCACTTTAACTTACTGCAGCGGCCCTCGCTTTCCTATCAACTCGGCCTCGAAGACACACTGCGGGTGCGGCAAGTGACCCAAGGGCTAACCCATCAAGACAATTGGTCGCACACGTCCTCGTTTGAGGCGGGCTCGGGGATGCGGTTGCCCTTTGGCATTAGCGTCAAGGTCAACTCCAAAGAACAGACCACCGAGCGCAGCGGCGCTTCGCAGCAGCGGCTGCGCTTGCGCAACGAGCGAACCTACCCGCGCGTGAGTCTTAGCTGGGGACGAGCCGACCGGATTCCGTTGATAAAGCGAGTGATCAACAGCGCGCAGGTAAACGCGAGTTTCCAGACTTCGGACGCCAGCGAGGGCGAGGGCAGCCTCGCGCCCGGCCACCTGCTCTCTGAGGAGACCAAGACCGAGTTCAGGGCGTCGTGGAACGGCCGTTGGCGCTGGGGACCGACCACGACCATCGAGCGCGTGCTCTCCACCTCGGAGAGCCGAGATTTTGAACCAACTACCGGAGGAGATGATGGCGAGCAACCCTTGCGCGGCACCCGCGACCGAGAGCAGGTGACCACCACCTTCAAGATCACCCATAACCTCAAGCCGCGGCGACTGCCCCTAATAGGCCGGCTCAAAAGCGACGTCACCCTCAACTTAGAACAGAAGTTTGAAGAAGAAACGCGCTCCATCGCCACTGGCGACGAAGAGCGCGTCCCCAATGGCAAAGAAAACCGCTGGCGCACTCAGTTGTCCATGACCTACAATTTCAGCACGAATTTCCGCGGCGAAGGGCGGATTCGCATCGAAAACAACAAAGACCACCTCAGAGACAAGACGCGAAAAATCCGCGAAGTGCGGCTTTCGGGCACGTTCTTCCTCCGCTAAAGCATATTGCCCGACGCGGCTGTGGGAGGTATTATTTGTT
>JAJDYK010000186.1 GCA_022825185.1 Candidatus Latescibacterota bacterium | reverse complement strand
CTTGCAGCCCGTGGGGGCCTTTAAGGTGCGCGGCGGCGTCAACCTCATCGGGCGTTTGTCCCCTGCCGAGCGGCAGCGGGGCGTCATCAGCGCGAGCACCGGCAACCACGGCCAGTCGCTGGCGTACGCCGGCCAGCTCTTTGACACGCCGGTGACCATCTACGGACCAGAGCGCGCCAGCAATCCCGCCAAAGTTGCGGCCATGCGCACCCTCGGCGCAGAAGTCCGCCTCGTTGGTCGCGATTTCGACGAGGCGCGCGAACAAGTCGAGCGCGAAGCGCGCCGCACCGGCTACCGCTACGTACACTCGGCCAACGAGCCGCTGCTGATCGCCGGCGTAGGTACCATGGGCTTGGAAATTTTTGCCGACCTGCCCGATGTGGAAGCGCTGATCGTGCCCGTCGGCGGCGGCAGCGGTATCTGCGGCATCTCGCTCGTCGCCCGCCACCTAAACCCATCGGTCGAGATCATCGGCGTGCAGAGCGAGAGCGCTCCCGTATGCCACCGAGCCTATCAACAGCGGCGGCTCGACGTGGACGCTCCCATGGCCACGCGGCACGAGGGGCTAGCCACTCGCGTACCCTTTGCAATGACCTCGCACATGATGTGGGAACTCGTCGATCGCTTCGAACTCGTCACCGACGAAGAAATCGACGCGGCCATTGGCCTGTTGGCGCGAGAAGCCAAGCTGGTAGCCGAAGGAGCTGGAGCCGCATCATTGGCCGCGGCCCTAAAAATCCGCGACTCTCTAGCCGGCAAAAAGGTAGTCGGCATCCTCAGCGGCGGGAACGCACCCGCCGATCACCTAGCACGGATTTTGCAAAATGGCTAAACAACCCAAGCGCAAAAAGAGCCGTCGCCGGGGTGCCACCGCGCGCGCCAATGCCGAGTTGGGTGCGCACATGGCATCGCTGGGCCTAGAGGCCATTGAAGCCTATAAGGTCTGGTGCCGCCAGCACGGATTTAGCGCGGCCCTGAGCAAGACTTGGCAGGAGCGACGACAAGAGCGCGCCGCCCACCAGCGCGACCAACAGGCCACCCAAGCCGAAGACGCCCTGCACCAACACGTCGCGCAACTGGGGCTAGACGGAGTGGCCGCCTACCAGACGTGGTGTCGGCAACAGGGACTCGGCGACGCCATCCACAAAAGCGCGGCTCAGCGCAGCAAGGAGCTCAAGCTCTACCAGCAGATCCAGAGCACCCAAGCCCTGCACAAAGGCCGCAAGCACAGCCGGCGCACCAAAGACATCATTCACCAGCTATGGGCCGGAGCCATCGCCGAAGAAGAGCTGCGCACCGAGGTCTTGCGCCTGATCCATCGGGCCTTTGCCGGACTCGCTGGCGACCAGCGGACACAGCTACGGGATTTGCTCTTACACCTAGAGAAACGGGCACCCAATCTGCTCGACGCGCGGCCAGCCCTCCATCGCTTGGGCCGAGTGGAGGGCAACACCTTCCTCGAGGCCCTCGGCGCATTGGCGCGGCACAGCGGCACTTGGCAGCAGCCACCATCCGAGTGGAAGCCAGACAGCCGCAATCCCCGGCGGCAATTCGCCGCGCTGGTCCGATTCCTCTTGGCCCGCTACGACGTGCCGACCTGCTTGGACTCAGTGTGGTTCGGCGGCTGGGACCCAGAAGCCCAACGCCAGCAGGGATGGTTCGTCCACGTGGGCAGCGGGCAGAACATCCGCACGGCCGACCTGCCGCTCGTGCTCTCCAAGCGCATGGCACACGTCTTTGCCGAGGCACCGAGCGACCTGACGGCGACCGAGGCCCTGCGCTGGGCGCAAGTGGTAGGTCAAGGAGGCAGCGAGATGCTGGCGCAGGCCGTAATAGCCACGGAATTAGGTCGCAGTTTCGCCGACGAATCCTTCTGGAGCACCGTAGTCCTCTTCCTCGTCGAAAACCCCATGCTCGACCCGGACATGGTCGGACCAATCGTCGATTATATCAATCACCAAAAATTCGTCCCCACAGAGGAAGGCGAGCCACCCCAACCCAACTACACCATGAAGGGACGCGGCGCGGTCAAGCTCCTGCGCCAAGTCGAGGAATGGCACGAGCGCTTAGCTCGCGATAACCGCCAGCCCGGCGGGAGTTGGGAGTCGTCGGGTATCTCGGAATTTGAGTGGATGGACGACAAAGAGGACGGGCTGCGTTGGACCATCCGCGAGCTAACTTCCAAGAAGGAGCTCACTCTCGAAGGACGGGCGATGAACCACTGCGTCGCCTCCTATATTTCCAACTGCCGGCGAGGCAGCAAGTCGGTGTGGTCAATGCAGGTGGCCGATCCAGAGGGCTACAGCGCCCGGGTATTGACAATCGCCGTGCACAATCCGAGCCGCAACATCGTCGAGGCGCGTGGGCGTTTCAACGCGGTGCCACGGCAGTCGGGAAAAAACCCAAAAAACAAGACATTGGAGCGGCCTTATCGAGAGCTGCTAGCGCGCTCTGGTGTCGTGTTGCGGAAGTGGATTGAGGCCGAGGAGTTGGGGCGGACGACGCGGGCGTATTAGCACAGCAGATGAGTTGACTCCTCCTGAAACCGTCAGATGTTAAAGACACTCCAATCTTGAAAGAGTAAGGATATGCGCGAAATCTACCATTGGACTGAGTGGTTCTCGGAGCTTGCAAACAAGATCTCTGAGGGTGGCGAGGGATTTCTGATTGACTGTGCGAAGCGGATTGCTTGGAAAGCTGATGGGACAGAACCGCCTTTGCTACGCTATGGCGACGAGAACATAGATCCGTTCTCATTCTTCTATAGCCTCGCGCAACGCCGAAGCTCGGCGAACAGGAAGCTGATATATCGGAGTGTCGAGAAAGTTTTCAACGTGAAGCACCAATATCCAGAAGAGCTGTACGATTCGGACGACGCGTTCGTATTCCCAACGGCAAACCCGCAGAATTTGCTCTATTACAGCAATGTTCAGGCTGATCCAAAGTTGCTTTGGAACTTGTTCCGCAGTGCCGTGCGAGGGTTCGACTCGGTGGACCCCAAACATTTCGATGATGCACTCGAACTCCGTGGCGTTCGTAAAGCGAAACTGACGCAGACGCTCTTCCTTATCAACTCGTCCCAGTTCCTTCCCTGCGACGGCACGCTGAAAACCTTTGTCGATCTACCACCGGATAACGAATTCAATTGGAAATCCTATCGAGAATGGCTACAGCAAGTCCGCGACACTGACACTTTCCGAGGTCTTGAGCCGTACGAGATCAACTTTTCCGCCTATCGTCTCAGTCAGAAGGGGACTCCACCTAATTCGGTAAAACACCCCCTAAACCAGATCCTCTACGGCCCACCGGGAACCGGCAAGACTTACCATACGGTTGACCGAGCTCTAGCGATCATTGATGGTGCGAGAGTGCGTGAGCGCAAGGAAGGGGATACCGAGAGGTTTCGCGCACTCCGGTTCAATCCAGACACCTGCACCGGCCAGATCGCCATGGTGACCTTCCATCAGAACTTCGCCTATGAAGACTTCATTGAGGGTATCAGGCCAGTATTGGACGATGGGGCTACCGGCCAAATCAGATACGAGTTGCACGACGGTATTTTCAAGCGGATTGCTAAGGCTGCAAAAGAAGAAGAAGAAAAACAGTTCGTACTGATTATCGACGAGATCAACCGAGGTAACATCGCCAAGATATTCGGAGAACTCATAACGCTGATCGAGGACTCCCGGCGGCTTGGTAAAGAGGACGCCACAGAGGTCATTCTGCCTTACTCGAACGAGTCGTTCGGCGTCCCGAAAAATCTTTACCTGATCGGCACGATGAACACGGCGGATCGGTCAATCCAATTGCTGGACACGGCGCTGCGCCGCCGCTTCGACTTCGTTGAGATGATGCCGGAGCCGGACCACAAAGATATATCTACAGATGTGAAAGGTGTTGATTGTCAGAAAATGCTCAAGGTCATGAACGAACGCATCACGGCGCTGCTTGACCGGGAACGTCAGATCGGCCACACATACTTGTTGGGCGTCGACACTATGGAGAAACTGTCGTACGCCTTCCAAAACAAGATATTCCCGCTGTTGCAGGAGTACTTCTTTGACGATTGGTCTAAGATACGAGCCGTTCTCGGCCAGAACGATTTTGTCACTAAAAAAGATGTTGCGAATCTGTCTTTGGACCTCGAACAAGCGGACGAAGATCGAACGATTTACGAGCGGCTACCCAGCGACGCCCCCGGATGGACAAACCCGGAGGAGTACAAAAAGATATACAATGCCGGCAATGCGGATGATACAAGTGACGGCTGATGCCCGGCACCTCACGGTCAGGGAGTACGAGCCACTCGATTTTGTAACTGAACAGGAGTGGGAAGAACTAAAGGCATTCCAAGGTGTATTTAAGCAAAATTCCAACGGCACCTTGACGGCGAGTAACTACGTAGGCGTCATCACGACAAAGCGTGGCACCGTGATAGAGATCCTCCCGAAGATTGATCTCGGGGGCGATTCAGAGCCTGACCACGAAAAGACCAAGTGCCTGTTTCTGCCCATGCTTCGATGCTGGCGGGGTTTTGGGGAGAAGGTGCTACGGGAGAGTGACATCCGGGCGTTGCAGCGATTCCCCATGCTTGAAGTCTTCGTTCGCCAGTTCCTTGTCAACCTGAACGAACTCGCCCGTGGCGGTCTCGCTAGGCGCTACATCCCAGTAGAAGAGAATCTGCCATACCTAGGGGGACGTATTCTATTTCACGAGCAAATTCGCGAGAACTTGATCAATCATGCGCGATTCTACGTCTCGCACGACGAGTTAAGCGTCAACAGGCCATCCAACCGGCTCATTCACAGCGCTATGGCCAAGCTGATACCTCTGGTGCGAAACACAGAAAACCGACGACTGTTGCACCAATTGATGACGACATTCGCCGACGTGCCGAAAACGGCCAACCTACACGCGGACTGGCAGCGGCACCAAGTGGATCGTTCCATGCAGCATTACGGGCCGGTGATGCAGTGGGTAGGTTTGTTCCTGTTCGGGCATGGGTTGACGACTTTCTCCGGCCCCCATCGGAACCTGTCCTTGCTGTTCCCTATGGAGCAGGTGTTTGAGGACTTCGTCACACACAGTTTTCGACGTCATCAAGACTGCTATCTGGTACGCGCCCAGCATCCTCAAAAGAAGCTTGTCCGCATTGGTGACCAAGAAGCGTTCACGATGAAACCAGACATCACCCTGTCGGCCAGCCACCGCGTCCGATTCATCCTCGACGCCAAGTGGAAACGCATCAACGCGTTCGCCGACCATCCGAAGCATGGTATCGACCAAGACGACCTGTACCAGCTTTACGCCTACGGTAAGGGCTACGGTTGTGATGCCGTGGCGCTGATCTACCCGCAATCACAGACCTTCACCAACAAAGACAAACTGCGATATCAAATTCTCGATGACTTAACACTGATTTGCCTGCCGTTCGACGTCGAGTATCCAAAAGAAAGCGTGCAGCGGTCAATGGAGGCCCTGCGATCCAAGATTTGAACAGCTTCTCGGTGGCCTGCTGCACGTGAAAGCCGAAAATCTCGTCGGAGATTTCTTCTGAATGGCACATGGCCCGAAGAGCCGCGACATCGCGCTCAGCCGCATCCAGCAACATCCTCGCACATTTAACGTCGCTCATAAAGCACCTTCCCTTCCCGCAGCGCCCGCGCCAGAACGTGATTGAGCGAGTCGCGCCAGTAGTCGACGTCTTCATGGGAATAGACGAGGATATCCGTGGAAACGGGAAATTCCACCAGCGCGTGGTAGAGCCTGACCAGTTCCTGGCGGCGACTTCGCTTCGGGCCAAACGGCTCGGCCTCCACCACCACCAGATCGACATCCGAATCTTCCCGCGCGTCGCCCCGAGCGCGAGAGCCGAAGAGGATCACCTGCTCGGGATCGACCTCGGCGACAATGGCCTGGACCATCTGATCGAGAAGATTGTCGGTGACGGGTACCATTCCTCTGAGTTTTTGTTCATCGAGCGTCAAGCGAGTGGATCCTGTACATCGAGGAAATCGAATCTCCGATAGTCGCGATCGTGCGTGTACAGCCGACGCACCCCGTGGAAGCGAAGCAGCGCGGCAAGGTGTGCATCCGGCACCAAGTTGCCACGCACAGATGTCTCACTGGTCACGGATCGCCACGTCTCCCAGAATCCGTCTTCCTCGGCCAGACAGCGGGAATTGGGCAGATTGAGCAGCGTCTCCACGTTGGCCATGGCCTCTTCGGGCGTCAGCGGCTCATCGAATATGGATGGATGTGTAGCAATGCGCAGGTAACTCATTATCGTCGGCCAACTCAGATAGAGCACATCGCTCCGACTCATACAGGATTCTAGAAAGCTCTTGGCCTTCGCGTGGAACGGACTGGAGGCGTCCGACGAATAGAGAAGGATGTTGACGTCCAAGGAGTAGCTCATGGGAGATCATCGGTCTAAGGCGCGATGCACGGCTTCCTTGTCGGAGAGATTGACGCGTGCGCCCATCGGCTTTGCGATCCAGACCGGAGGCGCAGTAGGGGTGGGAGCAGCGTCCTCCTTAAGCGCACGCGCCAGCAGATCGGATACGAGCCGGCCCAAGGACTTGCCTTCCTTGGTTTGGAGCCGCTTCAACTCCCGGAGGACTGGGTCGTCGATATCGAGTGTCGTTCTCATGGGATGCTCCTATTATATACATCAAATGATAATATACTTGATGCAGTGATGCAAAGAACAGCACGACTGTATCAATTGACCTTTGTCTAGCTGTGTATCTCGTCCAGTTCCGGTAAGAGTTTAACGCTCTCTTGTTCGTTGGGGTCCGTCCGGGCAATCACCGCGGTGCAGGTTTCTGTCTCGCTGGGATTGTAGGGAAGGTGCGGGACGCCAGCGGGGATGTAAACAAAGTCGCCGCTGTTGACGGATTCATGCTCCTCTAGCCGCTCGCCATACCACATTCCAG
>JAJDYK010000278.1 GCA_022825185.1 Candidatus Latescibacterota bacterium | reverse complement strand
CGGCATTGACAATGCCCGCAATGCGGCCATGCTGGCGGCCCAGATCATCGCCTTGTCCGACGAGGCGGTTGCCCAGGCCATTGAAACTTATCGCGCACAGTGGAACCCCTAAGACCGTAGGGGCGACCGGCCGGTCGCCCCTACAAATGCTGAAAGGACGCGATGAGCAGTGGCCAATACAAGTCGCATTTCCAAATTGCTTTCGCTGATGCTCAGGCATCGGCCCGACGAATTTGGACTGGAGATTGATGCTTACGGCTACGCGCCGTTGGATCAAGTAGTACAAGGAGTACAAGAACGCTACGCAGAGATAACCGAAGCCGATGTCGTCGATCTCGTCAAAGCCCCAGGGCAGTATCGCTTTGAACTGAACGAGTTTGGCGTTCGCGCGCTATACGGACACAGTTTTTTCGTCGATATGGACGGCGAGCCTATGAACCCGCCGCCCGACCGACTCTACATGGGCACGACTCGCAGCGCGGCCCAGCGCTTTACCCGCGAGGGTATTTCCCCAGGTGATCGCTACTACGTGCATCTGTCGCTGACACACGAGGCGGCCGAGTCGCATAGTCACCAACGCGACACCCCCTGCGTAGTGGAGATCCTCGCGGCCAAGGCCCACGAGGAGGGCTGTCGCTTTTTTTCTCGCGGCACGGTCGTACTGACCGAAGAGATTCCGGCCAGTTGCATCGGCCCCATCCACGGTAGCCAACAAAAGCCCCTCGACGTCGCCCCGATGCCCGCGGCTGGCGGCATAAGCTACGGCCGCAAGCCCCGCTTTTCGGCCCGTTGAGAGGCTGCCGTGAAAAACATCGTGGCCTTTATCAAGCCCTTCAAACTCGACGAGGTCAAAAGCTCCTTGGCCGCGATTGGCCTCGTCGGTATGTCCGTTAGCGAGGTGCGCGGCTGCGGTCGCCAGCGCGGCCACAGCGAAATCTACCGCGGTGCTGAGTACCAGCTCGATTTCATGCCCAAAATTCGCATTGAATTGGCCGTTGGCGATGGCCAACTCGACGAAGCGGTGGAGACCATTATGCAGTCGGCTGCCACCGGCGAGGTCGGCGACGGCAAGATCTTTGTCTCCGAACTGATCGAGGCCATCCGCATCCGCACCGGCGAAACCGGCGAAAACGCCCTCTGAAGTCCGGTAGTGCCCACCGCATTGGAACTGGCCCGTCGCGCGCTCACCGCGGACGCGGCTGAAGCCCTTGATCCCCTAGCGCAATTGGGTTTTGCCGATCCGGTCCAAGCCCTAGAGACCTTGGACCGGATCGGTGGCCCACCGCAATCCGCGCCGTTGCCAGCCCTCGCGCTGGCCGAACTGGCTACGACGGGCCGGCCGGACGAGGGACTGCGGCAGTTGGTGCGCTTGGCTGTGGCATACGGCCCGCAAGGGCTTTTCTCTCACTTAGAGGCCGATCCCATTCTGTGTCAGCGCTTGGTGCAGGTCGTAAGCCACAGCACCTTTCTCGCCGACATCTTGGTGCGCGATTTCGAGTTCCTATTGTGGCTGTTGGTCGAGACTCCGCACTTAGTCGAGCCACTGGAGCGGGGTACCCTGCGGCAGATTTTGCGCACTGATATCGGTCATGTCTCCGAGTTTGAGGAGCGTTTGGAGGTGTTGCGGCGGGTGCATCGGCGCGAGTTTTTGCGCATTGGTGCCGCCGAAATCCTCGGCACCAAGCCGGTTGCACAGATAGGAAAAGAGCTGGCCGACTTAGCCGATGTGGTGGTTGAGTTGGCCCTTGAAACATGCCAGCACGCCTTGTGGCAGGAGCACGGTCGTCCGCTGGACGAGCGCGGTCGCCCGGCGCGCTTTCTCGTCGTCGGCTTGGGCAAATACGGCGGGCAGGAGTTAAACTACAGCTCGGACATCGACCTAATTTTCGTGTGGGATGGCGAGGGCGAGACCCAGCCTGAGGGGGAGGGAACGCCACTGGAGAACAGCGAGTTTTTTCGCCGCTTAGGCCAGCGCCTAGTCCACGTGCTGACCGAGGCGACCAAGGAGGGGTTTTTCTACCGCGTCGATATGCGGCTGCGCCCCGAGGGCGCGAGCGGCACCTTGACCCACTCGTTGCGCGCTAGTTGGAGGTATTACGAGACGCGCGGCGAACTGTGGGAGCGGCAGATGCTGATCAAGGCCCGGCACGTGGCGGGGTCGCGGACGCTGGGGGAGCAATACGCGGCCATGCTCCAGCCCTTTATCTATCCGGCTCACTTCCATTCGGCACCGCACGAGGAAATCCGCCGCATCAAGGAGCGGATCGAGGCGAGCATCCGCGAGCGTCCCCGTGGCGAGAACAACATCAAGCTGCAAGCGGGCGGGATTCGCGACATCGAATTCATCGTCCAATGCCTACAACTGCTCTATGGGGGCATCCAGCCCCAAGTGCGCAGCCACAACACGCTAGCGGCTATTGACCGCTTGGCCGAGGTGGTCTCGCCTAAAGGTGCGATGAAGGCGGCCTTGACTGCGGCAGAAGCCAGCGCCCTAAAAAACGCGTACGAGTTTTTTCGCCGCGTTGAAAACCTGTTGCAAATCGCCTCTGGCCGACCCGACTACTCCGTCCCAGAAGATGCACAAGCCTTGCGAGCCTTGGTCTTGGTCATGGGGTATGAAGATGCGCGGGCCTTTAGCGCTGCGCTCGCCGGACACCGGCTGCGGGTACGCCGGCTGTTTGCCGCGTTGTTTTACCGTGACACGGCGGCTCCACGCTCGCCGACGTGGCTTTTAGAAGTCGAAAACGGCAGCGCGGCGGCAAAGGCCGACTTGGTGGAGCGGGGTTTCGTCGATGGGACTGCTGCGCACCGCCGCTTGCAGCGTCTGGTGGCCATGGGCGTGCTGCTGAGCGGGGGACGTGCCCACTTTGAGGCCCTGTTGCCGGAACTGCTGAATTCGCTGGCCGCCGCTCCCGATCCAGACCAAGGATTTTTGCGCTTCACCCAGATAGTCGAAGCGTATGGTGCGCCGGGTGCTTTGTACTCCTTGTTGCAAGAGCACGCAGGCTTTCGCACCTTGCTCATTGCCATCTGTGGCTCAAGCCGCTTTCTCGCCGATCTTTTGCGCCGCGATCCAGCCCTGCTCGACAGCTTAGTTAGTCAGGCTGGCTGGGGTTTGGAGTCTGGCCCGACGCGCGGCGATTTGCCCGCCATCGCGCGGATGCAGAACAAATCCCTCCTGCGGATTGGGGCCGACGACCTGATGGGCTTGGCGACCGAGGAAGAGACTTTCCTGCGGCTAACGGAATTGGGCGAAGACGTGTTGCAAGCGGTCTATCGGCTGGCTTGGGGGCCGTTAGTGCGGCGGTGGGGCAAGCCGCGCAACCGGCAGGGCCGCGACGTGCGGTTCGCCGTATTGGCCGGCGGCAAGTTTGGGGGCCGCGAGGTGGATTTCGGTTCGGATTTGGATTTGTTTTTCGTGTACGAAAGCGACGGCAAGACGCGCCGCGGCGTGCCGAATAGCGTATTTTTCATTGAGTTCAGCCAGCGTCTGATCGCCCTGTTGGCCGAAGGAGGGCTGTATTCGGTGGATGCGCGGCTACGGCCCGAAGGGGCCAGCGCTCCCATGGCCATCTCGCTGGTCGGCTACCGCCGTTACTTGGCGCAGCGGGCGGCTACTTGGGAGCGGATGGCGCTGAGTCGCGCGCGCCAAGTGGCCGGCGATGCCGAATTTGGTGCGCGGGTCTTGCGGGCGATTGAGCGCTTCGTTTACAGTCGAGAAGTAGAAACGGCCTTGGTCGTGCAGATGCAGGAGATGCGCCAGCGGATGGAGCCGCAGGGCAAGCGCCAAGCGCGCATCAATATCAAGCGCGGTCCAGGCGGTATCGTCGATATCGAATTTGTGGCGCAGGTATTGGTGCTGAAGTGGGGCTATCGGGACCGAGACTTGCGCGTGGGCAGCACGAGAAGTGCGCTGCAACTGCTCGTCGAGCAGGGTTATTTAGACTCGGAGCGGGGTCACTTCCTCCTCGACGCGTACGAGTATCTTCGGGCGGTGGAAAAGGGCATGCGGCTCGCCAGCGAAAGGGCCAGCGACGCCCTGCCGACCGGCCGCGAGTTGGAGATATTGAGCCGCGCTCTTGGTGCTAAAGACGTAGCGGCCTTCGAGGACGAGGTGAAGGTATGGATGCGCCAAACGCGGCGCGTATTTTCGGCCGTATTCACCGAATTGACCGATTGAGGAGTACTTGATATGGATGGTATAAGCAAGGCCGCGCGCGTTGGCCAGATGGTTATCGGAGTCGTGTATCTCGTCGCTGGAGCGATTAAGACATGGGAGCCGGTGCTTTTTTATTGGGAGGCCATTCCCTATGCGCAGATACTCGGGGTGACGGAATGGGAGACAGCGTCGGCAGTCGCCAAGGCGACCATTGTGTTGGGGCCGATTGAATTTTTCCTCGGCTGGGCGCTGCTGCTCAACTGGCAGCCGCGGCTATGCTTGCCGGTGGCGACAGCGCTGATGGCCGCGTTTACCGCGCTGACGGCTAAGGCTTGGCACATGGGGGCCTCGATTGACTGCGGCTGCTTCGGTGCCCTCGTCGAGCGCGGGCCAGGGGAAGCGGCGATAGAAGATGGCGTGATGGTGGTGGTGCTGCTGTTTGCTTGGTGGGGAATGCGCCGCAGTGCAAACGCCGCGCCCATAGTTGATCGGCCCAATTGGTGGGGCGCGGGTGGTGCGCCCGTCTGGCCGCTGACGAGTCGGATGGTGTTAGGCTCACTCGTCGTCGGACTGGCGGTAGGCGGCGTGCGGTTTTTTCCAGAGCTAGAGCGCATCTCGCAGTCGGACCTCAAAAGCGGCGTGCGACTCTCCGGATTGGCACTTAAAGGCGTGGATGTCGATTTGATGCAGGGCGAATACCTGATCGAATTGTTCAGCCCCACGTGCGTCCACTGCAAAAATGCCGTGCCCAAGATGAACGTCATCGCCCAAGACCCCCAGTTGCCACGGCTCATCGCTCTGACGAGTTTCGCGCAGGATGCACCGCAAGTGATCGACTTCAAGAAGCAGTTGCAACCGCGCTTTGACATTGCCACTATATCGCAGACGGACTTTCGTCGCTTGACCTTTGGTCACGGCTTTCCGCGCCTGGCCTATATCGCCGATGGGGTAGTGCAGCAGGTGTGGGAGAGCAACTACATGCCGACGCAGGCGCGGCTGCGAAAAATTATGGGTTCTTAGCGCATAGAAAGAGCATAGTATGGCAATGAGCAAGTTGGCCTTCTTCGGCGGTCCCAAGGCCGTCACTGCTGACGAAGGCGATATTTTCCGCTGGCCGATTATCACTGCTGAAGATGAAGAAGCCGTGCTCGACGTGCTGCGGCGCGGGGCGATGTCGGGCTGGGACCTAACCTTGGACTTTGAAGAGGACCTGAAGTCCTACTTCGGCTTGCAGCACGCTCTCTGCCACAACACGGGCACGGCCGCGATTCACGCCGCATTGTGGGCCTGCGGCGTTGGCGTTGGCGACGAGATTATCTCGCAGAGCATGACCTTTTGGGGCACGTCGCTGCAGGTGTTCTCACTGGGGGGCACGGTGGTATTTTCCGAGATCGATCCCGACACGCTAACGATGGACCCCGACGACATTGAGCACCGCATTACCGAGCGGACGAAGGCCATTGTCCCCGTGCATTACTGCGCCTATCCAGCCGATATGGACCCGATCATGGACATTGCCGAGCGGCACGGGCTGAAGGTGATTGAAGATGTCTCGCACGCCCAAGGGGGCCGCTACAAAGGGCGGCTGCTGGGCACAATCGGCCACATCGGCGCGATGTCGATTATGTCGGGCAAGTCGTTGGCCTGTGGCGAAGGGGGCTTTTTGGTTACTGACGATCAAGCCCTGTACGAGCGCGCTGCGGCTTTTGGGCATTATGAGCGCACTCGCTTCTTAGAAGATCCTGCGCTAAAGCCTTTTGCTAGGATGCCGCTGGGCGGATACAAATACCGGATGCATCAGTTGTCTTCAGCGGTGGGCCGCACGCAGCTAAAGCACTACGACGAGCGGATGCAGGAAATTCAGCGGGCGATGAATTACTTCTGGGACCTGCTCGAAGGCGTCCCGGGGCTAAGAGCGCATCGGCCTCCGGCTGACAGCGGCTCGACGATGGGCGGCTGGTACGCGGCCAAAGGGTTGTACGCGCCCGAGGAATTAGGTGGCCTACCGGTCGAGCGCTTCTGCGCAGCGGTCACGGCCGAGACCGGGTCGTACAAGATCATGCCGGGAGCCAATGAACTGATGCACCTGCACCCAATGCTCAACGAGGCCGACATTTATGGACACGGCCAACCCACGCGCATTGCCCACTCCAACCGCGACCTGCGGCAGGGGCCGGGCAGTCTGCCGGTGACCGAGCGCATGACCGGTCGCATTTATTCGATTCCGTGGTTTAAGCACTACGACGCTACCATCATCGGGCAATACGCCACGGCCTTCCGCAAGGTGGCCGAGTGCGCCGAGGAGTTACTGTGATTTATGGGATTTGTGTGATGGACAGGATGAGGACTGGGATTTGGATTGTGATCTGTGGGATTTACTTAGATGCAGAGGATGGACGAGATGGGTGATCCGTTGAGGGCGCGGTTGTTTGGGTACGGGGTGCCTTATCGGGTGGAGGTGGATGAAGCAGGAGCGGTTGCGCCGAGGACTACGGATGCGGCGGGTGAGGCCGAGCGCCTTTGCCGCGCCTTGCGCCAGTTGCGCGGGAAAGGTGAGGGCGCGACTGATGGCGACTGGGTGTATTCGCTGCCTTTTGGGCGTTGCGGGATACAAGGGCGGCCCCGCGAGCATATTGTCGCCCACTTCTGCGCTGAGGCGTATTTGGACGTGCTCTCCATGGACGGGGTAAAAACGCAGCCGCTCGCCGCGGGCGAGATCGCCGATATTGAGCCGGGGAGCGTCGTCCGGTGCCGCGCCCGGCCTTTGGATCATTGTTGCGTACTCGTAGCTTTCCAGACCGAGGATCGCACGCCGCTGTTGGGCCACGCCGCGCCTTTCACCCTCGACGGCGAGGTGCCCGACGACTGGCGCGAGCGGCTGGTGAAATGCCACGCTGCTTTTGACGCGGCGGCTGCACAGGCGTCCGACGGCGGACATCGTTCGCTGCTGGAACGATTCTTGGGAACTATGGCGGCCAAACTCGCCGCCGATCCTGAAATTGCCGCCGCGCAAGGGCAGGCGCGGCGCGAGGGGTCGTACGCGGTTGAAGAAGAGCAAGCTCTTTTCGATCGCCAGCGCACTTTGCTCGACGAAGCGGTCCTCGACCGCATCCGCGACCAAGACGAGGCCGTGTTCCGCTTTCCGGGGATGTTCGGTGGGGTCGCACCACTATTTAACCTAATAGATTGAGAGAGACGCAATGGCAAAAAGGAAAATTCGCCTCGGCCTAATCGGCTGTGGTGGCAACATGCGTGGTGCGCACATTCCCCGGCTAAAAGCCGATGGTGGCGTAGAGTTGGTGGCGGTCGCCGACCCGGAGGAGGCATCGGCGCGGCGATTGCTGGAAGCGTGGGGTGCTGAGGCCACATATTACGCCGACTACCAGCAGATGATA
>JAJDYK010000304.1 GCA_022825185.1 Candidatus Latescibacterota bacterium | reverse complement strand
GATTTGGCTCCTTTGCGGAGCTTTATCTTGCCTGGAGGACGGCTTCCCGCTGCTTGGCTTCACCTTGCGCGTACGGTGTGTCGGCGCGCCGAGCGTGCAGCTTGGCAACTCGCGGAACAAGAGCAAGTCGGAGAGCCGGTTTTGCTGTATCTCAACCGGCTCTCCGACTTGTTGTTCGCGATGGCGCGGGCCGCTAACGATGGCGGGGAAGCGGATGTGTTGTGGAAGCCGGGGGAGGGCGCGGACGATGCGTAAGTGGATTCTCGGTGGAGGCGTTTGATGCGCAAGGTGTGTTTTTGGGCGTGGCTGGTTTTTGGCGTGTCGGCGGCGAACGGGGACGACTGCGTCGATAGCTACGATTCGGCGCAGGACTATTTCCCTGACAAGGCCGAGCTGCAATACGCCGAGAGCTTTGCGATTGAGTACTTCGACAACTACAAAGTGGTCACTGTGCATACTCCGTGGCCCGGTGCCGAAGAAGCTGTTCAGTACTTATTGGTCCAATGCGGCACTCCCGCACCCGACGGGTACGACGGTGTGCAGCGCATCACCGTGCCCATCCGTCGTCTCGCGGCTTTATCGACCACTCAATTGCCGCACCTCGAATTGCTCGACGCCCTCGAAAATCTAGCCGCAGTTGGTGACATTAAAATGGTGAATTCGCCGGGCATCAATCAGCGCTTTGCGGCTGGTAAAATTGCCGAAATTGGGCACGGTGCCGGGGTCAATCTCGAATTAGTGCTGGAGTTGGAGACCGACGTGGTGATGACCGTGGCCTCGGCTCAATCCCAGTACAATGCTCACCCGGTCTTGCAACAAGCCGGTGTGGCCGTGGCCATCAACGCCGAGTACACTGAGCCGGCGCTGTTGGGCCGCACGGAATGGCTCAAATTCACCGCGGCGTTTTTCAACGCGGAAGCTCTGGCGGAAAAACGCTTTGCGGATA
Source organism: Candidatus Latescibacterota bacterium (assembly GCA_022825185.1). The sequence goes on along the minus strand of JAJDYK010000304.1, from coordinate 28,546 downwards.
TTGTGGCCCAGTACCAACATTACGCGGCCTTAGTGCAGGAGGTGCCAACGGCCCAACGCCCCACGGTGTTGGGCGGCTCTCTCTGGCGCGATACGTGGCACATCGCTGGCGGCAAGAGCTACGCGGCTCAATTGGTCGCCGCGGCCGGAGGTGCGTATCTGTGGGCCGACGACGATTCCGGAGGGAGCCTGCCTTTGGATTTTGAGGCTGTGTACGAAAAGGCCCACGCGGCCGACGTTTGGCTGACCATGCGCAATGAATGGCATTCGCTGGCAGAGGTGGAGGCTGCGGACGAGCGCTATACTGCGTTTGCCGCGTTTCAAAGCGGTCGAGTGTACAATGCCAACGCCCGGCTCAATGCGCACGGCGGTAACGACTACTGGGAAAGCGGCCTTGTCGAACCTCATATCGTGCTGGCCGATTTTATAAAAATCCTGCATCCCGATCTCCTGACGGACCACGCGCTCAAGTTTTATAAAAAACTAGACTGAGACGCCGTGGCGACTGCTCCTACCATCTCTTGGCCTCGGCTGGGGCCTCGCTGGGGACTCTTTCTGGCAATGGCCGGGGCCTTGCTCGGCTTTTTTGCGCTCAGCTTGGGCGTGGGGTCGGTGTCCATTCCCCTCGATGCGGTGGTCGCCATCCTGTGGGGTGAAACCGACCAGAAGCCGAGTTGGAGCCACATCATCTACGCGATTCGCTTGCCGCGCGCACTCACTGCGGTGTTGGCTGGCGCGGCTTTGAGCGTCAGCGGTTTGCAAATGCAGACCCTGTTCCGCAATCCCCTCGCCGACCCTTTCATCCTCGGCATCAGCGCTGGAGCTAGTCTGGGCGTGGCGTTGGTCGTTTTGGGCACGGGCGTCACTGGGGCCGGGCTACTGGTTGGTCTGGGGCTTTTGGGTCAAGTCGGCGTGGTCGTCGCAGCCGTGGCTGGGGCAGCCTTGGTGCTGGGCTTAGTGCTTTTCGTGGGGCGGCGCGTGCAGCACACTATGACCTTGCTCATCCTCGGCCTCATGTTCGGCTATCTGACGAGTGCCGTGGTCAGCGTGTTGCTCTACTTCAGCATTCCCGAACAGGTGCAGACTTACGTCCTGTGGACCTTTGGCAGCTTTGGCGCGGTCGCTTGGGGGCAACTCACCTTTTTAGCGCCGGTGGTGCTGGTCGGTTTGGGGATTGCCGGACTGCTGGTTAAGCCGCTAAATGCCCTGCTGCTCGGCGAAACGTATGCGCGTAGCATGGGTTTGGGTGCGCGGCAGGCGCGGCTGTGGATTATTGCGAGCGCTGCGTTGTTGGCTGGTGCGGTCACGGCCTATTGCGGTCCCATTGGCTTTTTGGGCGTGGCTGTGCCGCATTTGTGCCGCGCTCTTTTCAATACTTCGGACCACCGCGTGCTGCTGCCGGCTAGTGTACTCTTGGGCGGCATCCTAGCCCTAACTGCGGACTTAGTAGCCCGTTTGCCCGGCAGTGATGCCACCCTGCCGCTCAACGCGGTCACCGCTCTGATCGGCGCGCCCGTGGTCACTTGGATCATCCTGCGCCGCCGCACGCTGCGGCAGGCTTTTGCCGCCTGAACGCCGTGGCTGCGACTATTCTACAAACGCGCGACCTGTGCATTGGCTATGCGCCCAAGCGACGCCCGCGCATTAACGTGGCCGCGGACATTGGCGTGGAATTGCTCAAAGGGGAACTGGTCTGCTTGTTGGGACCCAATGGTGCGGGCAAATCCACGCTCATGCGCACGTTGGCTGGTCTGCAAAGGCCGCTGGCTGGTGAGGTGCTCCTTGAGGGCCGCGACCTACATGGGCTGACTGAGAGCGAGCGGGCGCGGCTTTTGGGCTTAGTTCTGACTGAACGGGTGGATGTGGGCAATCTGTCGGCCTATGCACTCGTGGCGCTGGGTCGCTACCCGTACACGGGTTGGGACGGCCGTCTTTCTCAGGAAGACGAAGAGGTGGTGCGCTGGGCCATTGACGCGGTGGGGGCTAGGGAACTGGCTGTGCATAGCGTCGGCGAACTGAGTGATGGCGAACGGCAAAAGGTGATGATTGCCCGCGCCTTGGCGCAGGAACCAGCGGTGCTGCTCCTCGACGAGCCTACGGCCTTTTTGGACTTGCCGCGTCGCGTCGAAATCGTGCAGTTGTTGCGGCGCTTGGCTGGCGCTAGCGATCGCGCCGTCTTGCTCTCCACGCACGATTTGGACTTGGCGCTGCGCTGCGCCGACCGCCTCTGGTTGCTGCCGTTGGATGGTCCTTTGCAAACCGGGGCACCGGAAGACTTGGTGCTGAGCGGGGCTTTTCAGCGGGCGTTCGCGGACGTGGAATTCGACCCGGCCATTGGTTCGTTCCAGTTGGCGCAAGAGCCGGAAGGGGAAGTTGGTTTAGTGGGAGAAGGGATCCATGCCCTGTGGACGGCGCGCGCGTTGGAACGAGCGGGGTTTCGCGTGGGGGAAGACGCGCCGACGTGCGTTGAGATCATCTGCGATAACGGCGACGCGACTTGGCGGCTTCACACGGCGACGGGCCAGCGCGTTTGTTCCACTCTATACGAGTTGGTCAAGTACTTGAAACATTAACTTTGAAGTAGATGAGGTGTCTCCCTACCATGAACCGCATCGTTTCTCTCCTGCCCAGCAGCACTGAAATCATCTGCGCCCTCGGTTGCGGTGAACAGCTAGTCGGCCGTTCCCACGAGTGCGACTATCCGCCCGGCGTCGGCGACTTACCGGCCTGCACGGCTCCCAAATTCGACCCAGACGGGACCTCGTATCAGATTGATCAGCGAGTCAAAGCCATTTTGCAGGAAGCTACTTCGGTGTACCGGGTGGATGCCGATCTGCTCGACGAGTTGGCACCGGATTGGTTGGTGACGCAATCGCAGTGCGAAGTTTGCGCCGTCAGTCTTAGAGACGTCGAAGAGGCCGCCTGTCAATTGGTGCGCTCGCGGCCTGCTATTCTATCGTTGGAGCCTAACGCCTTGGCCGATGTCTGGGGCGATATCGACCGGGTGGCTGTGGCGCTAGAGGTGGAGGAGCGGGGGCGCGCTTTGGTGGCTCAATTGCGGGACCGGCTAGATCAGATCGCCGCTCGCACTCGCGATATCGATCATTGTCCGCGCATTGCCTGCATCGAGTGGTTTGAGCCGCTGATGGCTGCGGGCAATTGGATTCCCGAATTGGTGGAGATCGCCGGTGGCCAAAATCTCTTTGCGGCGGCAGGGACGCATTCCCCTTGGCTGTCGTGGGAGGAGCTAGTGGAAGCCCAGCCGGATATTATCGTCCTGATGCCCTGCGGCTTTGATATGTCTCGCTCCCGACGCGAGTTGCCAGCGCTTACCCAGCATCCGCTTTGGTCTCGGCTGCAAGCCGTGCAGCAGGGGCAGGTGTTCCTCACTGACGGCAACCAGTTTTTCAATCGCCCGGGGCCGCGCTTGGTGGAGTCGGCTGAAATCCTCGCCGAGATTTTCCATCCCCAACACTTCGGCGGCACGCACGAGCATCGGGGATGGGAGCGGTGGGAAGCCTGAAGAAGTTGGAAGACCCATCCGCGTCAAGCTCCTTACCGCGTCGAAAATTTGTGTATCGTAACCGTCCGGTAGGTCTCTCCCGGACGCAATACTACCGACGGAAAGCCCGGCTGGTTGATCGAGTCGGGATAGTGCTGGGTCTCTAGGCACAGGGCGTGGTACTGATTGTAGATTGTCCCGCCTTTGCCTTGAACTCCGTTGAGGTGGATGGCCGAGTAAAACTGTACGCCCGGCTCGGTGGTGTACAGTTCCATTACCCGCCCGCTCTCCGGTTCGTACACCTCGGCGGCTAGCCCCGGCTCAGCCCGGCCTCCATTGTCCAGCACGTAGTTGTGGTCGTAGCCGCCGATGGTAATCTGCCCGATTCGCCCGCCGAGGGCGGCTGGTTTGACAAAGTCGAGAGGTGTGCCAGCGACTGGCAAGATGCGTCCAGTGGGGATTTGGTTGGCGTCCGGCTCGGTGTAGTAGCGGGCGTGGAGCGTGAGGATATGCCCGAGCACGGGGCCGCTACTGGCCAAGTTGAAATAGGAGTGGTTGGTCAGATTGATTGGCGTAGGCTTGTCCGTGGTCGCCTCGTATGCGATGACTAGTTCGTCGTCGTGGGTCAAGGTGTATGTCACGCTCACTGGCACGGTGCCTGGATAGCCCTCCTCGCCGTCTTGGCTCACGTAGTGCAAGCGCACCGCTGGTCCGCGTTTATCGTCCACGACCTCGGCGTCCCATACTACCTTGTCGAAGCCCACTATTCCGCCGTGCAGGTGATTGGGTCCATTGTTGATCGCTAGCGTGTACTCTTGGCCATCTAGGGAGAATTTGCCGTCGGCGATGCGGTTGGCGACTCGCCCGGTAATACAGCCGAAGTACGGATTTTCCTGCTCGTACTGCTCCAAGTGGTCAAAGCCTAGTACTACGTCGCCCAGCGTGCCGGCGCGATCGCGCACGAGGAGTTCGGTGATGATCCCGCCATAGGTGATGACGCGGGCCATAGTGCCGTGGTCGTTTGTGAGGGTGTAGCGATCTACGGGCTGTCCTGCTGCGGTTGTTCCAAAGCTGTCTTTGCTCACGTTGGCCTCTCCTGCGGTGGCGGCCAAGGCGACCGCCAGTAGTATTGCGCTGGGCTTTTGCATGGCCCCTCCTTTGTCGTTGATCTTGCGCGTCCTTTCTGCCGGACGTAACATAGGCATTCCGCATTTGCAGGGGCAACTACGAGAGTTGCCCTGCCCTCGTCGAGGGCGCGACGGCCATGAGCGGGCGTCGTCCCTTAAACTTCCTAGCGAGATAAACTATGAAAATGCCCTTTTTGCTCCTTGCCTTGATTTTTGTCGCCTGTGGCGGTAGCGATGAGCCGCAACCGGCGGCCAACCCCCAAATCGCTTTTGTCACCAATGGCGTTGGTCCCTTTTGGACCATTGCCGCCAAAGGAGTTGAGGCCGCAGCCGCTGAATTTGCCGCTGACGCCGAGGTACAAATGCCCGGCGAAGGGGTCGCCGACCAAAAGCGCATCGTCCAGGCCCTGCTGGCCCGTGGCATCGACGGCATGGCCATAAGCCCCATCGACCCGGACAATCAGACCAACTTGATCAACGAGGCCGCCGCTCACACTAACCTGCTCACTCACGACTCGGACGCTCCGAAGAGCAACCGCCTTTGCTTTATTGGCATCGACAACTACTCGGCCGGCCGCGCCTGTGGGGCATTGGTCAAAGAAGCCCTGCCCGACGGCGGCAATATCATGATTTTCGTCGGTCGTCTCGAACAACTCAATGCCCGCCAGCGCCGCCAGGGCCTCATCGACGAACTGCTCGGTCGCTCCTTTGACCCGACGCGCCACGACCCCAACAGCGGCCCGATCACCGGCGACCAATACACCGTTCTCGACACCCGCACCGACCAGTTCGATTATGCCAAAGCCAAGGCCCAAGTCGAGGACGCGATTGCCAAGTACCCAGACCTCCACGGCGTCGTCGGTCTATTTGCCTACAATCCGCCGATGTGCCTCGAAGCCATCAAGGAAGCTGGCAAGACCGGCCAGATCCAAATCATCGCTTTTGACGAGGAAGCTCCCACCCTTCAAGGCATCATCGACGGCCACATCTACGGCACGGTGGTGCAAAACCCGTATCGCTACGGGTACGAGTCGGTGCGCATCCTCGCCGCTCTCGCCCGCGGCGACCGCTCGGTTCTGCCCGAAGGTGGGGTGCTCGACGTACCGGCGCGGTCCATCCGCCGCGACAATGTCGAAGCCTTTTGGAACGAATTGAAAACCCTGACTGGCACTAACTAATGGCGCTGTTGGCGGCCCACAGCATTAGCAAGCGCTTTCCCGGAGTCTTGGCCCTCGACGCGGTGGATATGGCGGTGGAGGCAGGAGAAGTACTCGCCGTCATCGGCGAAAACGGGGCTGGCAAATCTACCCTGATGAAAATTCTCGCTGGCATTGAGACTCCGGACAGCGGCGAGGTTGTGCGCGATGGGGAATCGGTGATCATTGACTCGCCGCGCCGCGCTACTGCACTCGGCATCGCCCTGATCCATCAAGAACTCAACTTTTGCGCCAATCTCTCAGTCGCCGCCAATCTCTACCTTGGCCGCGAGCCGGAGCAGTGGGGGCTGATCGACCGCGCTGCCATCCGCGAGGGGGCCGTCCACGCCCTCGCGCAACTGGAGCTTGAGGTGTCGCCGGATACCCTGATGGGCGACTTGCCCATTGGCCATCAGCAACTCGTCGAAATCGCCAAGGCCCTGTCGACCGAGGCGCGGATTCTGATTATGGACGAGCCGACCTCCAGCCTCACCAGCCAAGAGGCCGAGGCCCTATTCGCGGTTATTAACGAGTTACGCGAGCGCGGCGTGGCTATCATCTATATCTCCCATCGCCTCGGCGAGGTCGAAGCGCTAGCGGATCGCGTCTTGGTCCTCTGCGACGGGCAAAACGCTGGCGAGCTGGATCGAGCGGAGATCAGCCACGACGCGATGGTGGCGAAGATGGTTGGCCGCGACGTCGCTCAGTACTACGCGCACCAAGCCCATCCAGCCGGTGACATCGCCCTGCAAGCCGAGGATTTGGTTATCCCTGCGTGGCCTGATCACCGGCTCAACTTCGCGGTCCGACGCGGTCAGCTCGTCGGCATCGCCGGTCTCGTCGGCGCGGGGCGCACCGAGCTGTTGCAGGTGCTCTTTGGCATCGTACCCGCGCTCGGTGGCCGCGTTCTCATTGATGGCGCACCGCACGCGATCCGCTCGCCGGTCGATGCCATTCGCGCTGGCTTGGCCCTCGTGCCCGAAGACCGCAAGCAACAGGGCCTGATCCTCGAAATGGCCTTGCGCGACAACATCGGCCTGCCCGGCTTGGGGCACTACCAGCGCTTTGCCGGTTGGGCCAATTTTGCCCGCCAAGCTGCGGACGCCGATCAGATGATTGAGCGCCTCGCCATCCGCACCCCCGGCCCAGCGCAAATCGTCCAATACCTATCCGGCGGCAATCAGCAAAAGGTGGTGCTGGGCAAGTGGCTGGCTCTCGAACCTCGCGTGTTGCTGCTCGACGAACCAACCCGAGGCATCGACATAGGGGCCAAACAAGCGATTTATCACCTGATGGAAGAGTTGGCCGAAAGCGGCGTGGCCGTGTTGTTTGCGTCGAGTGAGTTGGAGGAAATTCTGGGGATGGCCGATGAAGTGTTGGTCATGCACGAGGGCCGCATTACCGGCCAACTCCAGCGAGATGCGCTCAGTGAGGAGGCGATTATGAGCTTGGCGACGGGGAAGGCGGCTTAGAAGATGAAGAAGATACTGGGTATCCTCGGCTTGTTGGTGGCGATTTTTGTGGTCACTTGGATCGTTGAACCCAAGTTCGTCAGTGCCTACAATCTGCAAAATATCATCCGCTGGACTTCGCTATTTGGCATCATTTCTATCGGCGTGGCCTTTGTCATCATCACCGGCGGAATTGACTTATCGATTGGTTCGTTGATCGGCTTGGTGGGTTGTCTGCTGCCCATGCTCTTGGCCGCTGGGTACTCGCCGGTCATTGCGCTGTTGGCCGTGGTGGTTTTGTCGTTGGCGATTGGGTTGATGCACGGCTTGTTGATCACGCGTCTGGGATTGCAGCCGTTTGTCGTCACGCTGTGTGGTCTGCTGTTCTACCGAGGCTTTGCCCGCTGGCTCACCCACGACCAAGTCCAGGGCTTTGGCTCGTCCTACGAGGGCTTGCGCCAACTGGCGATTGGCAAGGTCTCGCTGGGGGGCGGCTTTGCGCTGCCGATTCCGTTTTTCCTCTTGCTGCTTGCCGGAGTGCTTGCCGCCCTCTTCCTCAACCGCACGATCTGGGGCCGCTACCTGTTGGCACTGGGTCGCAACGAGACCGCGGCGCGGTACAGTGGCATCCAAATTGAGCGGATGAAAGTGTTGGCGTACGTGTTGTGCTCAGGTACCGCTGGCTTGGGGGGTATCCTGTTCGCCCTCGACGTCAACTCGGTGCAACCGGCTGCGCACGGCAATTTCTACGAACTGTACGCGATTGCCGCAGCCGTGTTGGGGGGCTGTTCCCTGCGCGGCGGCGAAGGGTCGATTTTGGGGGTCGTCATTGGCGCGGCCGTCATGCGGTTGCTCTACAATGCTATCAATGTCTCGGGCATTCCCACCCAACTCGAATTTGCCATTATCGGCGCGGTGATTTTGGCGGGAGTGATTGCCGACGAGTTGATTCGCCGCGTGGCGAGTAGGCGACGAGCGGGACGAGGGGATTAGTTCCCGGCGGGAATTTTAGTCAGGCTATGAGATTGGTGCCTCTGCCGGATCGCCGACTAAGACCACCCCTTCGCGCAGTGCTTGTTGCACAAAGGCATTACCCGCCTCCAGCAGTTCAGCTAGCTCCTCTCGCGTGTATGCTACCACATCGACCCCCACGCCCACACCCGCTGGTCGGTAGCGCACCGCCCGTTGCAAAAATGCCTCAGTGCTGTGGCTGACGACGATGAGCAGATCGGCATCACTGCCCGGCACGGCGTCCCCTCGCGCCAGCGAGCCGAACAGCACGATTAATTCGATCTCGGGGTGGCGTTCACTCAGCGTTTGGGCAGCACTCCGCAGGCGCGCTAGGAGGTTCGGGCGGTCTAGCCAGAATACCTTCACAGAAGCCGATGACTTGGCCGGCGTGGACGAGCGCACACTCTGCCTCAGCACGGGTGTAGTATTCATAAGGTGCTCCTTGCGGATGCGAATTGGGATAGCGAGCGGGGATATAGTGTTTGTCCAATGCTTTAGCGGCGTCCACTAGCTGCTGACCGGGTTCAAGCGACTCAGGCAAGGACTCAAGCAGCGCCGTAACCGAATACCCCCAAGCTGCGCCGCCCGCCTTTTCGACAACGGCTTTGACGGCTTTTTCCGCCCCTTGTTGGGCAGCAAAGCAGGCCCACTCGTAGTCCCCAGCGTCGAGCGAGCGCCGCCCGTGGGCCAAATCTCGCTGGCCCTGTTTTAGCCAGTCTGCATGTCGGCTCGCCATCGATAGCCTTCCTTTCAGCCTTCAAGCGATATATATAACATAATTGGCCAATCGCGCTCACTCAACGGCGTCGCCTCACGCCTTATGTGTGAATGCCCAGATGCGACTGGCTTGTACCGTCTCGGCTAGACGCAGTCAGTTGTCCTTCGCGAAGGCTGATTTAATTTGCTAGGCGCGACAATAGTGGGCTTGCTCAGTGCGGAACGTTTCCTTATGTATGCACACCAAAGGAAACTGCACAGTGAAAAATGAAAAAGAGAAAAAGTATCGCGCTGGCGTCATCGGCTTGGGGTGGATGGGGTTTCTCTACGACTTGGGACGGCGCGATTACGATAGCATTGGTGGGTCGTATCAGGCACCGATATACGATGTGGAAAGTGCCGATCGACCCCTGCCGGACGAGCTTGATGTCAACCGGACGTTTCACCTCTACGATCACCCCGGGCGGGAGGGGCTGGGTTCTTCGTATTCTGCGGCTCTTTCCGACCGGCCCGAAGTGGAATTGGTGGCTGGGGCCGACCGGGATTCGCGGCGGCGGGCCATGTTCGGGGAGCGCTTCGGCATTGGGGCTTTGTACGCGGACGCGCTGGCGATGTTGGACGAAGAGCGGCTGGACATCGTGGCGATTGCGACGAATACGAAAGGGCGGTCCGCGCTGACGGTGGCAGCGGTTGACGCTGGGGTGCGGGGCGTGTTGGTAGATAAGCCGATGGTGTTCTCGCTGGCCGAAGCCGACGCCATGGTCGGCGCGTGCGCTGAGGCTGGAGTGCCGCTGGTGGGCGGGGCGACGAGCGTTTCGCATCCGTCATTTGCGCGGGCTAAGGCGCTGGTAGAGGAGGGGGCGATTGGGGAGGTGCGGTCGCTTGAAGCGCGCGTCCCGGTTTTAGCTCAGCATCAGGACTGGAGCTACTTTTTGACCGGCGATCCGGTTTGGGTGTGCGGCACGGGCGATCAGCCGCGTCGGGAGCGCGGCAGCACGGAGTTCATGGGGCAGGGGATGATCGCGTGCAGCGATGGCACGGTGGTCCACATCCGCGCGGGCGCGCCCGAGGTGCGGATTTCGGGGAGTCGGGGGGAGATGCTCTTTGAGCACAATCAGTGGCGGCTCTATCAAGACGTGGAAACACCGGCTGCCGGGCGGGTGGAAATGCCGTGGCCCGCGCCGCAGTTTTTGTCGGGGATGCGGACGGTGTACTGCCTCGACGATTTGATCGCCTGCATGGAGGGGCGGTTGGACGAGCCGAAAAATTCCGGGCGGCGGGTCGCAGTCGCGCTGGAAGTGGAGCTGGGGCTGAAGCTGTCGTCAGCGCGGGGCGGCGAGCGCGTGGAATTGCCGCTGGCCGACCGCAGCTTGGCGCTGGCGTACGATTGGTTCCGTTAGAAAAATTGCAGAAGAAGCGGTCTCAAAACTCCTATCGGCTGTTTTCCGACGGCAAGGGTCCGCAGATGAACGCAGGTGTGAAATGACGTTGAGGGGAGCTCACTTAGAATTTTGAGACGGCTGCTAAGGATGCGAGTAGATGCGGGTATTGGTTACGGGCGCGGCTAGTGCATTGGGTCAAGAGGTAGCCGCTGCGCTGGCAGTGGATGACAGTACGCAACTGCGGCTGCTAGACGACTGCGCGGCACAGCGGCAAGATGTCGAATGGGTCGCCGCCCGGCTGACGGAGCCAGACGCGGTACGGCAGGCGGTGCAGGGTGTAGATGCCGTCGTCCACACGGGCGAGCCGCCGCCCGAGTCCGAAAGCGAAGAAGTCCTGCTTGACCGGGCGACGCGTGGGACGCATGTGCTGTTGCAGGAAGCGGTGGAAGCTGGCGTCAAGCGGTTTGTGTACGGCAGCACTCTTGAAGTATTTCGCGCGTATCCCGACACGGTGTACGTCACTGAATATTACAAGCCATTGCCGCCGCCCGAAATGGCGGTGCTGGCGCGGTATTTGGGCGAGATCACGTGTCGCGAATTTGCGCGTGAGCATCCCATCACGGTCACGGCGTTGCGTCTCGGCAAGCTGGTGCGGGAGGAAGAGGTTGCCGGGCGGGAACGAGATTTGATGTGGGTCGATATTCGGGATGCAGCGCAGGCGTTTTGCGCGGCGTTGACGCGCGACGCGAGCGCGTCCTTAAATTGGGTGCCGCGCTGGGCTGTGTACCACATTGCCGCGCCCCTCGCCCATCCTAAGTTTTTGCTCGACCGAGCCAAGTCCATGGGTTATCAGCCGCAGCGCGAGTTCCGAGGAGCCAAGGCGTGAAGAAAAAGGTGTTGCTGTTAGGGGCCTCGGGGATGATTGCTCCCAATCTGTTGCCGGGTCTCGAAGACGCATACGATCTGACGCTGGCTGACGTTGCCCCGCATCCAGACGGCAGGCCCATCGTGCATTGCGATGTGTCGTCGCGGGAGCAGGTGTGGGACGCGGCTGCGGGTATGGACGCGATTATGAATTTTACGGTTGTGCGCGATCATCCCGAGCAGAGCTTTCACGTCAACATGCGCGGGGCGCTCAATGTGATGCAGGCCGCGGTTGAGCACGGGATCAAAAAGGTGATTCACTCCGGCCCGCAATTCGTCCGCCGCACGTATGACCACGACTTTGACATTGAGGATGTGCCGCCGGTTTTGACGACGGGTTATTACTGCCTGACGAAGGGACTGGCGAGCGAGATTTGCCGCACGTACGCGCGGGCGTACGGCATTCAGACGATCAGTTTTTTGTTCAATGGCTTGGGGCCGCAGCCGACGACGCAAAACGCCGGGGATTTCCCGCCCTTTACGGTGGTGTGGGAGGACTTGCAGCACGCTTGTCGGCTGGCGCTGGAAATTCCAGAAGTACCGGATTGCTTTCAGGAGTTCAACTTGCTTAGCTGGGAAGGGCACGGGAAGTACAATGTCGATAAGGCCCGGCGCATACTAGGCTTTGAGCCGACGGAGCGCTGGGAGCAGTATTTTGCGCGGAGAACCTAGCGTCGGGTAGCACCGAAAGAATTAGAAACTACAAACACGGAGGCGACATTATATCCACTATTCTATATGCTCTAACCAACCCGGCGATGCCCGGTATCGTCAAGATAGGTATGACGACGAGGGAGAATCCACAGGTGAGGATGAACGAACTCTACACCACGGGTGTTCCTCTCCCCTTTGAGTGTGCCATTGCGGTCAAAGTCGAAGACGAAAGAGCCGACGAATTGGAGAAGGTTCTTCACAAAGCGTTTTCCCCGAACAGACTGAATCCTTCTAGGGAATTCTTCGAGATAGAACTGTCCCAGGTAGAGGCTATTATGAGGACTTGGTCCGACGAGGATGTAACGCCACAGGTCAACAAGGAGACAGAAAATCTGCCTCCTGAGGATCGAGCGGCCGCTACAGAATACAAGAGGAGACCGAACCTGAACTTTGTAGAAATGGGAGTTCCGATTGGGTCTAAACTGACATCGGCTATCACAGGAGAGGAAGCAACCGTAATCAATCCCAGAACAGTGCTCTTTCGCGGGGAAGAAATGTCATTAACGAAGGCGACTACGAAAGTTCTGGAAGGAAAGGCTCCGGGTCCACCTACGCGGCATTGGGAGTTTGACGGGCGGTCGCTTGGGGAGATCTATCGGGAAACTTACGGAGCTAGAATAGCGTAATAATTCTTCGGCGGCTGCACAGCCGGAGATAAGCCACTTCTCACTAACAAACTAGGAGCTTTTCCATGAGCGAAATCGTCGCGGATACGGTTCCAATTCCCGATCCGTTTGCCGAGGGGCGCTAGAATTTCAACATCATTTTAGAAAAGGAGAACGCTTATGCGTCGTTTTACCCGCACCCCCCATTACAGCGGGCCGGACGATCCAGAAATCGGCCAGGTGCGCGGCACCTTGGCGCTCGGAGAAACCGTCATCATCGAGACTACTGGCGGAGCGGACAACGACTTTGAAGCGGCCGGGGAGACTCGCGCTGGCATGATTACTTCTGGGGAGAGTCATCGCCGCTACGCCCGCCCTGGCGGTCCCTTTCTCATAGAAGGTATTGGGCCGGACGATTGGGTGGCCATTGAGATCATCGATATCGAGGTCGGCCCCTATGGCTTCTATCGCAACGGCGGTCCCAATTGGGGCAATTGGCGCTGTGTGGCACCGGTGCGCGATGGGTTGATCCACTTTCCGCCGGATTTCGTCGTGCCGGTGCGGCCCATGATCGGCGTCGTCCAGCTCGAATCGTGGGCCCCCAATGCCATCGATCACGGCGGCAACATGGATTTCAATGCCATCCAGCCCGGCAGCATCGTCCACATCCGCGCGCAAAAGCCCGGGGGATTGCTCTCGCTGGGCGATGTCCATGCGCGCATGGGCGACGGTGAGCTGACTGGGGCCGGGGTTGAGATTGACTCGGCCATCACGCTCAAGGTGGATCGCTCGCCTGGATTCCCCAACAGCAGTCCCGTGGTTGAGACCACTAGGGTCGTGGAAGACGCTGAGGAATATCTCACCAGCGCGCGCGCAGAAGAGTGGGGCGATGCGCTCAAAGCGGCGTGGCTAGAAATGGTGGCCCTGATTTGCGACCGCTACGATACCACGTACGAATACGCCAACATGATCGTCGGCACCATTGGGGACGCGCGTCCGGGCTTTGCCACCGGCTACATGGGTGGGTACGCGACCTGTCAGATCGCAGTGACCAAGAAGCTGCGGCGCACGGGCGAGCCGTACCAGCCCTAGGGCCAGAAGCCGCTGGCGTCAGGTGTAGGACTTTTAGCGATAAGCGCGTCAGTCGGCGCGGAAGACGCCTTCCTTTTTGACGCGGTCGTGGACTTTGGCAAACTCGGCTGAGCCGTCGTCTTCCCAGATTGAGGAGCGGAAGCCGCGATCGACGCCCTCCTGATGGCCGGTAATGCTGGTGGGAGAGATGTAGGACGGGCCGTAGTATGTGTTCCCGCCGGGCATCTGCAAGACGCCGACGTGGGTGGGACGCTCGACGAGCGATTGGACCGCTAGCTGCGCTAGGGCGTCCTCATCGACTGTAAAGCCCAAGCCCGGTCCGTTGGGTACGGGGGAGGCTCCATCGACGACGGGAATGGTTTCGGTGGTATAGTCTTCGGCATACTGGTCGTCGAGGTTAATTGAGTGGGCCGTGTGGGTCGGTAGCACCGAAGCCATGTGCATGGCCATGGCCTTGCCCAGCGTACCTCCTTCAAATTGCAGCAGAACTTGCACATTGGCCCGGCCACAGGCCCAGCCGGCGGCCATGGTGTCTTCGAGAGAGCCGCCGATCATGTACATATCGGCGAGGCCGTATATCAATTCTTGGACCCCGCCCAAAGGTGTGCCGTGCATGATTAGCGGCAGACTAGTTTGCTGGCGCAGGCGCTTCCAGCCGTCAATGTCCTTTTTGTCGAGCGGGTCTTCGATGTAGCCGACGATGGGGAAGTTTCTTTCGAGTTCGGCGATGATCGGCAGTGCGCTGCCGAGGCTGCGGTTGTGGTTGAAGTCGTAGTGGATGCGGAAGCTCTCTGGGGCGACTTCTGTGGCCAGACGGGTCTGCTCGAAGACGTCGTGGTAGGTGCAGGTGTGGATTTTGAAGACGCGGTAGCCCTCGGCCGCGGCGCGTTTGATCTCGTCGCGGAAGATCTCTGGGGAGGCGGGTCGGGTCCAGGCGGCCACGGCGATGGCGTTGCGCTTTTTCTGGCCGAGGAGTTTGTGGACGGGCAGGTCGAGGTGTTTTCCCATTGCGTCGTACAGGGCGCAGAGCAGGCCCGAGGGGACGGCGGAGCGATGGTCGTTGATGAAGTCGAAAGGGCTGAGGCCAATGAATTGGGCGACGGCATCGCGGGACGGTTTGGCGTAGGGCCGCACTCGCATGTCGCCGTAGCCGGTGATGCTGGCGTCGGTGTGGACTTTGTACACGACGCGGCAGTCGATGCCGTAGAGATCGACGCGGCGCTCGGCGTAGCGGCTGGCTAGCTTGGGAAAGATGGGGGTGACTTCGATATTGGTGATTTTCATTTTATCTCTTGGCCCTAGGAGGGGTTTCGCGGTAGTATCCATCGCCGTGCTGCCAAAAGTGCCGTTGGCCGTTGGGCCATTGTCTAAGTAAATCCTCAACGATGCAGCGCGACTGCGGAGTGTCGCCGTGATGCTCATAGGTTATCTGAGGACCATCTAAAGGGATATAGATGGTTTGGAATGTGGGAGATAATGCTTCCATGATGGCCTCCATTGTGATTCAATAAAGACCGCCTCATACCTCTTGAGCGGATAGTATAATACACTTGCGTTGAGAAACCAAATTGCTTTGTTGGAACGCGTTAGAAGCTATCTGCAAACCCCTAGCGGCCTGTCATGTCTGAAGGCTAGGTGGAGCACCCGGCTGCAAAAGCGGCGGTCGGCGTTGAGCAAAACCACCATCTTATCAGCCCAAACGCATAACAACTTCAAAGGAGGAGACCATGGGCAGCTACACACCGCTGGACTTGAACGCGTTGTACAATGCCGGGTTGGACATCTTAGGAGGCCAAGGGCCGCTCGGCGTACAAAGTTTTCGCGGCTTGCCCTTTGCGCTTGGCAGCGATGCGGAACGCTGTCTGATCGCCTGTGGTGGAGAGCAGTCCGGCGTGGAAATTCCGGTCGGTCGTCGGGCGACTTGGATGATTGTGGCGCATCGCCTGTTGGAGTCGCGGATCGCCGACAATGGGCCGCTGGCGACGCTGGTGGCTGAATACGCGCTGCACTATGAGGACGGGGATGTGCTCAAGGTGCCGGTGCGCGACCGTTTTGAAATTTCGACGGTGCCGTCGTCGTATGGCGGTACGCCGTTTGTGGCGGTGCCGGATACGAACGATCAGCTCTTGCCGCGCACCGAAGGCCCGTGGGACATGGCCGGGCGTCGCCAGACCGAGGTCGATGGCGGGCGCGCGCAGCACTACGTGCTCTGGGCGTGGCCGAATCCACACCCGGACAAGGGCTTGGAAAAAATCGTCATCGAAGCCGCGGGGCCGGCTTTTGTCATCGGCGGGATCACTATGAGCGACTTGGACGAAGAGCCGATCTGCCGCGAGGGCACGCGTGAGGTCATCATCACCCTGCCGCAAGAGGAGGACGCGCGCGAGTCCGCCGCTCTCGAAGTGGAAGTTGATCGGGGCGTTGCGACCTATCCATACCCATTGCCGGAGGATACGGCCGAGGATTTTCTCGACGGGCGCAAAGGCTGGGGCGAAGCTCAAAACGAGGGCAGTAGCCCCTCATACGTGGAAATAGCCGCCAACCCTTCGGCTACCGTGCTGGTCAAGCGAGATGGGGAAGTTTTGGGCGAGACTAGCTGGGGAGAGGTGCGGCAGCAAGGTCGCGTAGAGGCTTCGCCGCGAGTGCAACTGGAAGTGGTGGAACGCGGGCGCAACTGGGTGCATACCAAGGTCATTGACGACGCGACCGGGAAACCCGTGCCCTGCCGCGTCCACTTCCGCTCGCCAGAGGGCATCCCCTACGCCCCGCACGGCCACCACGCCCATGTCAACTCCAACATGGGGACTTGGCACTTCGATGTGGGCGGCGATGTGCGCTTGGGGCAGATTACCTATGCGTACATCGACGGGACCTGCCAAGGGTGGCTGCCGCGCGGCGAAGTGATCGTGGATGTGGCGCGTGGCTACGAATACGAGCCGCTGCGTACCAAAGTGGAGATCGAGCCGGGCCAGCGCATCTTGGAGCTGCGATTGAAGCGCTGGCGGCAGATGAACGAGGAGGGCTGGTACAGCGGCGACTCGCACGTGCATTTCCTGTCGGCGCAGGGCAGCCTCACCGAAGCGCAGGGCGAGGATCTGAACGTGGTCAACCTGCTGCAATCGCAGTGGGGTGGGCTGTTTACCAATACCGAAGAATTTACCGGTGGAGAGATGGCCACGGCCAATGGCGATCACATCGTCTATGTGTCCCAGGAGAACAGGCAGCACTTTTTGGGGCATCTGATCCTCATGGGGCTGAAGGAACCGGTGATGCCGTGGTGTTCGGACGGCCCGGGCGAGGCTGAGTTGGGCGGAACGCTCGAAGTG
Organism: Candidatus Latescibacterota bacterium; assembly: GCA_022825185.1. The sequence continues at coordinate 11,500 of JAJDYK010000304.1, read as the reverse complement.
CCCATGGCCGAGTGGGCCGACCGTTGCCGGGAGCAGGGCGGCAGCGTGGTGATTCCGCATTTGCCCAGCCCCAACGGCGAGCCAGCCGCTCTGATTGCCACCGGGCGCGCCGACGCAGTGGAGATGCTGCGGCACGGGACATACATGCACGGTGAGTACTACCGCTACCTCAATTGCGGCTACAAGCTGCCGTTGGTCGGCGGTACGGATAAAATGAGCAGCGACGTGCCGGTGGGGATCTATCGCACGTACGTGCAAATTCCCAAGGACGAGCCGTTTACCTATGACAACTGGTGCAAGTACATGGCTGCGGGACGCACCTTCCACAGCGGCGGTCCGCTGATCCGCTTCAGCGTCGATGGCCACGAGGTGGGAGACACGGTGCAGTTACCGGGTAATGGCGGCACGGTGGAGGTGGTCGCCGAGGCCGAGTCGGTGGTGCCGATCCACACGCTGGAAGTGGTGCAGGAGGGGCGGGTGGTGGCGTCTATCGAGGATTCCAAAGGGGGGCGCAAGTTACAACTGAAAGCCGAGGTAAAGGTGGAGGGCCATTCGTGGCTGGCGGCGCGGTGCAGCGGGCCGGGCTACGAACAGAGCGTGCCGCACTTTGATGGCTGGGGCCGGGGGATCATGGCGCACACCTCGCCGGTGTATCTGGCCTGCGGCGGCGAGTGGTGGATGTTCAACCAAGAGACGGCGCAGTACATGCTGACTTTGGTGGACGGCTCACTGCACTACATCCGCCACAACAGCCGTCTGCATCTGCGCGACGACATTACGCACCACCACGGCGAGGCCGATCACCTCGCCTATCTGGAGCGGCCCTTCCACGAGGCGCGGGAGGCGATCCATCGCCGGATGCACCAGTTGGGCGTGCCGCACTAAGGCCGCCTTGTTCGGGGATTCTGGCCGGGATATATTGAGCGGCCATTCACTGTAGAAAGGAAACTGTGATGAGCGACCAGTTTGTACCATTGGATTTGAGCGCAACTTATAATGCTGGCACTGGTAATGTTGAGTCCGAAGACGGCAAGCTCTGGCCAGCGCCTGACGATGCGCCTGACCATACTCCGCTCGTAGGGCTGCCTTGGGGTGAGCACCAGTTTTGGGGCGTGCCCTTTAGTTTGGCAGCCGCAGGGGCTGAGCGGGCTGTAGTGCTGGTGGCGCAGGAAGCTGGGGATGGGGTGAGCGCGTCGGCGGAGATCCCGGTAAACGCCAAGGCGCGGCGCATCCTCTACGCCCACACTTGTGCGCCGGTGCAGGGAGAGTGGGCTACGGTCGAGGGTACGGGCGAGGAGATTGGGACCTATCGCGTCCTCTATGCTGACGGTAGCTCGGTTGAACAGCCGCTGCGCCGCCGCTTTGAAATCCACGACGTGCAGATACCTTGGGGGCACCATCCCTTTCTCTGCCGCAATTGCCGCCACTACTACTCGGTGCCGCTGAACAGCCTTGAGCACAGCTATGGCATGGTGCAGACTGGGGCCTTTACGCGCGAGGGCGGTGACCTTCAGGGTTGGTGGCTCTACGACTGGGAAAATCCCGCGCCCGACAAGGAGATTGCGGCGGTCGTGGTGTCGGCGGCTGGTCCTACAGCGCTAGCTTTGGCTGGTATTACGCTCTGCCACGAGGAGAGTGATCCCTTTGCTTGGCCGGCGCGGCAGGAGGTGGCGCTGCGGGTCGATGCCGAAGGAGCGCCCGAGGTGGCCATGGAGCGCGGCGAAATTGTGCGCCAGGACCAGCTCTGGGTGCCGAGTGCTGATTTCCTCACTTCCGAGGAATCTGGATGGGGACGGGGTGGACAGGAGACGGTTGACGGTGGCTATCTGGAAATCCATGGATCAACAGAAGGGCAACTCGCCATCAAGGCGGGAGACGAGGTCGAAGAACGCATCTGCTGGGGCGATGTGCTCAAAGAAAAGAAGGTCGCTCAAGGCAAGGTGCAGATCGAGGTCGTCGCCCCGGCTGGCAAGCAGTGGGTCCACGTGCGGGTCGAGGATGCGGATACCGGCCAGCCCGTGGGAACCCGCGTCCACTTCCGCTCCGAGCACGGAGCCTATCTGGCACCGCACGGCCACCAAGCCGACGTCAATGTGGCGTGGTTTGAGGACATGGGCGGCGACTGCAAGACCGGGGGCGTGCCCTACGCGTACATCGACGGCACCTGCCAGATTGACTTGCCCATCGGCCCGGTGTACGCCGAGGTGGTGCGCGGCTTTGAGTACCAGCCGCTGCGCCAGCAGGTTGAGATCAAGCCCGGACAGAATGCGCTGACTCTCAAGGTCAAACGCGCCTTTGACATGAAACAGCGCGGGTACTATTCGGGGGATACCCACGTGCATTTTCTGTCCTCTCAGTCGTCCCACCTAGAGGCCGAGGGCGAGGACCTCAATGTGGTGCATCTGTTGGCCAGCCAGTGGGGTCGGCTGTTTACCTCGTGGGAGGAGTTTACCGGCGGCTTGGCACCGACCAGCAGCGATGAGCACTTGGTTTGGGTCAGTCAGGAGAACCGGCAGCACGTGCTCGGGCACATTAGTTTGCTTGGCCTCAAGGAACTGGTCGCACCGATGTGTACCGGCGGGGCCAATGAGGATTGGGTCGGCGGCTCGGTGGATGCGCTGATGGCCGATTGGGCCGAGGAGTGCAAAAAACAGGGCGGCCTAGTCATTATGCCACACATGCCGCTACCCGACTTTGAGAATGCGGCCAACATCGTCTTGGGCCACGCCGACGCCGGCGAGATGTGCTGGATTTGGGAGGGCGAGCAGATTAGTTCGGCCGAGCAGGGCTACTACCGCTGGCTCAACGTGGGCCAGAAGCTGCCGATTGTCGGTGGCACCGACAAGATGTCCAATAACCGCATTTTGGGCGGTTCGCGCACGTATGCCAAGCTGCGCGATGGCGAGGAGTTTACCTTTGACAATTGGTGCCAGGCTGTGCGGCGCGGCCAGACGTTTGCCAGCACTGGTGCGATGATTGACCTGAAGGTTGAGGGGCGGGAGATGGGCGAGGAAATCCACCTGCCCGGCAACGGCGGCACGGTCGAGGTGGTGGCGACTGCGGAAAGCGTCTGGCCGCTTACCGGGCTGGAGCTTATTTGCAATGGTGAATCGGTTGCGAGAGAAGTCGTTGCGTCTGGGAACCATCAGATTGAGTTGAAGTTCAAGCTCAAGGCCAGTCGTTCCTGCTGGGTCGCGGCCCGCTGCTGGGGGTCGCACTACACGGACGCCGGGCCGGTGATGGCTCATTCCTCGCCGGTGTATATCGACGTGGGGCGGCGCTGCGTGTTTGCGCCGGCCGAGGGCAATTATCTGCTGACGCACATGGAGGGCGGTATTGCTTGGGCCGAAAGGATCGGCGTCTTCCGCGACGAGGCGATCCGCCAGCGGCTGATTGGCCTGTTCAACGAGGCGCGGGGCGAGTTGCTCCGGCGTATGGAGTAAAAGTCTAAACAACGGGCGACCACAAGGGTCGCCCCTACATAACCGCACTACTAACCGAGACGAATCCCATGCTTACGCAAGCACAGATCGATGAATTTTACCGCAACGGCTTTCTCAACGGCGGGCGCGTGCTCTCCGACGAAGAACTCGGCGAATTGAGCGACGCGCTCGACGAAGTTTTGACCAAAGGCCCGGATGGCTTTGCCCCCGGTGAGGCGCAGCCGGTGTCCTTCCGCGACCTAGCTGGCGGGGGCGGCGTCAGCGAGCATCCGGTGTGGCAAATTGTCAATATCTGGGAGGCGGCACCCGCTTGGGAGCGGCTGATTTACCACCCGGCTGTCGTGCGGGGGATCAGCCAGCTCACCGGCCATGCCGACCTCCAAGTCTGGCACGACCAGATCCAGTACAAACCCGCGCGCTACGGCGGCTCGACTCACTGGCACCAAGACGCGCCGTTGTGGCCGATTATCAAGCCGATGACGCCGGTCTCGGCGTGGATTCCCTTGGACGATGCGACTGAGGAAAACGGCTGCATGTGGATGGTGCCCGGCAGCCACAAGTGGGGCAATCAGATTGAGTTTTTACGCACGCAGGGGGATTTGTCGCTGCTGGAAAACTTCAAGGACTTACAGGGATTTACCCCGCCAGCCGACGCCGAGATCCGCGAGGTGGCAGCGCGGCCGTGTCCGGTGATGCGCGGGGAGGTCTCCTTTCACCACTCGCTGACTTGGCACGGCTCGCCCTTTAATCAGTCGCCGCGGCCCCGGCGCGCCATTGCCATCCACTACATGACCGGCGCGGCGCGCTTCGACCAAAGCGGCGAGCACCTAATGAAGCAGTTCGTCGATTTGCCCGACAATGCGCCGATGGCCGAGGCCGGCCCGCACTTCCCGGTGGTGTGTCGCAATGGGGAGCCGGTGGGGGTGCCGGAGCGGTTGCGGGTGTAGGGGCGGTTCGCGAACCGCCCCTACTGCCGGGCCAATCCTACTCGGACTTTTGCGGAGTGTCTGGCGGTTGGGCAAACAAGTCTGACCAATCCATCCGGCCAGTAAGCTGCATGGTGACGAAGAGCGTGGCGATGCACAGGATGGTAATGGCCAAGCCGGTATAGCCGACGAAGAAGAAGGTGTAGGAGAAGAGCACCAAGTAGATGAACTGGGCCAAGCCCACCTCCACTAGGGCCAGCCGCAGGCCGACTACGAGCCGCATGTAGGAGATGACCAAGAAAACGGATACTGCTGCGGCCACTAAAAAGGCGTAGTGGATGAGCAAGTGGTCGGCTAGGTAAGCCAACAGCAGGTGGAAGCTGAAAAAGGCTGCGCCGATGAAGAAGTAATTCATCGGATGGATGTCGATGCCTTTGACTGCGGCAAAGACGAAGAGAACGAAGAAAAAGAGAAAGAGGGACATGGGCGCGGCTTGGGTCACGTCTTGTACCCAGGGGCCTGGATTGAGACGGGCGGGCATGACCATGCCAAGGGAAGCCCCGGTGAGCAAGCGGTCGTACTGCCAAGTGAGACGCCAGCCATCGGCGGTGCGCTCCTTGTGAGTGGGTGCTAGGCTTTGGCGCGGGAAGTCGATGGCGTCGAAATCAGTGTGCATGACCAACTCGAAATCGGAGACCTGCTCGACGTGGTCGCCGAAGCGGTACCACCATTCTTCTAAACCCTGAGATTGATAGGAAACGCGGATCTGTCGGCTCTGGCCCGGCGCGAAGTGCAACGGCTGCTGCAAGTGCCCTTCCGCTAGCGGCAGCGGGGCGATGGGTTGACCGTCGATAGACAGGGTGAAATCATCGTACACAGCTTGGGAAGTAGGCAGGGCTAGATCGAACGTCAGGTCGAGGGGGCGGTCGGTCTCGTTGGTCGCATTGTAGGTGGCGTCCAATGCCACTTGGTAAGTGGCGTACCACAGCAGGCCCTTGCGGCGGTGTTCGAGGTGTAGATCGACTTGTAGGCGGCTGGCTTCTAGGGGCAGGAGATGCCGCCGCTCCTTGGAGTGTTCTGTCGATTGGCCGTCGGGAGTCTGGGTGACGACGGTTTCCTCGGTGGTCCAGTACAGGAGTGGGGCGCGCTGGGACTGAGAGGTGCCCCACAATTGGCCCACCGCGGCTTTGAGTTTGGTGTCTTGCTGGTGGGTGCGATGCGAGACGACCTCTGCCAAGATGATCCAAGCGACACTCGTGCAGGCAAAAATGAAGCCGATAGCGGCAATGCGGTACAGCATGGAGCCCTCCTTCAACTGCGTTTGAACGTCTCGCTGATAGCTAAAGTTCCACATACAGATAAAGTAATCGCCTCAGGGGCGGTCCTCCAGCCAGTGCCGAAAGAAGCTGCGTCCGTCGGCTTGCTTGCTAGACGGAATGCTTGGGGCCGATATTGGGACGCTATGGTTGCGCTGATCATTGCCTTTTTGGTCGCCTTTGCCAGTGGTCCGGTGGCGGCTTCTACAGGGCCGCGGGCTGTTGTGGAGTATTTGTCCTCGCTGGAATCGCGGGTGGCGGGCTATCCGGGGAGTGCCCAGGCGGCGGAGTATGTGGAGGAGCGGTTGCAGGCGCTGGGACTGGCGACGCGGCGCGACTCCTTTGCCGTGGTGGTGCCGATGGACAAGGGTGGGCGGTTGGAATGGGAAGGTGAGTCGGTGCCTCTGTACGGGGTGTGGCCGAATGGAGCGCAGACTTCGACTGTGCCGCCGGAGGGGTTGCGGGCACCGGCGATTTGGGGCGGCGATGGGGATTGGGGGGATTTCAATGGGCAGGAGGTGGCTGGGCGGGTGGTGGTGCTGGACTTTGCCAGTGGGGACGCTTGGCTGAAGGCCGCGTCGTTGGGGGCGCGGGCGGTGGTATTTGTGGCCGCGGATTCTTCTACTACGCAGCAGGCGCAAGGCAAGTACGTGCAAGCGCCGTTGGACGTGCCGCGCTTTTGGGTGGAGGGGGACGCAGGAGAGCGGTTGCGGCGGCGGTTGGTGGATGGCGAGGTGGAGGTGCGGCTGTGGGGGCGGATGGATTGGCAGGAGCGGATGGCGTACAACGTGTGGACGGTGGTGCCGGGGAAGGATGCGGGGACCTCGCGGGACGAGACGGTGCTTATCCATGCGTATTACGACGCGCCGTCGGTGGTGCCCGCGCGGGCACCGGGGGCCGAGGCCGCGGTGAGTGTGGCGGCGCTGTTGGAGGTGGCCGCTCGCTTGCAGGCGAACCCGCCGGCGCACACAGTGGTGCTCGCCGCGTTGGGTGCTCATTTCCAAGGGCGGCAGGGCATGGTCGCCTTCCTTGACCGGCACGCTCGCCGCCAAGAGTACTACGCGGCCCGGCTCGCTGAGCCGTTGGATATTCACCTGTTCATTGGTCTTGACTTGTCTAGCCACGGCGAGCGGGTGGTGCTGTGGAACAATACGGACAGCTACGCGCTCAAGCGGTTTTTCGTGCCCTTTGGCCGTCGCTTTGCCGAGTACGCGGAGGCGCTGGGCCGCGCCGAGGCGGTGGCCAATGGCATCAGTCCAATTCGGGGAATGGATTGGGACAGCTATATGCCCGGGGGTTTGGCCGCGGATGGGGAACTGGCGCTCGAGGCGGGGTTCCCGTCGCTGACGCTGGCCACCGTAGGCGACGCTCGCTTTGCGCTGGATTTACCACAGGATACGGGCGAGAAACTGGCGTGGGATAATGTGGAAGGACAGGCGGCGTTGGTGGCTGATCTGCTGGCCCATGCGTTGGCCGATACGGCGCTGTTGGTTGGACGGGAGCGGCTCGAGGAGGCGTTGAAAGATCGGCTGCGGGATTTGCGGGTCAAAGCGCGGACGTTTCCCCGGCGCAGTCAGGTGCCGGACCGACCAGTGGCCGGGGCGCTGGTGGCGGTGCAGGTGGAGGAGGAAGAGCGCAAAGGGGTGCGCAACACGCGCTACTTTCTCACCGATGTCGCTGGGTTGGTGCGGGTGCCCGGGTTGGAGCAGGGGACGTATCCCTTGGCAGTGGTGGCGCTGGACGCCGAGCGGGGGACGATTACTCACGTAGTGGATTTGAGTGAGCGCGCGCAGGCGCACCACGGGAAACCAAGGCCGGATGGCCGCTTGGCCAAAAATGTGCGCTGGCGGCAAAACGAGCAGATCGCCGTGCTCTTTCCCGGGGTGGGTCGGCCCCTGTACGGCTTGGTCGAGCCGCGCCTTTTGCGTGCGTTGAACGAAGTTAAGGTGATGTCGGCGGACGGGGGCGAGCCGGGTCAATACGGGTACGCGCTGGGTTTGAGTAGCATCGGCTCGGTGGGAGTGATCTATGGGCCAACCGATGCTGTAGCCGACGATCGCGTCAAAGTGATTTTGGACGGCCAACTTTTGCTGCTCAACAGCGAGGGCAGCCAAAGCGAGACCGAGGCGCGGGGCCGGGGATTTTTGCTGACCGAGGAGGGCTTTGGGGCCGCGACGCTGCAGGCGGCGCGGGACGTGTGGAACTTGGATGCGGCGCGGCTGGGGGTCCTCAAGGAGCACGGCATTGAAAATCAGCGGTTGACGCGCCTCCACGCGCAGGCGGCGGTGGCCATAGCCGAGGCGGAAGCAGCGGCAGAACAATTGAAGTGGGATGAGTACGTGGCGTGGAGCCGCAAGGCGCTGGGCTTGGAGACGCGGGCCTACCCGGAGGTCTTGGCGACGCTCAACGATGTGCTCGAAGGGGTGATTTTCTTTTTGGCGCTGTTGTTGCCAGCGGCCTTTTTCGGGGAGCGGCTCTTATTTGCCGCGGCCGATATTCGCCGACAGCTCGCTGGCTTTGGGCTGTTATTGCTGGCGATTTGGCTGATTTTGGCGCAGGTGCATCCAGCCTTTGAGTTGGCCGAGCCGCTGGTGGTGCTGTTGGCGTTTGCAATCATGGCAATGGCTGCGTTCGTGCTCTTTATGCTGGTGGGCCGGTTCAATCGCGTCATGGCCCAGCACCAGAGCCAGCAGACGCGGGTCCACGCCCAGGACCTGAGCCGTATGAGCGCGAGTTATGCGGCCTTCATGTTGGGGATTTCCAATATGCGGCGGCGGCCCCTGCGCACTGGCCTAACGCTGGCGACACTGACGCTTTTGACGTTTACCCTGCTCTCTTTTACCTCGTTTGAACAGCAAATCCGCTATGCGAGTTTCCGGCTGCCACACGCTGGGGTATATCCTGGGATTTTAATCCGCGACCGAGGCTGGGAGCGTTTGACGCCGGAGGCGCTCGACTACGCTGAGTCGCATTTTGGCGGCAGCGGCTGGATGGGGCGACGCGGCTGGTACGCGGCTGAGGGTGGCAAGGGGGGTTGGATTGCAGTGGCCGTGGCTGGAAATGCAGTGCGGGCCACGGGCTTGTTGGGCCTGACGCCGGAGGAAGCGCAGATCACCGAGGTGGATAAGAGCTTGGTGGCCGGGTCGTTTTTTGCCGCAGATGACGAGGCCACTTGCATCCTGCCACTGGACATGGCTGCGGCGCTGGGCGTTGGGGTTGGGGATCAGGTCGAGGTGTTTGGGCGTGCGCTAGAGGTGCGCGGGATTGCCGACCCGGAGCGGTTGGGTGAACTGCGCGACCTCGACGACGAGAGCCTGATGCCGGCCGATTTTGTCCTGTCGGGAGCAGAGATGCTTCAACTGGGGGCGGCGCGGGATGTGGATATTGCCGGTGAGGAGGATCTACGCGAACTGCGGCCCTTCATTCACTTAGAGCCGCAGCACGTGGTCATCGTGCCCTATCAAACGCTGGCCGAGGCCGGAGGCAGTTTGCGCTCGGTGGCCGTGCGCTTTCCGGGGGCGACCGATGGGCAGGCGCTGGTTGAGGATTATCTGACGCGAGTGGCGGCCACTTTGTTCGTCGGCTCGCTGGATGGGAGGGTGACAGCTCTGAGTTCGGTGGGGCTGACGGCTGTGCAGGGGCTGGGGGCGCTGGCGATCCCCGCGCTGGTGGCCGCGCTCATTGTGCTCAATGCGATGATGGGGGCGGTGTACGAGCGCCTGCGCGAGATCGGTATCTACTCCTCGGTGGGGCTAGCCCCTTTGCACATCGCACTGCTGTTTGTGGCCGAAGCCTGTGTCTATGCGGTGCTGGGGACGACGTTGGGCTACTTGCTGGGCCAGGGGTTGGGGCGGGTGCTTTTGGGGCTGGGGCTGTTGCAGGGTCTGACTTTGAACTACTCGTCGCTGGCGGCGATTGGGGCTGCGCTGGCGGTGATGGGGGTGGTGTTGCTATCGACGATCTATCCGGCGCGGGTAGCGGCGCGGCAGGCCGTGCCGGACGTGGTGCGGCGCTGGCGTCCAGACCCGCCCAATGGCGACGAGTGGCTGTTTGAGTTCCCCTTCATGCTCGGCGAAGGAGAGGTCGAAGGGGTGTGCGGCTTTTTGGCCAATTACTTTGGGGCTTTTGGCCGAGCGACGCTGGGAGATTTTTACGTCGAGGATATGCAGGTGGTGCAAGCCGATGGCTATCGCCTCTCGTTTGCGCTGTGGCTGGCTCCGTTTGACTTGGGGGTAAGTCAAGAGGTGGTCGTGGAGTTCGTGCCGGCTGGGGAGCGCGCGCGGGCGATGGAAGTTCGGTTGCGCCGGCTAAGCGGCGAGCGCCACTACTGGCAGCGACTCAATCTGCGGCTGGTGGAGGCCCTGCGCAAGCAGATGTTGATTTGGTACGCGCTGCGGGAGGCCGAGCGCGTCCAGCACGTGGAGTCGGCGCGGGTGCTGGCGGCCGAGCAGGCCGAGGAACGCGTAGAGGAACAGTCGGCAGCAGAACAGTCGGCGTCTTTTACTTGGCGGGGATTTGCGGTGGGGGCACTGTTGGCCTTGTGCATCGGCGTGGGGGCACCCTACGCGATAATTATGCTGCAAGGGTCGTTCATGGCGCTCAACAGTTCGTCTCCTGGGGCGATCTTCCTGTTTTTCGTCTTGGTGGTGGGGGTCAATACCCTGCTGCGGGCGCTGGGTCGCGGCCTCGCCTTGGGGCGGGCTGATTTAGTGCTCATTTATGCGATGATGCTGTTGGCGTCGGCCGTGCCAACGCAGGCGTTTGTCGGCTACCTGATTCCGATCATCAGCGGGCTGTACTACTACGCGACCCCGGAAAACAACTGGGGCGAGGTCTTCTTTCCACACGTGACGCCGTGGCTGGTGCCGCAGGACCGGCAGGCGATTGTCGATTTGCACGAGGGGTTGCCGCTTGGGGAGAGCATTCCGTGGGGAGCTTGGAGTGAGACGCTGAGCTATTGGTACGTGTTCTTTTTGGTGCTGAGCTTTATGATGCTCTGCATGAGTTCCATTCTGCACCGGCAGTGGTCGCAGCACGAGCGGCTGGCCTACCCCATGGTGCAACTGCCGCTCAAGATGGTGGAGGAGGGCCGGCCAGGGTTTAAGCTGGGGCCGCTTTTTAAGCAGCGGCTGTTGTGGATGGGCTTTGCAGTGCCGTTCGTCCTGCTGTCATTCAAGGGACTGCACTATTATTTCCCGGCGGTGCCGCTGCCGATCCAGTCGGCTGGGCAACTGGGGTGGATCGGCGAGGGGTCGAAGCTGAATCTGCACTGGGTGTACGCGTGGATCGGCTTTTTCTATTTAGTCAACCTAAACATTTCCTTTTCGATTTGGTTTTTCTACCTCTTCAACAAGGCGCAAGAGGGGATTTTTACCTCGCTGGGCATTGCCAGTACCGAAAAGCTCAGTCTCTACTCCTACTCGCAGACCGCGGACCTGACGCACGAGGTGATGGGGGCCTGTTTGATTTTTGTCGCCTACACCTTGTGGATGGGACGGCGGCACTTGGGGGCGGTGTGGCGCAAGGCGTGGCGCGGCGACCCGACGGTGGATGATTCGGGGGAAATGCTCTCCTATCGGGTGGCGGTCTTTGGCTTTTTGGCCAGTCTGCTTTTCGTAGGAGTGTGGCTGTGGGCGTCTGGGGTGCCGTTGGCGATTTTGCCGCTGTTTTTGCTGGTGTGCTTGATCTTCTACGTGTTCGTCACAAGGGCGGTGGCCACGGCCGGGCTGGCGACGGCGCGCTCGCCGATGGTGGCGGCGTTTTTCGTCATTTCCGCGGTTGGCGCACCGGTGATTGGAGCCAAGGGGCTGACGGC
>JAJDYK010000111.1 GCA_022825185.1 Candidatus Latescibacterota bacterium | reverse complement strand
GCCCGTCGCCGCTTGGAGCGCGCCCACATCCGCGCCGACCGAGACGGCGTGCTCACCGCGATTGCGCCGGAAGTCGGCGCTTCCATCAGCCAGGGTCAGGAAATCGCCCGCATCGCCGACCTCAGCTCGTTCCGCGTGGATGTCACTGTTTCCGATATCCACGCCCGTCGGCTCCAGACCGGGCTGTGGGTGCGGTCGCGCATTAATGAAGAAGAATACGTAAAGGGCCACATCGCCCGCATCCTGCCCACGGTTGAGGGTGGGGTTATTCAGCTCGAAGTCGAATTAGAAGATTCAGCGCATGCGCTGCTGCGGCCCAACCAGCGGGTCGATGCCTATATCGTCACCGCGCGCAAGGATCGCGCCCTGCGCGTCAAGCGGGGGCCGTTCATCAGCGGGCGGGCGGGCCTGCACGAGGTCTTTGTGGTGCGCGGCCAAACTGCCGTGAAGACCGAGGTGCGCATCGGCATTGCCAATTTCGAGTACTACGAGGTGGAGGAGGGGCTAATCGAGGGCGACGAGGTGATTATCTCGGATGTGAAAGACTACCTGCACTTGGACGAAGTCCAAATCAAATAAAGGAGACTGCCATGATTAAACTCGAAAGCATCGAAAAGGTGTACCGCACCGAGCAAGTCGAGACCTTGGCCTTGAGCAATATCAATTTCGCCGTTGACGAGGGGGAGTTCATCTCGGTGATGGGGCCGTCCGGCTCGGGCAAGAGCACGCTGCTTAACGTCATCGGCCTGCTCGACGAGCCTTCCGCCGGTGAAATCGTCCTCAACGGGCAGGCCATCAATTCCTACGCCGACCGCTACTTGGCGCGCATCCGCAACGAGGAAGTCGGCTTCATCTTCCAGAGTTTCCACCTGATCGCCGATTTGAACGTGGTCGATAACGTGGAGATTCCCCTGCTCTATCGCCGAGGATTGTCGGGCAAGGAGCGGCGGCAGATGGCGCTGAAGGCGCTGGATCGGGTGGGATTGAGCTCGCGGGTGAAGCACTTTCCGTCGCAACTGTCGGGCGGTCAGCAGCAGCGCGTGGCCGTGGCTCGGGCCATTGTCGCGCAGCCGCACATCCTGCTGGCCGACGAGCCAACGGGCAATTTGGACAGCCAGATGGGCGACGAAATCATGGGCATCATGCACCAGCTCAACGAAGAGGGCACCACCATCGTCATGGTGACGCACGACCAGCGCCTAGCAGATCGCACTGGGCGCACGGTGCGGCTCTTCGACGGGCGACAGGTTCAGTGAGAGGAGGACGAGATGCTGAAGAACTACATCAAAATGGCGCTCAAGGTTCTGCTACGGCGCAAGGTTTTTACCTGCATCAGCCTCGTTACCATCAGCTTCACGCTCATGGTGCTGATGGTAATGACGGCCTTGTTCGACCACGTCTTTGGCTCCTTCCCGCCGGAGACGCGGGCGGATCGGACGCTCATTCTGCAGTCGATAAAAGGGGAAAAATTGGGAGAGAAGAGCTATAAGGTGAGCCCGCCTAGCTATGCCTTTTTGAAACGGTATGTGTCTTCACTGACCCAAGCGGAAAAGGTGTCCATTTCCGAGATTAGCTGGTCCACAAAAGCGACGTTCCGCAAAGGCGAGAAGATCGAATCTAGGTTCAAGCACACAGATGGAGTGTTCTGGGAGATCCTCGAATTCGACTTCCTCGAAGGCCGCCCCTATACAGTACAAGAGGTAGAGGAAGGCCAACGGGTGGCCGTGATCAACGAGGCGACGCGCCGGGTGTTTTTCGGAGGGGAGCAGGCCGTGGGCAAGTACATCGAGCTCAAGGAACAAGCGTTCCGCGTAGTAGGAGTCGTGTCCAATGTGCCGGCATTCCGCCTGATGACCTTTGCCGATATCTGGGTACCTGTTAGTGCCCAAAAAACAGATGATTACCTGCGTTACGATTCGGTGTTTAGCGGCTATCAGGCACTTATCTTGGCGCGTAGTGCGGCCGAAATACCGCTTATCAAAGAGGAATTCGCCGATGTACTCACCCGGGTCGAATACCCCAATCCCGACCAGGTCAACCACATCTCTGGCGGCCCGACAACGCTGTTAGAACATACTTTGGATGGCATATTCTCCTTTAGCATGCTAACGAGCCGTGGGTTCATAGCGCTGGTTGGCGTTCTCATCCTGCTCTTCATGCTCCTGCCGGTGGTCAGCTTAGTCAATATCAACACTACCCGCATCTTGGAGCGCGCCTCTGAGATCGGGGTGCGCAAGGCATTTGGCGGATCTTCGCTCACCTTGGTGGGACAGTTCCTAGTAGAGAACGTGCTTCTCACGCTCTTGGGCGGTGCCTTGGGGCTGGTTTTTACGTTTCTCGTCCTACAAATGCTCGGTGCCAGCGACATTGTGCAATACGCCGAATTCCATCTGAACCATCGCATCTTCCTCTACGGCTTGGTGATGACCCTAATCTTCGGTCTGGTTTCTGGCGTTTATCCGGCGTGGAAAATGTCGCGCCTGCATATCGTAGAGGCCCTCAGAAGGAGGAAGCAATGATACGCCATCTCTGCAAGATAGTCTGGAATCGCAAAAGGGCGAACGCATTAACGGCCCTCCAGATTTTCATTTCTTTCCTGCTCGTTTTTACCACGGCTTCCCTCGCCATGGACAAAGCAGGCAATTATTGGCGACCTCTCGGATTTTCCTACGAAGACAGGTGGGTCGTGAACTTCCACCCGGATCGGGTCAGCGGGCGGGTCGGCGGGGAGAAGCCGCCCGTGAGCCGCAGAGAGATCTATCTGGCCTTAGAGAGATTCGACTGGATTGAATCGGTCTCCTCGGCGGATTACATGGCCCTCCCCTATAGGCTCGGTCTTCAGGCCCTATTTACCGTAGATGGACGATTTGTCTCCATTGGCAGTGTTTCGGATCAGTTCCACCAGACGCTCGGGCTTGACTTGGTCAACGGGCGATGGTTTGGCGAGGAGGACGCGGCTCTGGACTGGGAGCCGATCGTGATAACCCAGCCGCTCAGCGAGGCGCTCTTTGGCCGTGAAGATCCCATCGGCCAGAAGATTGAAGAGTGGCAGGGGTCTAACGAACGGATCATCGGGGTGGTCTCTGACTATCGCCGCCTCGGGGAGTTTTCCGATCCTGGTTTCTTCGTGTTTACTCGCCAGAGTGAAGAAGAAAATCGCGGCAATTTTTTGGTCAAAGTACGTTCCGATACGCCGTTGGCAGCCCAAGAGCAAATCGACAGACGGCTCAAGGCTATGGCACCGGGCTACGAAGTCAAAATTACGACCTTAGCGGATTCTCGCGCCTCGTCGTTTAAGTTGACCCTAGTGCCCCTTTTCGCCCTCGGGGTTGTCTCGGTGTTGGTGCTCGGTATGGTGGCGCTGTCGTTGAGCGGCGTGCTGTGGCAGCGGACGACGCTGAGAACCGAGGAGATCGGTCTGAGAAGGGCCTTGGGCGGGTCGGCAGCCAGTATCTACGCGCAGTTGACGGGCGAGATAGTGGTGGTAGCCAGTGTCGGCGTAATCGCTGGCCTGCTGCTCGTCTTGCAATTCCCACTGCTGGAACTACTCAATTACACTAGCGAGATCTATGCACTCAGTCTGACCTTTGCGGCGCTGGTAATTTACGGCCTCGTGATTGTATGCAGTCTGTACCCAGGGCGGCTGGCCTGTCGGATACGGCCGGTCGAGGCGCTGCACCACGAATGAGTCGAAATGTGGCTGTCCGAAGCTCAAACAACCCCAAACGCATTTCACACATCCCATAGGAGGATGCCATGAAATCGATCAAATCTGTAATCACCATCATCGCGCTCGTCGCCACTGCGTTCAGTTATGGAGAGGCCGGCGCGGAGAGTATCACGGTGAAAATGGAATCCGTGCGCGAGGATTCCGTAGAGCATCTCTTTCAGCCTGGTCTGATGCGCGGCTTGGTTGGCCCGCAGTTGATAGAAGGGCTGCCCGAGATCCCATCGATTGATGGGTTAGAGATCCATGATCCCCAGCACGCTAGCCTATCATTCGAAGATTCGTCGGCTGAGCCGATTGTCATAGTGGGACAAGATAACGATGGACAGGACATCGCCTTCGCCGTTGCCGATTCCACT
>JAJDYK010000277.1 GCA_022825185.1 Candidatus Latescibacterota bacterium | reverse complement strand
TCTCTTCTTGGACGAGCCGACGATCGGCGTCGATGTGCTGGCTAGACGCCATATCCTCGACTTTATCAAGGATCTGAACCGCGAGAAGGGCGTAACGGTGATGATCACCAGCCACGATATGGACGAATTGGAACAGCTAGCTGGTCGGATCGTAATGATAGATCGGGGACGAATCGCCTTTGACGGCCCCTTTGACGAGCTGCGCAATCACTTTGGGGACAGGCGGCGGTTGCGCTTGCAGACGAGTGGGGAGGAGGCACCTGACCTGAGCCGCGCCGAACTCTTGACAACGGAGGCTGGCTGGCACGAGTACGTTTTTGACGCGGAACAGGTTAAATTGCCGGCCCTGCTCGCCGAAGCTTCGGCGCAGGCATCGGTGCTCGACGCGGAGACGCATCGAGCACCGATCGACGCAGTGATCGCGGATATTTACGCAGAGTGGGAGACGTGAACCTCACTCAATGCCCAGCAGTTCGACTTCAAAAATCAGGGTGGCGTTGGCCGGAATCCCTGCGCGGCCCCCTGGGCCATAGGCTAGCTCGGGCGGGATGGTCAGCTTGGCCTTGCCGCCCACTTTCATCATTTGCAGTCCCTCAGTCCAGCCTTCGACCACTTGGTCGAGGGCGAAGGTGACGGGCTCGCCGCGCTCCACTGAACTGTCGAAGACCGTGCCGTCAATCAGCGAGCCGTGGTAGTGCACTTTGACCCGGTCGGTGGCTTTGGGCGAGGCCCCAGTGCCAGCCGTCAGCTCTTTGAAGATGAGGCCGGAAGCCGTTTGCAAAGCACCTTCTTCTTGGGCGGCCTTTTCCCTGAATGCCTCGCCCTCTACCGCGGCTTGGGCCTGAACTTTTTGCATGCGCTCCTGCAACATGGGGTTGATCTTGGGGCCGAATTCCTGCAGGGAGACGATGGGCTCGCCGCCCTTGACGGCGTCGGCAAAGCCCTGCATGACCACGGCTATTTCCGCGTCGCTGAATTGACCTTTGAACGGCTCTAGGGAGTTTTGCGCTATGGCTAGGCCCAAGGCGTAGAGGATCTTTTCTTCTTCGGTCTCCACTTTGGCTGGGGTGCTGTTGACTTCTTGGCCGTTGCAGGCGAGCAGGACGAGCGAGGTCCAACCTACTCCTAGCAGGTGTGCTATCTTCATGAGATTTCTCCGCGTGAAAGATGGGCGTTGCGGCCACGCACCCTGCCTGGGAAGATAAGAAGGCGATATATTCCCGCTCGGCTTCACAGCGGAGGAGTCTGGCCGGATACCCAAGGAAAGTAGGCCGCTCCCGGTCTTGGGGCAAGGAGTGGGACGGCTCGTTGATAGGGCTGACACTATTGCTGTGCTCAGGTGTTATAAGTCATATTTACGCGGGGAACCTACCACGGGGAAGTGGCTGTTGGCCACGGGTCTTGCGGGCGTCGCCTCGATTATCGCTGGGATCGTTCGACTCCCTGGCGGCTCCTCGACCTCTATTGGCGAGAGCTGCTGTGGCTGTGAGGCAAGGTGTCAATTAACCCAGAACGCCGTAGTTGCCGTCCAAGATGAGGCGAACGGACACGTACAATCCCAACAGCGCGAATAACACCCAGGGGGCATTCATGGCACCGATGTAGGTGTACAGCTCGCCCCTGGTGATATGGCGCTGCCTCCTGACCACGAAGAAACTGACCCAATAGACCGACGTCACGTAGGTCCACTGCCAAGACAGCATGAGTCCGAGCATGCCAGCAACGACCGCTGGCAGGAAATCGACGGTATAGGCCGCGTACAGGATCAGGGTCGGAACCGGCGTCGCGAAACCGTTGGCGATATCACCATTGAAACCGAACGTACGGCGATCCGAAAAAGATCCATCGAACAGGGAATACGTAGCCCAGACATCGGCCCAGACCGTCGGGGACAGTATCCTCCTCAGCGGCACTTTGGTGGACAGGAATTCGATGGCCGGTGTTCGCCCGGTTTCACGTTGCCGTCTGCGCCAATAGTCGGCGCGCATCTCGATATAGTCCCGTTTGAAGAATAGACATGCCTCCCAATAGCAAATCAGCAGATTGGTCGAGAAAAACAAACTCAACAGACAATGAATGACGTTGAGATTCCCGTAGAAATAATACCTAGTACCAATGCCGAAAAGCGCCAGCAGCGCGATCACCAGCGCCGCAAACAGTCCGGCCGGTATCCCCGAACTGTTGTTGCGTGCGCTTTGGGACGGAGCGGTTCGGTGGGGGTTGCATTTCATACGACCTCTACCTTTAGCGGGGGAGACGATGACGTATTCAAATTGATCCCGGTTGACGCGCATGGCGTAGTTTTCATTCGGCCTTTAGAGTCGGGAGGCCAAATCTCGCAGTTGTGCGGCCGCCAAGCGCATGACTTCCTTGTCGTCGCAATCGTTGATATCCTTGCCTTCAAAGACGACGGAGAGCGGCCCGTTGTATCCGGCCTCGGCGAGGATGGGGACGATGCGCTCGTAGTCGATCCACTCCTCTTTGCCGCTGTCGATCTTGTAGAATTTGGCGCGGACGTGGGTGGCCAGATGGGCGGTCTGCTGCATGTAGGCGTAGATGTCGTGGTCTGGGTCGGGAATGCCGTGGTTGCGGGCTGGCGAGCCGCACCACTGGCCGGTGTCGAGCAGGAAGCTGAAGTTGGGCCGGTCGGTTTCCTCGATGATGCGTATGACGTCGTCGCCGGTGGAGGGGTGGTTCTGCAGGCCGATGGCGATGCCTACTTCGAGGCCGTAGTCAGCGACCTCTTGAAAGCAGCGGATTTCGCGGGCGCGCTCTTTTGGGTCGGTGAGGGGCTGGCCGCAGAACAGGCGGATCATGGGTGCACCCAAAATCAGCGCGATGTCCATGTCGGCCTTGGCGGTGGCGACCTTGTCGCGCAGATCCTCGTCGCTGCCGACAAAGTGTCCTCCGGAAGCTAAGTAGCCGATGGCAAGGCCCTTTTCGATGCAGGCGAGTTTGGTCTTGATGAGGTAGGAGGCGTCTTCGGAGCTAAAGCCTCGGTCGCGGCGGAAGTCGATTAAGTCGAGGCGGAGGTCGTAGGCGTGATCGATGTAGCTTTCG
>JAJDYK010000211.1 GCA_022825185.1 Candidatus Latescibacterota bacterium | reverse complement strand
TACGAGCCTTTTTTCAACTGGCCGCTCGTGTATCTGATGGGCGGCGGCGAGCACCTGTTGCACTTGGCCGACCGGCAGTGGGAAGCCGTCACTCGCCAACTGACCCGCTTGGGCACGGTCAGCAAGGAATACGGCATCCGCGAAGACCAGATGCACCAAGCCGAAAGCGACATCTGCTTTTACCACTTGTGCTTGGCTCACCCCAACGCCTCCCGGCGCGTCGAACGGGCCTGCCGCTTTGCTGGCTTTTACCTCAACGAAGACCCCGAAGCGCAAAACTACGACCCCGAGCACAAGATCCTGCGCTCGGGCCTCAACGGCAGCCACGGACCCTATTTTGCCCCGCTGGCCGAGCGCGACAAACAAAGTTACAACCCCTTGGGCGGCAGCATGGAAGTGTACAATCTGCCCTTTTTCGACTTGCCCGGCATTACCAGCGTGCAGGACTTGGCCGATCCAGCTAAGGCCCGCCTGATGGGGCAGACCCTGTTCGACCGCTGGCGTCAGGGCGATACGCCGACCAATTTGGCCGTCACCTCGCTGGTGACCAACGCCTTCCTGATTACCGGCGACGAAAAATACCGCGCTTGGGTGGTGGAATACACTGACGCTTGGGTGGAGCGCGCTCAGGCCAACGGCGGCATGTTGCCAGACAACGTCGGCCTGTCGGGCCAAGTGGGCGAATACTGCGCTGGCAACTGGTACGGCGGGCGCTACGGCTGGACCTTTCCGCACGGCTTTTTGACGTTGCAGAAAGCCACGCTCGACGCGGCGGCCAATGCCTACCTGTTGACCCGCGACCGCGCCTATCTCGACCTGCCACGCCAGCAGATGGACCGCATCTTGGAACAAGGGCGCATGGAGGATATCCGCGACCAGTACATGAGCGTGGCCGAGCGCTGGGCGAGCCAATTTGCCGCTATGGGCGAAAAAAGCGAGACCTTGCTGGTGCCCTACCGCTACGGCGACGCCGGCTGGTTCGACTGGCAGCCCATGAGTCCGGTGTACCCGGTGACGCTGTGGAATTTGTCCATGGACGAGGGCGACTGGGAGCGCATGGAGGCCATTCGGCAAAAAGAGGCGTTCGACTGGGCCGCGGTGTTCCCCTTTCACAACAAAGAGGATTCAGGCCACGAGGCCCCTTGGGTGCGCTTTTTGGCCGGGGCCAACCCTACCTATCCAGAGCAAATGTTGCAGGCTACGTACCAGGTGGCCGGCCGCCGCTTGGCCCAAATGCGCGCGGACCAAGACGTGGGCACCCGCCACCACGTCCACCACTGGCAATGGGGCAATCCCGTTTCCTCCGAAGCCCTCATCCAGCTAACTATGGGCGGTCCCCAACCCATCTACAACGGCGGCCTGCTGCACGCCCGCCTGCGCTACTTTGACGCCCAGCGCCGCCGCCCCGGCTTACCCGAAGACATCGGTGCCTTGGTGGAAAAGCTCGAAGCGAACCGCACGGTCGTGCGTTTGGTCAATTTGAACCACAACGAGAGCCGAGAACTGGTCATTCAGGGCGGCGCTTTTGGCGAGCACCGCTTTGGTCGGGCTACGTATCAAAGCCGCACTAGCGAATACCCAGGCTGGATGGGCGGCTATGCGGGCACGTACGCGGCACCGCCTTTGGAGACTGAGGAGCGCCAGCTAGCCGTCGATGGCAAGCACCTGAGCATCACCTTACCGCCTCATTGCGAAATTACCCTCGATCTGGAGACCCAACGCTACGTCAATGAGCCTTCGCACCACGCCGGGCCGTTTTAGTGAGCGCTATCTGACGGGTTGTACGGGGACATCGCTACTGACCACTGGTGTGAGATTGTGGCTGCAACCTTTTCCCTACAAGGTAGTTAGAACGACTTCGACCTGTTCTTCGGTGGATGTACTACCGTCGAGGATTAGATCCGCGTAGCGGGCAGTGGGCTGGATGTGGCGGCGGTACATTGGGCGGACCTGTTCTTGGTACTGGGCGCGGATCGAAGCAGGGGAACGGCCGCGCTCGACGCGGTCGCGGGCGAGGCGGCGCTCCAAGCAGACCGCGTCGGCGGCGGTGACGAAGAGGCGCAGGTGGTAAAGGGCGTTGATGTCAGGCCAGTAGAGGGCGAAGAGGCCCTCGACGATTAGGAAATCGGTGGGGGTGAGGCTTTGTTGGTGCGCTTGGCGCGTGTGGGTGGCAAAGTCGTACACGGGGATTTCGACGCGGCGACCAGCGGCGAGTTGGTGGAGGTCTGCGGCGAGGCGCTGGTGGTCCATGGCCTCGGGGGCGTCGAAGTTGACGCGGGCTCTTTCTGCCAAGGAGAGGTCGGCTAAATCGCGGTAGTACGCATCTAGGGAGAGTACGGTGGCTGAGCCGGGTAGGCGGGTCTGAAGGGCGCGGGCGAGCGTGGTTTTACCGGAACCGGATGGTCCGGCTAGGCCGATGAAGCAGGGCGGTCCTTTAGCTTTGGAATAGGGCTGCATTCTTGACTCGTAAGATACCGTCTATAAGTTCAAAAAGACAGAGTTGTGGGAACGGTCCGATGCGTGTAATCCCTCCATCGGCGTGGTTCCCACTCCCAATTGGTAATCAAAAAATTATAGAGAAAGGAAGAGCCAATGAACCAAATCGGGCCTTTCCCGATCAATAAGACCCACGAAGGAGATTGTTTAGAACTGATTCCGCAACTTCCGGACGAGTCCGTGAATATAGTTGTGACGAGTCCTCCCTATTGGGGGCAAAGGCACTCAGAAGGGATCGGTATCGAAAAAGACCCGAGGGATTATCTACGGTTTCTCACCAAAGCCTTTGTGGAAGTTTTACCGAAGTTGAGACCGGAAGGGATTCTTTGGATCAATATAGGAGACGCTTACAATACCCCTGTGAACTGGAATCAGAAAGCATGGAAGTTCAGCACTTTGGGTGCGAAAAAACAAGGCTTTGCGGAGGACAATTCAGCGTACACCAAACCACGGGCGCGACGAAAAGCGTTTATCGACAAGGATGAAACGTGGCTTCAATATGGCAATCTTCTGGCGCTCCCATATCGTCTTATTATCGCCCTTTGTGACGCGGGCTACTTGTTCCGGGGAGAAGTAATTTGGCGAAAAAAAAATGCCATGCCAGAGGGTCGTTGCCGACGCCCGCATCGTCAACACGAATCGATTTATTTGCTGACCAAGAGCGAGCGGCATGGTTTTCGCGTAACGCCTCCGATTAAGAGCGTGTGGGAGTTCGCAAACGAGAAAATCGACGGGCTCAAGCATTTCTCACGCTTCCCCAAGGAATTGCCAATTCGTTGCATTAAGGCGTACGGAACCTGTGGAGAAGATGTTTTGGTTTTAGATCCGTTCTCTGGCTCGGGCACTACAGGAATCGCGGCACTGACCCTTGGCTGTTCCTACATAGGATTTGAAGTTGACCCCGAGCAAGTTCAGGCTTCCAACAAACGCTTAGAGGAAAGCAAAGGACCAAATTTGGAATTATTTCCGAAATCGGAGACTCTCCGAAACGACGAACCTAGTGAAGGCATCGTCCGGGTCGGTGAAGTCACATGAATAAATCCGCGCCTTTACTAGAGCATTGGGCGGAGTCGGACGAGTGTTCCGGTTGTAGGAAAAGCACGCTGAGAAAAAGCCGTCATTTTCTATGTCTTTTCTCTTCGCGTTCCTTTGGTCCTGACCTTCTCCGGTAAAGGTTCTGCCTAATTCGCCGCGATTGACGGGCTCAGGACTAGGGAAACTCTTGCAATCCATCGTCCATAGCGGGGAAATGTAGCTAGCATCAACGAGTGCTTGACTCATAGGAACATCGTCTGTCCGGCGTTCCGCAAAACTCGCCTTGACGTGAACGACCCCAATCATCCGTTCGTTTGCGCCCTCGCCGACCGTTAGCATAATATCCACTTTGTCTGGTTCAAGGCGGTGCCCCACGTCGATACCGTGAAGAATCCTCGCCTTACGTTCGGAATCTTTACGTACCATGTTGATCCCTTGGCCTGCCAGAGTATCACCGTAATGTTTTTCGAGAACCAACTCTAAGGCCCAACCAGCAGTTCGTTTCCAGCTTTGAGCAAAGTCTAAGCGAGCATACTGGGCAGGATGGTTGTATGGGTCACAGTAGGCGCGATATACGAGAAACCACCAGAGATCGGAGGGGTTAGCTTGGGGCCAGAGTTCAACGGCTTTCATGAATGTATTGGCCACACTTTCCATCTTAATCGTCTCGTCCCGCTGCTCGCCAATCTCAGAGTCGGCGAGCTGAGCAAGCCCATTTCGCAACGTTAGAACTATTTCCGTGAACTGCTCCACGGTGGCACCTTCAAGGCGATACGTAGCGTCGTATTCACCATAGGGAAAGTGAAGAATGAGGTCATTGTCGACTTCTTCTGGAGTAATTGAGCGTTTTATGGGCGGAGCGTTCCCTTCTATGCCTTCTGCAAGGTCACTCAGGGTTTTGCCATAGAGTGAGAGCAGAGACATAACCACATCAAGACCGGGGAGGGCCGCACCGCTCTCGAACGCGTGGATCCATCCTGGCCCCAAAACAAGGTTACTTTCGACCTGCTCAGGCTCAAGTTGGGATTCCTGACGAAATGTATGCAGTCGCCGAAAAAGCTGTGAGAGGTAATCGCTACGGGTCATGTTTAGCTTTGGAACCAAGCGGCAATGGCTTCGCGGCTGAGCGCGTTGGGGATGTCGGCGGCGCGGAGCCAGCCCTTGCGGGCAATGCCGATGCCGTAGCCGAGATGGTCTAGGCCGGCGACGCTGTGGGCGTCGGTGTTGACGGCGATTTGGACTCCGTGGTCGCGCGCCTTTTTGACGTGTCGCCAGTCTAGGTCGAGCCGCGACGGATGGGCGTTGATTTCGAAGGCGACCCCACAGCGGGCGGCAGCTTCGATGATTGGGTCGATATCGACGGCGTAGCCTTCGCGGTCGAGGAGCAAGCGCCCGGTTAGATGGCCGACGATGGTGGCCGCCGGGTGCTCGATGGCGCGGACGATGCGGGCGGTCATGGCGTCGCGGCTCAGGTTGAACTGCGAATGGACCGAGGCGACCACGAAATCGAATTGGGCGAGCAGGTCGTCGTCGTAGTCGAGCGAGCCGTCGCCGAGGATATCCGACTCAATGCCCTTGAAGATGTGGAAGGGGGCCAATTCCTCGTTGAGCCGGTCGATTTCCTCCCACTGGCGCTGGACTTCCTCAACGCGGAGCCCTCCGGCGTAGGCCGCGGCTTGGCTGTGGTCGGCAATGCCCATGTACTCAAAGCCGCGTTCTTGCACGGCGCGGGCCATGGCCTCTAGACTGTCGGCCCCATCCGAATAGGTCGAATGCACGTGGAGCATGCCGCGGATATCGGCGGCTGTTACCAGATCGGGCAGTGTGTCGGCGGCTGCGGCCTCGACTTCACCTTGGTTTTCGCGCAACTCCGGCGGAATGTAGGCGAGGCCCAAGGCGGCGAACAAAGCCGTTTCATCCGCGCACTCAATGCGCTCGTCGCCGCGCCAGAGTCCGCGTTCGTCGAGGACTAGCCCGCACTCGACGGCTTTAGCGCGCAGTGCGGCGCGGTGTTCCTCGCTGCCTGTGTAGTAGTGTAGGGCTGCGGGGAAGGCATCGTCTGGGACTATGTGCAAGCTGGCTTGTAGTCCGCTGGATATCCGCCCTTCGGCTGAGCTCAGGTCGAAGCCTGCGCCCTGCGCGAGGATCTCGGCGATATCCGGGTGGGCGACAAAGGCCGCAGTCGCGGCCTCGGCGTCGGTGGTACTGATTACGAAGTCGAGCTGTTGAACCGTCTCTCGCGCTCGGCGCAGCTCTCCGGCGACGGCGAGGTGCTGCGCGTAGGGGCGCAAAACGGCGAGCAGGCTTTGAGCGCTTTGATGTGCCCTATCGACTCGGCAGTAGCCCTCGTGGGCGCGAATGAACTCAACGCCCTTGAGAATGGTTGCTTGGGTCTTGGAGCCAAAGCCCTTGAGGGCGGCGAGTTGGCCGTCGCGGCAGGCTTGTTCGAGGGCATCGAGGGTCTCAATGCCGAGGGCCTTGCGGATGGCGACGATCTTGCGCGGCCCCAAGCCGGGGACTCGCAGCATGTCGAGCAGACCGTCGGGCGTTGCGGCGCGCAGCTTTTCATAGGCTTGGGCCGTGCCGGTGTCGGCGAATTCGGCGACTAGTTCGGCCACGCTGTCGCCGATGCCTTTGACCTCGGTTAGAGTCCCAGCGGCGAGGAGTTCGTCGAGGGGGGACGTTAGGATTTCGAGGGCACGCACGGCATTGGCGTAGGCGCGCACCCGGAAGGGGGAGGCCCCGCTGAGTTCGAGGAGGGTGGCGTACTCTGCGACAAAATCCGCAGCGATCCGGGCCGTTATCATTGCTTTTGCTCGTGCATTAGGTGGAGAATGTGTGATACCAGCGTCGCATTGCCCGCAGCGAGTCCGCCGGGGATGAGGGTATCGGCTTGGTTGTAGGTTCTCACTTGGTGGCCGCACGTGTGCATGAGTCCGCCGGCCTCGCGCACCAGCAGGTCACCCGCGCAAACGTCCCACTCGTTTTTGTCTTGGATGCTGAAGTTGAGGTCGCAGGCCCCCGCAGCGACTAGGGCCAACTTGTAGGCGACGCTGCCGACGGGGCGGATTGCGCCGAGGTGCGAGCGAAAGGGGTCAATCCCGCCGCGTTTGGTCTCGCTGCGGCTGACGACGGCCGTGGCTTGGCCGAGGGATTGGACCTCGCTGCAAAACACGCGACGACCGTTGTGGAAGGTGCCGCTGCCAGATACGGCGGCGAAAATTTGCTCCTGCGCGGGGTTGTAAATAACCGCGAGGGTCGGCGTGCCGCCTTCGACTAAGGCCACGGCGACCACGTATTCAGGGATGCCTTCGACGAACTCGCGGGTACCGTCGATGGGATCGACGATCCACACGGCTTCTTTTGCGAGGCGCTGGCGGTCATCGACGGTCTCTTCAGAGAGCCAGCCGCAGTCTGGGCGCAGATCGCGCAGGGCTTGCTTGAGGTAGGCGTCGGCTTGGATATCCGCCACTGTCAGCGGATCGTTCCTGTCTTTATAGGAGACCTCAAGCGGCCCGCCGAAATACTGCAAGGTCAACGCCCCGGCCTCGCGGGTGGCTGCTATGGCTTGTTGGAGTTGAGTCTGCATGAGAAAATTTGAAAATAGGGGTTAAAATTAGGGAGAGCAATGGGCCGCATGGGAGCCAGAGTGGCTTGACAAGACAAAGAGGCGTCGGGTAGATTGAGAGAGCAGAATCGACAATTTCAAATGAGGTGGAACATGCGTTGGAAAATATGGATTTGGCTGCCGGTGATCTTGCTGGTGGCACGCGGGGCTGAGGCGACGATGGAGACCGAAGAGGTGCGGAGCCTGCTGCAAGAGATGCAGGCCGAAGAAGCGTGGGGCGAAGCCGTGTTTACCGATGGCCGGGTGCGCTCGTTGCGCGTGGAAGAGCTTGAGGCAGATTCGGTGGCGGTCGTCGAGGTCGTTGGTGCCTTACAGGAGCGGGAGGCCGCGTATGCGCTGGCCGAAATTCGCTCGCTGCGCTCGCTGGGGACGCATCGCATTCAGGCGCGCCACGCCGCGTACCAACAGCCAAAGTCCGGGCTGTTGGCCTTCCTGTTGGAGCTACCCGTGCCGGGCGCGGGCTATTTCTACATTGGCGAGCACAAACAGGGTCTCGCGCTCATGGGCATGACGGTGACGGCGGTGGGGATGGCCATTCTGACTGGTGAGGATACTGCGGCCGGTTGGGTGCCGCTGTCGGCGTGGGTCAAGATCGCGTCGTTGTTCCATCTGCGCGATCAGGTACAAACCATTAACAAGTTGGCCAAGAACGTAGAACTGGGCGCTCTGCCCGGGCGCGAAGCCACAATCCCCGCCTTGCGGCTGAAGCTAAATTTTTAGCAGCCGCACAAGGACTATGCTTGACTCGATACCGGCCCTTGCGGGGGCCGGTATTTTTATGCCCTCCCAACGCGGCTGATCCAAGCCTTAGAATCCATGGCCAAGCTGAGGAAGGTGGGTACCAGGAAGAGACAAGGTTGGAAAGCCTTATCAGCGAAAGGCACTTACCGCGTAGGCTGATCCGGCGGCTGAGGTTGGGAATCGAACCCATAAATACGGCGCATCGTCGGCGTGGCGCGTTCGACAACCTTCTCGTAGGAGAGAGCCGGAAGCGGTTGGTGCCGGAGCCGGCCTGTAGTATCCCGCTGCGGTCCGACTATACACACCCTGGGAACTCGCGCCCACGGATCA
>JAJDYK010000255.1 GCA_022825185.1 Candidatus Latescibacterota bacterium | reverse complement strand
TCCCAGTACAGACCGACTAGCTCCTTATTCACCGCCTTGAGAGCTGCGTACTGGGCAGCGCGGACGCGCTCCTTCACGTCTGCGAGGAGACGTGCGTAATCCTCGGGTAGGTTTGGTGTGTTCATAAAACTCCTCCTTCTTAGCTATGACTTGCCTGTCTAAAAATGAGCTTGTCCTTGCGTATTATAAAAAGAACTTAGTATCTTGAGCACCTATTTGTCGGCTGATCTCCTCAACCTCCACTCTGGAGGGCGCGATGAGTTCTTCCCGCTTTAATTCCCCCGCTTCGGATTTCGATCTCGCCGAATTGGTCCGTCGCCTGCGCCGCGGCCTTCTCCTGTCCTTGGCGCTAGCCGTCGGCCTCACCTTGGTCCTCGTTGCCCTTAACCCCTTTCGACAAGTCGAGATCAAAGCTCCTCGGCCTCTCACCACTAAATTCATCAAGCGCGAACCCCGCTTGACCAAGCCCTTAGAACTGCGCAAAATCCCCAAGCCCAAGCGCCAACTAGCTCGCCGCCAAGTCCACTTGGCCGCCGCCCGCCTAGATCAAGTGCAGGCCACGACCAACTTCAATGTCCGCTCATTGATTTCCAGCCACGTCGGCAATTCGGGTATTAGCTTGTTCAAGTCGATTACCGATAACGCTACGAACAGCCTTGGACTCGAGCCCAAGCTCGTCTCCACCTCGGTGACTAGCACGCGGATGTCGGAGCACAAAATCGACATGGCCTTGGAGATGCTCGATGTCAACAGCATGGATACGGGTCGTTACCGGGCCATGGTAGTACAAGACGTCGGCGACCCCCAGGCGATCAAGGGCTTCATCAAAATAGCCCATGTGATTTCAGCCCGCGCCGTCACCGATCAAATACAAGGCTACAGCAATTTGAATTTGCGCTCAATCGATGCTTTGTGCGATGTCATCAATGAGTACACCGGGCTTGAAGCCAAGTTTATCGGCACGATTACTTACGACGACAGACGCCTGCTTGAACTACCTATTCTCATCCCCCAGGGATCCCTCAACGAGAGCGAGATGGAAAACTATGCCCGCTATATGCTGTCTGGGGGCTTCATTATGGGAGGCTACCATCGCGAAGCCTTGGTAAAGTACGGCGGCTTAGTAGATGGGTATGATTTTTGGAAGGAACGCCTGCCCTTGGATCATCCGGTTTTCAATGCTTTTTTCGCGCTGAAAGGCGGTACTGGAGGCCTAGTTGACTGGCGGGACATCGTCAACGGATACTTCATCCGCGACCGGATGGTCGGCATCGACAACGTAGGCTGGGGCAGCAACCCGCGCTATAATCAGATGGCGGTCAACGTGATCGTCTATGCCCTGACCCAGGAAGGCTCCATCACCCAACGCCTCATGCAGGGGGTCAACTGAGGTCGGCTGTCCCCCAAAACCCACCAGAAAAACGCTTCCTTGGAGATTTCCCATGGCTATGACCGAAGAAGAACGCTTTCGCTTTGACCTCACCGGCTTTTTGGTGCGTCCCGCCATCTTGACGCCCGACGAAGTCGCCGCCATCGTCGATCAGATCGACCGCATCAAACACGACCCCAAATCACTGCCGCCCGAACACCGCGACGTGCCCGGCGGCCCGGCCAGCATCCTGATCGACCATCCCCAAGTAGTCGATGTGATTCGGGAGGTAATTGGTCCCGATATAAGACTGGAAGGCTGTAGCTGCGTCTGGCGCAAAAAGGGCGAGGAGCACGGCGGGCTACACGGGGGTGGCCCCAGTCAAGCCGATCCCATTTTTGGCTATCGGGTAAAAAACGGGCGCATCCACGCCGGTATGGTGCGGGTTATTTTTGAATTGACTGATATTGCGCTAGAAGATCAGAGTACCCATTTCTTAATCGGCAGCCACAAGTCGGAATTCCCCATCCACGAGGACCATCTGTCGCTGGAAGAGGGCAAGCGCAGTCCCTTCCTCACCACGTACGCCTGCCCGGCCGGTAGCGCGGTCTTTTTCACCGAGAACTTGTGCCATGCCGGACCGGTGTGGCGTCGCGATACCCCCCGCGTCACCGTATTAAACGCCTATTCGCATTTGGCCACCCACTGGCACCGACTGAAGATCCCCCCGGCGGTGCTGCACAGCCTGCCGCGCGAAAAGCAGGCTTATTTCCGCCAGCCTTGGATCGCCGATTTCCGCACCAACCCGGCGACTCACAATACTGCCGAGCGCTTCCTAGACAACGACGAAGCGCCCGTCGATACGGATCACAAGCCCTAGGGCGTCTAAACCAACCGAAGCTGGCAGATACAATCGAGGGTTATGGATTTCCAACTAGAATCGCGCTGCTGAGAGCGGCCCGGGGTCGCGTCCGTCTAGGGCCAGTTCCACCATGCGCTCGGCGGCCAGCAGGCCAATGGAGTTGCCGTAGCCACTAAAACCTAGGGCAAAGACCGCGTCGGGCAGGTCCGGGAGCGCGCCGACCGCTGCCCGGCGATCCGGGGTGAAGCCGTGGATGCCAGCCCAGTAGCGCTCGACTTCAAAGGAGATGCCCGGGAACCAGTGGCGCAAATAGGCCTCGAGGTGCTGTATCAGATTTGGGGTGACGGCGTCCTCGGCGGTGTACTCCTGCTCCTCAAAAAAAGCCCGGGCACCACCTATCATCAAACGCCCATCTTCAAGCTGGCGAAAGTAATCGTACTCGGTGATGCCGGCGACTTGAATCAGAGGTTCCACCGGGGTAGTGATGAGGATCTGGCCGCGCACTGGGCGCACGATGCGGCGCAAATGCGGGTGCATATCGCAGCCGTACCCATTGGTGGCGATGTACACCTTGCGGCAGCGGATATGGGCGCGGCGCCCGCGCACTATCAGGCCCTGGCCCTCTGATTCGATGCGATAGACCTCGTTGTGGTCGTAAAAGGTGGCCCCAGAGGCGGCGGCAATGGCCTCGGTGAGGCGCGCTGGCTGCACCATGAAATCGCCTTCCACCTGTAGAGATGCCGCGTACCCAGCGCCATAGGGATCGCCGTGGGCAAACTCGACCTCAACGCCGTCGGCGGCAAAGGCGCGGGCCCACTCTTCCAGCTCGCGGGCGTCGGCTTGGGTTTCAGCGAGGTGGATGGCACCTTCTTCCCAGGGCACTTCGTATTGCTTGGCCAAGGCGCGCATGCGGGCGACGTTGTCGCACACCATGTCGAGAATTTGGCGAGCGGCCGGACGACCCACTTGGGCGATGAGAGTGGGGTACGTCTCGCGCTGCGAGGTCAGCACAAAGCCGGCGTTGCGGCCCGAGGCACCGGAGGCCGCAAAACGGGCGTCGACTAAGGCGACGTCGCGGCCCCGCTGATGCAGCAGGGTGGCTGCGTACGAGCCGACAATGCCAGCCCCAATTACCACATCGTCGTGTTCGGCTTGCAGCGGCTCGGATACTTCTTGCCATTTGGATACGGTCATAGGGCCTCCAAGGTAAGGTTGGCTACTCTGGAATCGCCGTCAGTTGCGCAGCTCCGTCGGTGGATCGCCCTCACCCCTCCCGCTTCTCCATATCGCCGCCACTTGCCACCATGCGCTCGGGAGCGCCATTTGCATCAGCGGCCAACGCTGCGCACGGCGTGCCGAACTCGGGGCGGGCGAAGGGCAGATGGGTCCGGCCCCGCGCCAGAATGTGCTTGTAATTGGCCGCCGGGCCCTCATAGGGTGCCCCGTGGTTCCACGGCACCCAAGAGCGGGCATTGCAATAGTGGCTGACAAATGCCCGACGCCAGCGGTCGGGCGACTGGTTGGGATGGGAGCGGTGCAGGAGGTGCGGATGGAAGAACACCACATCGCCGGCCTCCACCACTACCGGCACTGCGTCACCGTAGCGCCGCGCCACTCTCGACAGCGTATTGACCTCGTCGTCGAGATGGCTAATGCCCGCTACAGTCTCAATCTCGTCAAAGGCTCCCTCGGCGTGGACCAGATGTCCCCGGCCTTCGTCGGGATAAATAGGCTCGTGGTTTGAGCCGGGCGCGACCCACAGGCAGCCGTTCTCCTCGTCGGCCCGCTCCAAGGCCAACCAAGCGCCGATAAGGGTATCCGGGTACGTCGTGATGTAATAGGAATCTTGGTGCCAACCTTGGCCGCCCGTGCCCGGCGCGTTGAAAAACTGCATGGTCTGCAAGGCCAACACATCCGGCCCGATGAGCGCCTCCAAAACGTCCAAGACGCGCGGGTGCAACAAAAAGCGTTCGCAAGTGGCGTCCCAGCGGTGCAGTTGATGGACCCGCGTGAAACGCTGCACCAGTTCCGCTTCTGTCGCCTCGGGGGACGGCGGCTCTTGGCCCGGAACGTCGATTTGGCCCTTGAGCATGGCCATGACGTGCGCTTTGAGGTCTTCCACTTCTTCCAGATCGACCAAGCGCTCGACGACTAGGAATCCCTGTTTCTGATACTGGGCGTATTCGGCTGTGGAGACTTTGTAGCGATCGGGTCGCTGGTCGGCGACTGGTTTGTAGCTCATTGCTTCCTCCGCGTTGGCGATCCTTTCACAGCTTCTCCCGCACGGCCCTCACCCCAGCCACCATGTTCTCCAGCTTCTGCTTTGCTGCCCAGCGCGCCGTTTGGCTCAGCCCGCAATCGGGCGCAAAGGAGAGCTTGTTGGCCGGGGCATATTCCAAGCACGCCTCCACCCGCGCCGCGATGTCTTCTACGGTTTCAATGTAGTAGCTCTTCACATCGACGATTCCCACGGCCACGTCCATCTTTGCGGCGATCTGGCTGATGATCTCCAGTTCGGCGAACTCGCGGCTGGCCATCTCAACGTGCATCTCATCGATCTGCATGTCCAAGAAGGCCGGGAACATGGGCGCGTAGCGGCGCAGCCCCACGGCGCGGCCCTTGTAGTTGCCAAAGCACAGGTGGGTCGAGAGCCGGCACTTGCCCGCGACGGATTCGACCGTGCGGTTGAAGATATCGACGAAGCGCGCTGGATCCTCGCGATGGGCATAGCAACTCATCGACGGCTCATCAACGGTCAGCTCCGTGCAACCCGCCGCACAGAGCGCCTCCAACTCACTCTGCACAATCGGCAGCAGCGCCTCGGTCACGGCCCAGCGGTCCGGGTATTGGTCATTGGGCACGAGCCGTCCGCTCAACGTGTAGGGACCCGGCACGCTGGCCTTGAGCGTCGGCCCTGCTGGAGCCAAGCGCTTGAGCCGCGCAAACTCCTCCACTGCGCCCAAGCCGTGCGGCGCTTGCAGCGGTCCAGTGATTGCGTGGCGACCGCGCTGGTCGTGGGCGGGAGGGCCGAAGTGTCTGGGTGGTGCGGACTCTAGGTCGATGCCTTCGAGATAGCCGTAAAAGGAGAGGTTAAAGTCAAAGCGGGTCTGTTCGCCGTCGGTGACGACGTCCAACCCGGCACGCACTTGGTCGCCGAGTGCGGCAACGACTGCGTCGTCCTGCATCTCGGCAATATCGTCCGGCCCAAAGGCGTCGAGGTGTTCAACCGCGTGTTCGAGCCAGCTCGGGAAGGGATAGGAGCCGATGACGGTGGTGCGCAGGGGACGCTCTTTCACGGTTGGCCTCCAGCGACCTTTTCCCAAGCGATTGCCGCCGTCCCCAAAACGCCGGCGTGGTCGCGCAGCTTGGACAGCACGACCGGTACGCCGGCACCCGCTGGATGGCGAAATAAGTGCTCGTTCACTTGCTTTTGCAGCGGTGCGAGGAAGTGCTCGGCCGCATTGGTCGCCCCGCCGCTGAGAATGATGCGCTGGGGAGCGTACACGTGTACCGCACTCACCAGCAGCCAGCCCAAGTTGCGGGTCCAGTGCTCCAACTCGTCAACGCAAAGCCGATCTTGGCGCTTCACGCCGCGGATTATGGCTTTGAAGTCGATCGCGTTGGAATCTTTGAAGTACTGGTCGCTCAATACCGAGGGAATGCCGCGCGCCAGCCCGTCCCGCACCTGCTGAGTCAACGCAGTGGCCGAGCACATCATCTCGGCCGTGCCCCGCGCGTTGGTCAGGCACAGCCGCCCGCCGAGGGCCTGCATGACGATATGGCTCATCTGCGTCCCAAACTGAAGATGCGGGTCGCGCAGGATTTTGCCGTCGAGCAAGACGCCGGAACCGACGCCCGTGCCAATGGTGATCGTCACCGCCCAGTCCAAATCCCGCGCTAGGCCGTAGTGCCGCTCGGCGTAGATGGAGACGCGGCCGTCGTTGTCGGCGATGACTGGAATCCCCGTGGCCTTGGCCAGCCGTTTGACAATGGGATAACCCTCCAGCCCCTTGATCTTCCCCGGCATGTACACCACGCCGACCTCGGGATCCACAGCCCCAGGAAAGCCCAAGCCAATGGCCTGCGGCTTGCCGCCCAGCTTCTGGGAAATCCGCGCGACTTCATCCTCGAGCGTCTTGAGCAAATTGCCCATGCCCAGCGCAAACCCCGACGGATTGATGCCCGGTGCCAGCATCCGCCCGCCCCGCGTCACCGCGCCGCTTTTGGCTCGGGTGCCGCCCACGTCAAAGCCGATGACATAGTCTTTCATGCGTCCTCCTTGGTTAGCTCACGCACCAACCTGCATCCACGGTCACCACAGTTCCAGTAATCGCCCGCGCTCGATCTCCCAACAAAAAAACCGCCATCCCGGCCACATCCGCCGCGCTCATCATCGCCCCGAGTGGCTGCTTGTCGCGCATAAACGCCATGATTTCCGCGTTTTCTCCAGCCCGCTTGCTCATCGGCGTCTCCACCAGTGCCGGCGCAATGGCGTTGACTCGAATTCCGTGCGGCGCGTAGTAGCTGGCCATGGCTTTGCTCAGCGACACAATCGCCCCCTTGCTGGCCGCATAAGCGTGCGAGGCAAAAAACTTCCGCTCCGGCGCAAAGGCCAACACACTGGCCATGTTGAGAATCGCCCCGCGCGCTCCGTCCTCGCGCGGTTCTTGGGTCAACATTTGTTGCAACGCGGCGCGACAGACCAAAAACATGCTCTTGGCGTTGGCGTCCAATGTCGCGTCCCACCCTTCCTCTGTACATTCGTGCAGCGGCCCGTCGCCAAAGCGTCGGCCGCTGATCCCCGCTACATTGAACAACCCGTCGATCCGCCCCCACTTTTCGACGCAGGCCTGCACGACATCGGCGACCTGTTCCTGTTGCGTCAGATCGGCTGCCCGATGCGTCCCTTGGGCTCCCAGCTTCTCGGCCAAGGCCCGACAGTTTGCTTCCGTCCGCGAGGTGACGAATACCTTGGCCCCCTCCTCGGCTGCGTGCAGAGCCGTGGCCTCGGCGATGCCGGTAGAGCCGGTAATTAGACAAACCTTGTTGTCGAGCGTACCCACGATGTGGTTGGGTTGGAATTGGGTCAATAGGGATGGGTGCGGGCGACCCTAAGGGTCGCCCCTACTCGTACAGATGCTTGAGGCTCTTGCGGTAGCCTTCGTAAAATCGCTCTAGCTGTTCTTCCGCGCTTACATTGCCGACAAACTGATGGCTCGGCAATAGCTCTGGCTTGATCCCCCGCGCCAACAATCGCTCGGCCACTTCGCAGCGCAGCATATTCATCATCATCGCGCCGGTCACCGTCGATACCGGCCCAGTCCGCCACTCCAATCCCTCTAGCTCGAGCACGCAGTCCCCCGGCGGACACTGGTTGTCGAGGACGACATCAGCCACATCCATCAGCTTCTGGCCCGACGAGTGCGCGGGCGGCGACTGGTCGCCGTGCGGTTTCGACAGCATGGCGATTACGGGCAAGCCCCGCGCCTTAGCGCCCATGGCCATCTCGACGATTAGGGGCCGAATGCCGCTGGTCGAAATCAAGATAAAGGCATCGTGCGGTCCGAACTTGAACCCCTGGAGAATCTCCTCGGCGTAGCCTTCGTACTTTTCTAAAAAGAGCGGCCCGCGCAACCCGTTGGTGCCGACGATTGACGCGTGGTTCGATACCGCTAGCTCGACCAGTGCAAAAAAGCCCACGAAACATCCTTGGCGCGGCGTCATTTCCTCGCACATCATGCGCGAGTGCCCCGCACCAAAGAGAAAGACCAAGCCGCCGTTGGCAATGCTCTCGGTGCAGATTGCGGCGGCTTGGTCGATAGCGTCCATTTGCGTATCGCGCAGACGTTGCAACAGTTCCATCGTCTGCGCGTAGTACTCTTCTGCAGCTCCCATACTCCTCCTTTGATGGTAATTGAGCTATACGGTCCGGCGGGCGGAAAGTACGGAACACCCCCAAGGGGCGTCAAACTTAGAGTCCCGCTGCGACAAAAGCGGCGATTGTTTCGTCGGAGACGACCGCCATGGCCGCCGCGACGTTTTTTTCTAGCTGCTCGACGTTCAGCGAGCCGATGGGGTTGCCGTGAATGCGTTCCTCGCACAGGCAAAATTGCAGCGTCAGTTCCAGCATGTCGATGCCCTGCTCGTTGCACCACAAGCGCATGGCCTCGGCCCGATGCTGATCTTCGCCCCACTTGTCGCGCGGTATAAAGCGCTCCACGGGCACGCCCGTCAGCCAGCCGCGCATGATCGACCAGCCGTTGAGTACTCCGAGGTCGGCGGCCGCGGCCGCTGGCAGGATGGCGTCGGCAGCGCTCTGCCGGAGCAAGTTGTAGTCGCTGAAGCACAGCATCGCGTCGGTGCGGCCCGAATCAATGTGCGCGAGGTGAAAGTCGTGGGGGTTCATGCCATAGCCGATGAAATCTACGGCACCCCGCTGGCGCACCTGTTCCAGCCCTTCGAGCGCGCCGCCCGCCTCAAGGGTTGGTTCTATCTCGGGCGGGTCGTGGAGAAAGAGCACGTCGAATTTCTCGATTCCCAGAATTTCTAGCTGATCTTCGGCATCGGCCAAGACCCGCGCCGCCGAATAGTCGGGCCGCCCCTCGCCGTATCCGCCCCATTTAGCGGCACTGTGGCAGCATATGCGGCCGCTGATGATGATCTCGCGGCGAGCGATGACGCCTTCCTTGATCGCGCGGCCCAGCTTGCGCAGCGAGTCGCCGTAGCAGCGGGCGCAGTCGAAGTGATTGACGCCCAAATCGACGGCTCGGCGCATCAGGGCCATGGCCTCTTGGTCGTCAACCGGCCCGAAGTGGCCGCCAAAGCCTTGCGTCCCAAATGGGATTACTGGTATGGAAAGCTCGGTCTTGCCCCAGCGGCGGCGGGGACAGCAGTTTTTTTCTAGGCCCATGACGCCTCCTTTACAGGGCGTTTATTCGCGCTATGAAAGAGGGAGAAAGTACTAGGTGCCGCGCCGCATTCCGCCAAGCAGGCGGCCCCGTCCCCAGCCTTTTCTTAGTCAGCAAGGTACGCGACCGGCAGGGCGACGGCTATATGTTTTTTTTAGAGACGGCAGCGAAGGCAGGCCCACGAGGTAGATGGGCTGTCGCTAGCGGCGGGCGATTCAGACCTCGTCTGAGTCCACACCTTCTTCCGGCGCGAGGACGATGCGTCCCTCGGCAAAATCTAGCATGGCACTGGCCGACGAATTGGGCTGTTCGTCTTCGGGAATTTCGCTTTCGCCTTTTTTCAGATTGCGCTCATCGTTAATGTCTCGCGCGCGCTGCGATAGACTGCGACAGGCTTGAAAGGCGTTGATTTCGCCTTCTAGCTTGAGGGCGACTTCCCGAGAAAACATCGACTTGGCCATTGTAGCTCCCGAGGATGAAAGGTGAATGAGGGCGGGCATAATGTTACAAAACCATAAAAATTAGACGATTTTGTCGAAACGGGCAACTCGCACAGATGGCCGAACGGCTCGACAGCAGGGCGTTTTAGATCGCCCAATACTTCCACAGGTCTTCCGGCACCTCGTAGCGCATCGTCTCGCGCTCGGCGTAGTGCCAGCGGGCGAAAAGCCCCAGCCGCGGCTTAGAGCGGATGTTGACCGAGCCGGTGTGACACAGAAAGCAGTGCCAGAAAATTACGTCCCCGGCCCGCGCCACAAATTGCTCCGGCCCTTGGGGGGAGCGGTCTGAAAACAACCCCCATTGGCGCGGCTCCCAATCGTCGCGGTCGCGGAAGCTGCCGTCGATGTGGGCGGGATGCTCGCGGAAGTACGCGTGAGTCGGCAGATGGCTCTGCGGCCAGTAAACAAAGGCCCCACCGTTTGCTTCCACATCGTCGAGATAGGCCGTCGCTCCCAGCATAAAACCGCCGCTCCAGCCCCCGGGTCCGTAGCCGTCGATATGCCCTTGGCCCGGCCAGTCCCACGCCTCCCCCAAGCGCGGCCACTGCACCAGCAGGGACCCGCCGCCGCCGCTAAACTGCCCACCACCCAGCGCCTCGACCACCGCTTGCATCTGCGGAAGCTGACCAAAGGCCGGTTCAACCGCAAACCCGTCAATCACATAGCTATCGGGCCAACTCGCCGGGTCTGCTGGATCGGCCCCTACGTGCTGCCAGAACTGCCCGCGCCAAGCGGCTAGCTGCTCCGGCGCGATGAAGTTCTCCATAATCAAGTAGCCCTGCTGCTTAAAAAACGCAATCTGTTGCTCTCTCAGTGCCATGCTCTGCCTTTCACAGCGATCTTCATCGCCTTCCTCCTCGCGTTTTCTGCACGGTTAGTTTCACCTTGTCTGGCTTGATGCTTTTGATCTCCAACCCGGTCGCATGACGCACGGACTGGGCGGACACCGCAAAGGTCCGCCGCTGCAACCGGACGAGATCGGCATCGATGACGACCTTAGAATCCGCATTGCTCGCCAACAACATGGCCCACCGCGGACCGGCCACTTCTATCTCTACCTCTTGAGGGCTGACGTCCCTTAGCACATATCCTTCGGGCATGTTCTCCACGGCTACGGGCACTTGGAGCACCGCTTCCTCAACCGGCACGAAGACCAGCCACGCACCCAAAGCCAAGGCGAAGGACAAAAGACCTTCCACCAGCCGCCGACCCAACTGGTGCCACTCGACCCGGCGTGCGTTCACCGGGGCCCCCGTATGCTGCAAGTAGTTTCTAATCCTGCTCGCCAATTTGCCCGCGTCCGGATCGTCCAGAATCTCGAGTTGCCCCCGTGCGGCAATCCCGATGGTGCCGCGCTCTTCTGAAACTACCAGACACAGGGCATCGCTGCGTTCAGCTAGGCCCAGCGCGGCCGCGTGCCGCGTACCACCTCCCTTCAGTTCATTCCTATTCTCAGAGAGCGGCAAATGCACCCCAAACTCCTTGATCTTATTATTCTCCATCACCAGTGCGCCGTCGTGCCCAGCCGAACCGGGATCAAAAAGGCTGTCGAGGAGTTCTTCGCTGATCTCCGCATCCAAAGGGACCCCATGCTGCAAAAAATGCCGCTCTATCGGCTCGCGCCCCGGCAGGACCACCAAGGCCCCGCGTCTTTTCGCAGCCAACTGATACAACCCCCTAGTCAGCGTTCCCAAGCTGGAGGGATCCGGGCGCGGAGCCTTGCGGCGCAGACTGAGCGTGGCGATCTGCTCAAAGAGCCGGCGCAAATCATCCTGGAACACCACCACTACTACCACCACTAGCGCCGCGAAAAAGCCTTGGAGGATCCAAGTCGTTAGCTGCAACTTGAATTGCTGCGCTATCAGGTGGTAGAAGACGCCCAAAAACGCCAGACCGAGCAGGGCCATTCGCGCTCGGCGGGTCCAAACCACTAGACCCCAAAGCAGCAACGCGACGACTGCTATGTCCACCAGATCAGTGGGTGCTATGTCCAACAGGGGTGTGTGCAAAATGATCTATCTCGCCATCTCCTCGCCCTAAAGGAAGGGAATGGGTCAAGCTCCGGGAAATGCCGTCAAATACACCTTGGTGCGCTCGTTCAAAACGCCGTAAAAAGCCCGCGTCTCTGCATCTGCGCTATCCCGCCAAAACGCCGCCGGAATACTCGAATCGTTCGCCAGCGGTGCCCGGTTGCGATGCCCGTAGTAAATCTGCACGGTGCGCCGCTCTGCTTGCGTGGGCCGCGTCGTCGCCGTGTGCAGCACCGCCACGTTAAACAGCGCGCACGTTCCCGCTGGCCCATGCAAGTGGTACTCGCCGCCCCGCTTGAGCTGTGCTTCCTTATCTTCGAGCACCGGCTGGCTTACTGCTTCCGGGGAGATCGAAAAACAATGCGTCCCCTCATCGACATCGGACAGATAGACCATGAGTTGGATGTAGTCCATGCGGAACGGATGATCGTCCCA
This sequence comes from Candidatus Latescibacterota bacterium, assembly GCA_022825185.1. Next base: position 312 of record JAJDYK010000255.1, on the reverse strand, counting down.
ATGCGGCCTGTCGCGGTGCCAACCCTGGTGCAATGAGCCGTCGTAGGCCCGCATCATCCGCAGCCCGATCTCGCCAAAGCAGAGCGGCCCGCCCATCAGCGCCTCAATCGTCGGGTATATTCTCGGGTGGCGAATCAACTCGTCGAACTGCGGCGAGGTGATCAACGCCTCGTAGTTGGCGTGCTGGTGGTGGCCGTAGCGGTGCCAGAAATAGGGATACTTTTCCATGTCCCCATCGAACATGGCGCGGAAGTATTGCACGTCGTCGTTGTCGAGCACCTGCCCTAGGTTGAGATAGCCGTTTGCGGCAAA
>JAJDYK010000230.1 GCA_022825185.1 Candidatus Latescibacterota bacterium | reverse complement strand
GCAGATCCTCTAAGTGATCTTGGCAATTGGGGTCTGCGGCCAAGTTGTGGGTTTCGTGCGGGTCGAAGACTAAGTCGTAGAGCCGTTCGCGCTCTAGGGGGCGTTGCCGCCAGCCTTGGTCGATAAAATAGTCTTTGGTCAAGCTATCGTCGCAGTTGGGCATGACTGGATGTTGGCGCTGGTCGAAGCGGCGGATGTACTTGAAGCGCGGCGTGCGGATGCAGCGCTGGGGTTCGTAGTAGGTGTGGTAGTTTACTTCGGCGAAAATTTCGCCGCGGATTTCTTGGGCCTGGCCGTTTACCAGCGGCAGGAGCGAGGTGCCTTGCACGTGATCGGGCGATGCGATTCCGGCTAGGGCGCAAACCGTTGGATAGATATCTATTTGGCTGACTAAGGCATCGAGTACTTGGCCGTTGCTAAAACCGCTCGGGCCGCGCAGCACTAGCATGACGCCAAGGCCGTGGTCGGTGAGGTTGCACTTCATGGTGGGGAAGGCTATGCCGTGGTCTGTGGTGCAAATGACGAGGGTATTGTCGGCCAAACCGTTGTCTCGCAGAGCGGCGAAGACGCGGCCCATTTTGGCGTCGAGGGTGCGGGCCGCGTCGATGTACTCAGCCATGTCACGGCGCGTCTCAGGTGTATCGGGGAAGGGCGCGGATGGTCGCACGTAGCGCGGATCGGTGGGGTCCTCGCCTTGGGGCTGGGGCGCAAAACCGCGTCGCTGGCGATGGGTTTCGCTAAAGCCCACATCCAGATAAAAGGAGGCTTGATGATCTTCGGCTAAAAAGGCGGCAGCTCGGTCTTCGGTTTGGGCAGCGGGAGCCTCTTGGGGCAACAGGCGGGTGAAGCCGCCGTCGTCGATGTCCGCTACCACGTGCTGGAAGCCGGCCATGGCCGTGGTGTAGCCGGCTTTTTGCAGGGTATGGGTCAGCAGTCGTTCGGGATAGGGCAAGGTCCAGCCTCGGTTGACCAAGCCGGTCATGCCGCAGGAATGGGCCCACTGGCCGGTGAGCAGGCAGGCGCGGCTAGGCGAACAGGTAGGGTTGGCGCAAAAGGCTTGGCGGAAGAGGACGCCTTCCTCGGCTAACTGCTGGATATGAGGCGTGGGTATGGCGTGGCCGTAGGGTTGGACGTAGCGGCCGGTGTCGTGCGAGTGGATATAGACGATATTGGGAGTTGGCATGGGAACCTGCAGTCGATAGTGCGAAGCGAAATGGGCATCTGTCTAGGATATCACCTCATTTTTAATGAAAAAAATAGATACCGTCATCAACCGCAATGCGGCTTGTGGACATGAGCCAAATTTCGTATCTCGCTTCCGAGTGCCCGAATGGGTACTCTTCGAGCAGCACCTCGAACACCTGCCCTTTGATCGCGATATCGCCTCTTCTACTTGGGTGGCACGACAGTCGCGGTCCCTCATCTCTCTAGGCTCAATCCGAAAATCAGTCGGTCGCGATGAAAGAGACCAACCCCTTGGTGGGCAACATAGAGGTTTACGGGGGGGGTGCCATCCCCGCGGTCGCGCCGCAGTTGCACGTGGATACCATAGGATGCGTTGAGCACGAGTCCGGTGCCATCTTGGTTCAGCAGTCCGAGACCGAATGAGGTAACCGGGCTGATCCAGAACGAGTCGCGCTCGAATACCCAGGGGAACCGGTACTGAAAGTTGCCCGATGCCATCCAAGTGGGTTTGCCTTGGCCGAAGCCCAAGGCAATTTCGGGGACGATGTTGAACCCGTCGAGGATGTTGCTGGGGCCCCGTTCCCATGCAAAGCCAGCGACCCATTGCCAGTGGCGGCTGAACTGGATAGCCGTATAGGGCCGGAGTTCCCGGGCTGGGAATCCGAGCGAGGAATCTAGGCCAGTGTGCCCGAAGACGAGGGCCTCGACACCAGCGTCGGGCTCGGCTGGCAGCGTATCGGCAGTGGCTTTCGTGCGGGCTATCTCGTCGAGTCTCCCCTGCATGTCGTCGAGGCGGGACTTCAGGAGTTCCGCTAGGCGGGTATCGGCGGCGGCCTCTGTGCGGGCGATCTCGTCGAGTCTCCGCTGCATGTCGTCGAGGCGAGACTTCAGGAGTTCCACCCGAGCCTCGACCGCCTTGAGGTCGGCTTGCGAAACGTCGGTGCCGGATGAAGCGGTCGCTGGGCTGCTAGATGCGCTCGCACGCGCGAGTTCGGCGCGTAGGAGATCGCGGAAATCGGCCAGCGTCATCACATCTGCGCCAGCGGTCGCAGGCGTATCCTCCGCCCCACCCGGAAGGCCGTACGCCGGAATGCTAATGGGGATCACGATGATAGGGGGAGAGGCGACGGGATTGGATACAATCAGAGGCTCGTCACTCCCGGGCACCTGGATGATCATCTGCTCCGGGACGAGTCCGGCTTGAGTACCAGCTTGGATCTGTGTCTGCTCAGCTCGTTCGTCCTCCGCCGGAACCGCTTCCCCACGTGTCATCGGCGCGGCGACTGCTCCCGAGCGGGCGGCCTCGGCACGGCTTGAACGGATGTCGCCGCCCACGAGGATCTTCAGCCCGACCGACATCTGCCAGTTGTGGGCAAGTTGCCGCGGATCTTGGACATCTTGCAAGTCCGGGGGTGCATCGCCTAAGCCCGGACCCGTCACGATGTAGTCCCGGGCAGTAGCCGACAGACGCAGACGCGGACCGAGCCGAGCATCAAGGCCTCCCCCGAGAACCAACGCCTTGCGATCAGCCGGGACGTCCACGCCCCCTTCATCGAAGTCGGGCGCGAATACCATCTTTCCGCCGCCGACCAACAAATGCGGAGAGACCTCGGCGTCGCTACTCAGATTGAACTGCGCCTCACCGCCGTATCCCTCGACCCCCTCCCAAGCGTCAAAGTCGTCGTTGACCCCGCGCCACCAGAAACCGCTCAGCCCAAGGAAGGGCCCGAGGTCGAAACCCGCGCGGAAGCCCGCGATGGATTGGTGATTGATGCCTAGGTCGGCATCGAACGTCTGTAACCCCCCGAAAGGCTCAAGCGACAGCCGAGACCCGGTCCGGTCCAAGTCCCGCACTTGGTTGTAGTCCACCTCTCCCAGCCGTAGCCCCAGACCCACTCGAACCGCCAAGTCTCGGCGCAGGGCATCCGCATCCAGATCTTCCGCAACCGCCGAGTCGCCTTCGGAAACGGGTACGGCCCGATCCAGCGGATCTAGGTGGTATCGGTTGCGCTCCAGCATCACCTCGGCCTCGAGCGCGTCCGTCAGGAGGGTTCGGAATCCCAGCCCGTATTTCAATTGGATGCGCTGAATCTCTTCCCCGGCCGCAGGCCGAAATCGCAGGATACCTCCTCCTCCCATGAGCAATGGTACGAGGGAGCCGCTCGCGAGCCCGATGGACAATTCGCTCCCGTAGGAGATGATATCCACCGATTGGTCTGTTAGGGGCTTTTCCTCCTCGGCGGCGAATGGAATAGTGGACAGATTCGTCCAGCGATTATCGCTCCGCATGTAGAAACCCGTCAGATCGACGTGCCGCCCGAACCCAATGCCGGCCGTGCCGCCGAGGAATCGACCATTCTCCAGGCCGAGAGCACCGTCCCACTGCGTCCAAGTCGCGGCGGGCCGCAGGTGATAGCGGATGCCCTGTGCAACCACGGACGCCGGAGCTATAGCACAGACGCCTGACAGGAACACGGCTAGATGCCAGACGACCGATACGGCCGATCTTCTTGTGGCTCCCAAGCTCAAAGTTGTGTTCCGGTTATGAGTGTTTGGGTGTTGAACGTTCGTGTTGGACGGCCTCGGAGTTGTTCATGCGCCCCTTGATAGATATGCGCGTAAGTCTCGACGCTCTGCCCTGCCTTGTTACTCCATCGTACCAGATTCCGTGTATCCACCCACCGCTGCTTATCGCTCGTTCAAGTGCGCGTCTAAAAGTGACTTTTGAGCTGTCCCCAAGATTGGCCTTCAACTGCTGTAGAAGCGGATTCCGGAAAAAAGCCAGAGCCTAAGACAAAGTCTTGGCCGAGCGCGGAATAGGGGATGGCGTAGCTCACTTTAGGCGAGCCGGTGTCTCCTTCTATCGCTGGATTGGGCCAAAGATACTCGACGTAGCCGCCGCCCTCAGCCGCCACGGCGATGAGCTCTTGAACCATTTTGACTCCGTTGGCGTCTTCGAGGTCAATCAAGTTTTGACCTTCGAGGCTTGGATCCGCTCCGTGCAGGATGAAGAGACCTTCAGTGGTAAAAAGAAAGAGGTAGATGGATCCCTGCTTCCAAGGTCCTTCGGTTCTGAATTCCTGCAAGATAGCCAGATACTCGGGAAGGCTTGAGGCTTGATCCCCGTATGCCTTCGCCGCGAGTACAAAGGCCTTCAGGGTTTCCCGGTCCACTACATCACCGGCTGTTACCTCTGGGTCTTGGGCGACGGCGGGATGCGCGGCGGGCAAGAGGGTGGCCAGCGCCAGTATGAGTACTGCTGTTAGACGCTTCATGACGATCTCCTTTTTTAGGTGAGAATGTGTAATGATATGGAATAAGATACGCCTGATCCCGAAAAAAATCTATCAGACAAGCCCACCTGCAAAAGACGTGTTCTGCACAATGCTAAAAGCGGCTTTTGAGCTGTCCCCAGGACCGTCTTTCCACCGCTGTAGCGGCTCCCATATATATCCCAGCACCGACGACAATCTCCCGGCCAGTTTTCGTGGTAAAGGATTTGGCATAACTCACCTTGGGCGAGCCGGTGTCTTCGTCTCCCGTTACCGACGGATCGTTGTAATAGTATTCGACGTAGCCGCCCCCTGCTCTAGCTGCCTTGATGAGTTCTTGGACGATCTTGAGCCCGTTGATGTCCTCAGAGTCGAGCACGGTCCGAGCTTCCAGTGTCCGATCCGCTCCATGAAAAATTACGTATCCGTTCGTGGTAAAGATGAACAGGTAGATGGAGCCATGCCGCCAATCTCCTTCTTTTGCTCTGAAAACGTTCAGGATGTCCCTGTAGCGCTCGGCTCCATGTTCCTGCAACGCGGCGACATAGGCCTGAAGCGCTCCCGTTACAAAAGCCTGGAGGCTTTCGAGGTCCGTAACGTCGGTGGCCGTCACCTCTGGACGCGGAATGAGCGAGAGGTCGTACACGGGCGGAGGAACATGTGATACATCCTGATAATATCCTCCAATCAGGACGTTCGTGTTGCCGTATGCCTGGCCGGAAAACTGGGTGGCATAAGCGATCTTGGGGGTGTCTTCGTCGCCTTCCTGCGCTGGATCGTCCCAGTAATACTCAACGTGGCCGCCTGTCTCCGAGGCGGCGATGAGATCCTGCACGACTGTATTCCCGCGATCGTCTTCGAGCGCAAGGAGGTTCTTGTCTCCCGCATGCTCATCGTCGGCGTGGAACAAGACGGTCCCTTCATCGCTCAGTAGAATGAGGTACAGGTTCCCGTGCCTCCAGTCTCCTTCTTCCCTGAGGCTGGAGATAAACGGCGTCAGCAGTTCTTTCCCCTCGTCTATCTCCTCAATGCGCGCTTTCACGCCTTCCACGAAGGCTTTTAGCGTTTCTGCGTCCACTACCTCGCTGGCGGTTACCGCCGGAGATTGGGCCGCAGCGGGATGCACGGTGGGTAAGAGGCTGGCTAGCCCCAGATTGAGTACTGTGATTAGACGCTTCATGGTGGTCTCCTATCCCTTGGTAAGGATGTGAATACTTATAAAATAAGATATGCCCGATCTTAGAATAAATCTATCAGACATTTGTCTCTGTCGTCCAGCATTTGCAACAAACAAAAAAGCCGCCTGAAAACTCCGTACGCCTCTGCTCAAGGCTTATTAGGTGTCTCCAGACGGCTTCTTGCGCGCTTCCTATCGAATCGCTCCGGCGCTACTTGAGGTAAAGCAGCCGTTGCGTCTGCTCCCCGCCGGGATAGCTCAGGCGGGTGATATAGGCCCCCGACGACAGCGAGACACCTTGCTGGTCGCGGGCATCCCACTGGACTTGGTAGGAGCCAGCGGCTTGGAACTGATCCACCAACGTGCGCACCCGCTGGCCTAGCACATTGTAGATCACTAACTGCACTGGGCCGGGGCTGGACAAGTAGTAGGCAATCTGCGTGGCGCTGTTGAAGGGGTTGGGCACATTGGGTGCCAGACCGCTGGTTGCGGCCACGGCCTTGGCGGCGGCCAGTGGTTCGACGCGCACGAGCCTCTTGTCGCCGCCCAGCGGTAGCTCCAAGACTTGGCGGTAGTTCTGGTTAAGAGGAATACTGTGCCACTGGCCGACGACCTCGCCAGCGGCGTTGCGGGCGCGAGCTCGATAGTAACCACTCACCCCACGGGTGCTGGAGATGGTCAAGGACACGTGGCCACTGGCATCAGTGAACGCGTTCCAGGCATAGTTGGGCTGGCGGCCGGTGATGGCGCGAGAAAACTCGACGGCCAATCCCTCGACGGCGTCGCCCAAGACCGTGGCCTCCACCTCCGTACGGGTAACAGTCCTCAGGGCATGGTCGGGGTCGCCAGTATAGAACCCGGCACCTAAGACATATTCCCGACCCTGGAACGTGAACAGTTCCGCATAACTCACCTTGGGCGAGCCGGTGTCTTCGTCTCCTGTCACCGCCGGATCGTCGTAGTAATATTCGAGGAAGCCGCCGCCTTCCCTCGCCAGCTTGATGAGTTCCTGAGTGACCTTGATTCCGTTGTCATCCTCGAAGTCAATCGCATCCCTCAGCTCTCGTGCCCGGTCGGCACCGTGAAAGATTACGTGGCCCTCTGTGGTGAACATGAAGAAGTAAATGGAACCCTGCCTCCAAGGCCCTCCTTCTTCTCTGAAGATATCCTGATGTTGCAGGAGCTCATCGATTCCGAATTGTTCTAGGGCATTGGCATAACTGTCCTTCGTCCCCTGTACAAAGGCCCTGAGGGTTTCGCGATCCACCACGTCGGCGGCCGTGACCGCGGGGAGGTGGAAGATCGACGGATCGAAGGTCGCCGCAACGGCCTGCGGAGGGGTCTGGTAATAACCGCCGATCAGGACCACCGTGGTAGCCGTTGTTCCGGAGATATAGCTGGTGGCGTAGGCGATCTTTGCGGTCTCTTCGTCCCCCTCCTGCTCTGGATCATCCCAGTAATACTCGACGTGGGCTCCACCCATCTCGGCTGCTGCCAGAAGGGCTTGGACGACTTTGTTCCCACGGGCGTCTTCTGTTTCGTACAGGCTCTTGCCGTTCACAGATGGGTGTTCGGCGTGAAAGATCACCGTGCCGTTCGGCAACATGAGGATGAGGTACGTGTTGCCGTGCTTCCAGTCACCCTCGGTACTGATAGCGATAGTATATGGCGCGAAATCGTTGGGATCGGTAAAGGTCTCCGACCACGCTCTTGCGCCTTCGACAAAGGCTTGCAGTGTTTCTGCGTCCACCACCTCGCTGGCGGTTGTCTCCGGCGATTGGGCTATGGCGGGATGCGCGATGGGCAAGATGTAGGCTAGCCCGAGAATGGTTACTGCGGTCAAGTATTTCATAATGGCCTCCGCTCTATTGAGGATGTAAACGATATAGGGTTAAGATATGCCCGAGCCGACAAAAAATCTATCAGATAAATCCACCGTATCCACCGCCCCCAAAGCGGCCACTGGTGCCAGCGTGCGTCACGGCCGATTCTGACTGGCCACGTATTGAGATAGCAAGGTGAGATTGCGGTTGAAGGTGCGGCAGGAGATGACCTCGGCGACGATGGGGGCGTGGCGGTCTTTGGGATTTCGCAGGCGACCTCCTTCTAACCAGCGGCCCTCTGCGTCGAGGGCGTCGATAATGGTTTGGATCCGTTCCGCAGCGACCGGGCGCACTTGGGCGCGTTCGGCTAGGATGGTTTCGCGACCTTCTGCGAGGATGCGCTGATATAAGCCTTCAATGCGATCTGTGCGGCTGCCTACCTTAAAGGCATAGTGCGTCGGCAGGTCTGCATCGCTGTAGGTGAGCGCGTATTCCTTGGTAAAGTAGAGCGGCCGGTTGGTCTGCAATTCGTAGAACCGGGCCATGCGCCCATCGGACAATTGCGCTGCTTTCGCCCAGGCTAGGGCGCGGGGAATAGGTTCGAGAAAGCGCGGCTCGCCGTATGCGAGATAGAGTTCCAACAGGATTTGCATCACGCCAAAACTCTCGCCGCCGGTGATGGCGGGCGGTTCAAATCTGCGCGCCCAAGCTGGCTCCATCGCCAAGTTGTACTGCTGCGCCCAAGCCGGTTGCGGATCGGGCATCTGGGCTAGGATGATGAAGTCGCCGCCTCGTTCGGCTGCGCGGTGCCAGCGCTCGTCGCCGTAGATTTTGTGCATCCCGTTGCCTTTGCGGTTTGTTAGTTTGAGATATCTAAATTATCGAAAAAACTGCCAGTGGTTAAAATTATTGACAAGCTAATGAGGGCAAACGTAGCTTAAACCCGATAACAAGGCCAACCTTCCCATCCGCCGAAAGAGGGGTGCAAAATGACTACCGAGCAATCTCCAGCACAGGAGACCTACCGCGCCACAGCTTTTGCCGACTCCAAGCCCGAACTCGCCGCTCCTGGGGCCACGCCCGAGCGGTTGGAACACTTGCGGGAGCATGGTTTCGTCATCATCACCGACTTTGTCGATAACCCGTGGATTCCCGTGCTCCGCGAGGCCGGCCGCCGCGTCACCGAAGCGTGCGCACCCGAGCATGGTTACAGCAAGATCGACTGCTCAAAAGGCTACGTGCATCGCGCTGGCGGCAATGAGCCGTGGGCGATTCGGGGCCTCATCCATCCTGCCTTTGAGGAACCGTGCTTTGCCGAATTCCACGGCTCGGACGATTTTCTCAATTTCGTCGCCTCGTGGTGCGACGGGCTTGGGCCTGAAGATATGACGTTGAGCGGCATGTTGCTTTGGTGCAATCCCCGGCAGCACGAGAATGGGCCGAGTTGGCACCGCGACGTGACGTGGTGGGGCGAGGGCAAGCCCTATTTTTCGCAGCGGGACAACCGAGGGGAAAGCCCGGAGGATTACTCCGAGGAAGTCGAAAGAGTCCGCTGGGCAGAAATCCGTGCCAACAACGCCAAGTCGCTCGCTAATCGGAACGGCGTGAGCATGTTCCTAGCGCTGGTGGACGACGAGTGCCACGAACTCATCCCCGGCAGCCACGAACGCTGGCGCACGCCGTTTGAGCACGATGTACTCCTGCCGCAATCCATGAAGGACCAAGGGGTGCCGTACACGCCTAGTTGGAATAGAAAAGATCCGTTGCCGGGCCAAGTGGCGATCCGACTCAAGCCTGGGGAAGCCCTTATCCGCAATGGGGTCACGATCCACACCGGGCACACCGTCCCCGAGCGCGAGCGCAACACCTTGTCCATCGGTTGGTCGAAGTGGTCGGGTCCGTTTAGCGGAGAGCCGGCGGTGGCGGATGCGCGCAGTGCGTGGCAACTCGATCCTGCGGTGCGCGAGGCGTTGCCGCACGAGTGGATGAAGACGGCGTGGGATCGTTGGGCTGAGACCCAGAAGCTAGGGGATACGCTCGAAGATCGGTACGCGGGATTTGATGTCCAACGCATTAAAGCCGGAGAGGTCGTGGGTTGGCGCAGTGAACTGGAGCGCCAAGCGGCGGCCGCTGGCGAGGCGTGGGAGCGGTTTCAGACGGTGGCGTGAGGTGGGAGCGGACGCGCCTTAGATCACTGCGAAGCGCTGCCCTCATCCATTTTGGATTGACCCCTCAGTACGCGACGGCGATGGTTTTCAGGACCTGTTCGCCATCGATGCCAGCGCCCTCGGTGTCGGTGTCGATCCGCAAGCGAGCGTAATACACTCCGGGCGGCACCAAGGCTCCCGCATCGTCTCTGCCGTCCCAGCCGATGGCGTAGGAACCAGTGCTCAAATCCCGCTGCTCCACTAACCGGCGCACTCGACGGCCCGCCAGATCGAAAACTTCTACTTCCGCTGGGCTATCGTCGCCCACCCGCACCACCTTGAAGGCGAATTGAGCTTGGTCATTGACACCGTCGCCGTTGGGTGTGAAGACGCGCGGGATCACTTCCACTTCTGTCAGCAGCGAGGTACTCTGCACTGCACCGACCAGCGTCGTAGTGTTGCTCTCGATTCCGACTAAGGCCTCGCCGGCATCAACGCGTTGCCAGTTGCCCTCGCTCGCGTCGCTATTTTTTAACAGCGCCCGCATCACCGCGCCCGTCGAAAACAACGCCGTGGCGAAATCTAGCCGCATCACTTCTACGCCTGAGCGCGGCCCCACCGGCGGGAAGGCCAATTGCAGACTGTCCTCGCGCGTCTGCATCACCTCCACATCGGGTATAGCTATACTGGACAAGTCGGCGCTGGGCCCGAAGGCGTCCTCGGCACCGGCATATAGTCCCACAAAGCGCAGCGGCATATCGGACGGAGCCACCAACAGCAACTGGTCAAAGCCCGGATCCCGGCTGCCGAAGTCTGGACGCACATAGAACGAAAACATCTGCTCCTTACCCAGTTGGTCCACCTGAAACGGCGAGATTTCGCCAGTGATGCTCTGTGCCACGGGATTGCTAAAGTTGAGCCGAATCGAGCGCAAGGTCGGACTGACCTCTGGATCGTCCGACAGCAAGGTCGCCCGCAAGGTCAGAAATTCGCGTGGGCTGGGCGAGGTCACCGGCGAACCGGTCGGGGCTTCATAAGGTTGGCTCCACGGCTCCCAGTCGGAACCAGCGGTTTCTTCGGCGACGATGTCGCCGCGGAAGATCGACAGCAGCTTGTCGTAGTCTTCCTTGGATACTTCCGTGCCGTCTTTTTTAAAGTAATGCAGGGTTTCACTCAACTCGTTGCCAGTGCGGGTCTGGATCAGCACACTGGTTCCGGGTGGCGTGTCGGCATCCCACTCGACGGAGAGCAGGTTGCGGCTGCCTCCCAAACGGATCAGATCGGAGGTCAGCGTTACTTCGGGCAGGAAACCTCGCCCGTATAGCTGTAGCTCTGCTGGCTGCCCAGTGGCTCCGCCTTTGCCCGTGGAACTGGTACTTTCGAACTGCCTCCAGACAAAGCGGAAGAAACGGGCTTTGAGCCGCGCGAAATTGTTGCCTTCGTAAAAGCCGAAGCCTAAAGCCGAAATCCCACCGCCGCCGCGCTGCTCGCGATCGACAGCGGTATTCCACTTGATGCTGCCGTCGGCGGCCAGCGTGCCGTCCGAAAAATCCAGCCGATAATTGGAAAACCTAGACCCGCCATAGGCCATCCTGAAGGCGTCGATCCAGTAAAAGGCACCCAAATCGAAAAGTACCTGCCCTTCGGGCGATTTGAGCGATCCCCGACCGTAGGTGTAGATGAACTGCACTTTGCTTTCGATATGCCCGTCAATCAAGCTATTGATCGATGCCGTCTGAGAAGCCGTGCCAAAACCGCCTCTGTCCAACGCTCCGGTGAGGATCTCGTCGCCTTCTGCCCACACTTCCAACTCGGCTAGCCGTGGACGCTCGATCCGGTAATAGCGCACCGACCCTTGTTGCTCAGGCTCAAGTTGGCTGTGTACCTCTTGAGGCACTAGGGTCTCGCGCCCGTTTGCATGGAGCTTAAAGTAATCGACCTCACCTCGCTCGTCGGCTGCGAGCTGATCGTACTCGGCCTGAGTAATTTCTCGACCCCGACCGAAATTGCTGCCAGTTACCACCACCTGCACGAAGCGAATGCCGACACCCTCGAACTCGCGCTCTAGGTCCATGTCGATCTCGAAGAGCCGCTGTTCCTTGTTGGGCTTGAGGGTCCGCAACATGGTGGTGTATTCGAGAGAGGGCCCACGACTACCCGTGGGCTTGTTGCCCTGGGACACCAGCACGTCGAACTGCAGGAAGGGATCGCCCAATGCCTCGTCGACGAACTTCAGCACGATGCTCTTGGCGATTACTAGCCGCCCCAGATCGACGGTAAACCACCACTGGCCAGCCAGTTCGCTCTCACCGGTGGGCGAGTCGGGCTGCCAGTACGTTGCCAAGTCGCCGTCGAAAAGGTTGACCACGTCCGCCCGATTGCCAGCGGTTCCGGTTTGGATGCCGTCTAGGACGGTAATTTCTTCGGGCCCCTTTTTTATCCCATCGGGTGGGCGGGCTTGCAGATAAGCGACAATGTCCCGGACCGCGTTGATGTCGCGGTGCAACTGGTGCGGCGTCAAGGTGCCACTGGACGAAATTTCCACTACCCCTTGGGGAAAGGTCCAATTGCGCCAGTGCGCTGCGCTGTTGACTACTACTTGGTCGGACGTCACTCGGTGACCTGTTCCCTGACCGTACACTGCCGTACCTAGAATCACCGACAAGATCGCCCAGCTTATGCACTTCAGAATCCGTTCCATATCTCGCACCACTCGATGAGTATTCAGATCAATAAACCAGCGAAACTACTTGTTCTTCCGATTTTATGCCCTCGTCGCTTTCTACTTCTAGGCGCAGGATATAGAGGCCCGGCGGCAGTAACTTGGCTTGGGCGTCGCGGCCGTCCCAAGTTACTGCAAAACGGCCGCTGGTCGCGGTGCCGTGGTATAGCTCGCTGATGCGCCGCCCCGCAAGATCGTACAGATCAATAGCCACCGGTACAGCACTCAGATTGAGCAATTCGTACTGCATTTTTAGCTGATCGTTGACCCCGTCTCCATTTGGGGTGAATGACCGCGTGGTCAAGCGCAGGGCGTTGACTGCTTTCTTGTCGATATCTATCAGACCGACGCGCAAGGTGTTGCTATCGACTAGTTGATCGGCATCTCCTGCCGTGACCCCCTGATGCACTTCGTGGGGCTGCTCGCTATCGAAAATCCGCGCCGCGAATACCGTGCCGAACTGGAAGACTTGGGCTTGGAAATCTACTTCCAGCAATTCGTTGGTGCGCTGCAGGTCCATGCGGGGAATTCGCAACTCAAATTCATTTTCTTCCACGCGAACCTCGGTGAAATCCACCGGCAATCCTTCCAAGCGGACCTGATCGATGCTGGCGATCCGAGCTGGCGTTTTGATCTCAATGCTGTCAAAACCCAGATCAGTGCCGGTTAATCGCGGCAGGATCTTGTAGGTAAACTGCGTTACTGCACCTGCTTGAACCTCCACCGGAACGATCTCGGCCAACGCTTGAGACGCCACCGGCGGATCGGATACTTCAAATTGCAGATAATGCAGCCACCCGCCCGCTGCCGAAGTAGAAGAGAACTGGACGGCGAACTGGACGAATTGCCGCGGCTTGTTGCCGGCGAGGTCGCCGCTGCCGAGGGGCAAATCGTACGGAGGGCTCCAAGTTTGCCAGTTTTCGGTGTCTGGCGTGATTCCGGCTCGCTCCCCTTTATCCAGTTTGTTGTACGTGGCCAACACCAAGGCTTTGCCATCGCTATAGCGCGTAGTCTCGTCGCCGCGGAAGGTTTTGCGCCAGTACGTGTTGGGGTCGGAATCGTCGCCGCTGCGCATAGTCAGATCAATCGCCGCACCTTCGTCCTCCTGCGCAGACCAGTTGAGTCGGCCCAAGCTGACGGGTTGGCCTAGGTCGATCACATTGGAGACGTAGGTAGCCTGCGGTGCAAAACCGGAACCGTAAATTTCAAATTCGGCGATTTCCCAGACGCCGCGGATGTTAGCCGGCGCTTCAAACAGGAGATTGCGGATCGGCCGATCGGGCATTTCGATGATGATATCGGAACGGGTATTTTCGGTGGCGTTGAGGACTATCTCAAAGTCTTTCCGAACACCTGGCGGTCGCCTTGCCCACTTCTCGCCCACTAGGTATTCCCGGGTTCCGTCCTTGAGCGGATCGCCGTCGTTGATGCCAACTATAAAGGTCTGGATAAAGCGATCTACAAGGTGTTTTTCGCGGGGATAGAAGCGGACGCGGTCGATGTTGAATAGCCCGCCCATATCGAATACCAGCACTTTGTTTTCTATCGCGCCGTAGTCTCCACCCCAATCGCCGTCGCCGAGAAAGTGGGTGGTGGGATCGCCGTCGAACATCGGCGCGTCGCGGGCGGGAAAGTCAGCCCAGCCCACGATCGAGCGCAGCGTTTCGATCTTCCCGCCCCGTTCATCTAGCAGTGGTGTCAGGTTGACGGTAGGGTCCAGTTGCTCGGGCGCGAGGGTCGTGCTGATCTCCGTCAGCAGGGTACTGCCGTGCTGCTTGGCGTCGATATCGGCCCATTCTAGTTGGATGAAGTCGAAAGGCGCGTCGCGCTCGGGCGGCGGTAGGTCGGAGCCGCCGATGCGGTAGATGGTCAGCGCATGGCTCACGTCGGTCAGAATGGCGCAAAATACCAAGGCTATCAGCGGCAATACCAGATGTAGGCTCATCTGAACGATTTCCTTCGGGCGGCGTGAATGATCTTTAACAGGCTGTACTTATTATGGGATATATAGAAAAAGGGGGGGAAGGGCAACTGCTAGCGCATGTCTGCACATTGAGTTCGGCGGCCACCGCGCAGCCGCATTGAGGCTTCCATTAGTTACCTTGCCCCACGGGCAAAATGCCGTACTGACGCAGCGTATCCTCTAGGGTCGGCCGGCGGAGGCGAATGCGATCGTCGCTCAACAAATAGGAGAATACGTAGCCAAGCCCAAGCATCAGGATGCCGATTAGGAAGCAATAGATGAATGCTCGATCGGGGTATTGATCCTTCAGGTACCCCACGTACAGCGGCCCGCAAATCCCCGCCGCCGCCCAGGCCGTCAAAATGGTGCCGTAGATCGTCGACATCTTTTGCGGGCCGAAAACATCGAGCACGAAAGAGGGCATGGTGGCAAAGCCGCCGCCAAAGCACAAGAGGATGTAACAAACGAGGATCGAAAAGACATAGGGATTGCGCTCGGTCATTAAAATGCCAAAGACGACCATCTGACTGGCGAGCAGAATTCTGAAAACCCTGACGCGCCCCAGCCGATCTGAGAGCAAGCCCCAAAACAGTCGGCCCACGCCATTACACAGCGAACTGACGGCGATCAGCGTGGCTCCATACTCGGCCAGCGTCGCTGGTTCTACAGTTGGATCGGCTAGGCCCCAGACTTCCTGCAGGAGTTCCGACTGAAAGCTGATGACGGAGATGCCAGCGGCGATGTTGAAGAAGAAGACGATCCACATGAGGGCGAATTCAGAGGAGCGCAGATACGGCGACACCGAGTCGGACTCGTCGGCGGGCGTTTGTTCGGCAACCGCTGCTGCGGCAGCAGGGGGATTGCTCAACAGCAAGCTGCAGGGGATCAGGACACAGGCGAAGATCACCCCGAGGCCCAGGAAGACTTGGGACAGATCGCCTGCTAGATGGGATACGAGCAGGGGTGCCAAGCCCTTGCTCAACAGAAAGGCACCTACTCCGAACCCCATTACGACGATGCCGGTCGCCAAGCCCTTCTTGTCTGGGAACCATTTGGCGACCGTGGCCACGGGGGTGACGTAGCCCAGCCCGATGCCCGCGCCTCCAATGACGCCGTACCCCACGTAGAATAGCGCGAGCATGTCCCACTTTAGCGCCAGACTCGCCAGCACATAGCCGACCGAGAACATGACGCTGCCGGTCACGGCCAAGCGCCGCGGTCCGACCTTCGGCAGCAGCGCGCCCGCCCAAGCCGCCGAAGTGCCGAGCGAAAGGATCGTCAGGCTGAAAGCCCAAGCCGTCTCCGTGAACGTCCAACCCAATTGCCGCACCAAGAGCGTCTGGAAGAAACTCCACGCGTACACCGTCCCAAAACAGACCTGCAGGACCGTGCAGAACAGCGCCATAAGCGAGCGCGGAATCAGTACCCTTTGTTGCGCCATGTCTCTAGACCTCAATCACCAAGTACTCGCATCGAATGACCTCATCTCACCTCTGCGCTAATCTGCGTTCATCTGCGGATACATTACCGGGAATCAAATCTACTCCACGCTTTCAGGCGTGCGCTGGCCTTTGTCGGCAACGTAGAGGAAGAGTCGAGCTAGGTGTCCAGCTTCGTCGTCGCGCTCCAGTAGGTTGTCGTCGGTGGGTTTCTCATCGCGTGCCACACCCACGGCGTAGCCCAAGAGCGCGCCCAGCGGCTTAGCCGCCAGATTGACCAACCAGATGGCGGCAAAGACGCCGACGACGAGGATGATGGAGAAGAGGTACACCTGCTGGCCGATTGCGCGTTGAATTTTTAGCGCAATCAAACCAGTGTCCATGCCCACGTGAACCGTGCCGGCAACGCCGGCGAGAATCGGACTGCCCACTTCGACGAAATCGCCCATCCCGGGCAGGCTGCGCTCTACCGTCTCCATATTAAACGGATCGCTGGCGCGAATCTCTGCGGGAATGCCCGGCACAAAGGTGTGGGCGAGGAACTCGCCGGATTCGTCGGTGATGTAGATGTACTTGATGCCCTGAATCTCGACGAACTGATCGATGAGCGACTGCAACGCCGACAAGTCGCGATTTAAGAGAATATCGACGCTGGAATCGGCGATGGTTTTGGCGATGTCGCGGCTGTTGCTCTCGTATTCGGCCGACAGGTGCGTATCGACCGTATAGACGCACAGAATGGAGGTCGATAGGCCGATCAAGCCAAACAGGGCAAAGACGCCGAACAGCGTTTTCTTAAAGAGCTTTTGGACTTTTATCACCATCATGCAAACCTCGCGCGCCAATCGTCCAGGGGGACAAAACGGCCTTTATCGACTACCGTGTAGTACACTCGCTGGAGACCCTGGCGGCGGTCGGGATCAAAGGAGACCTGTTCGCCGATGCCCAGATCGAAGTCCGCGACGGAGAACACCGCGTCTTCGAGTTGGTTGCGCTGCGGCTCGGTCCCGAGGCGGTGCAAAATTTCGACTAGCAACTTGGCGTTGAGAAAGCCTTCGAGACTGACGAAGCTGTGATCAAAGGGCGTATAGGGGTCTTTTAACAGCTCGGCGGGCGGCTGCGGGGCATAGCTGCTCATCAAGTTGCGGTACTCTTGGACTGCGGGTATAGATGTGTCTTCGTAGCTGGGCACGACTTGGGAGTTTACCAGCCATTGCGTGTAGCGCTGGCTGTCGTCGCGTCCTTCGGTGAGTAGCTTGAGGAGATTTTCGCTGCCGACGAAAGACAGGTTGGCAAAGGGTACCTCTAGGCCGAGATCGACGGCATCGCGGGCAAAGGCCGCGCAAGCTGCATAGGCCCCGATGCAGATCACCGCTTCGGGCTTGGCTTCCTTGAGGATTTCGACCTGTTTACGCATCGTGCCGGTGAACCGTTCGCCGCGCCGGTACGTGGCCTCGCCGACGATTTGTTCGCCGTGCTTTTTCAGGGCGCTGCGCACGCCGGCCCAGCCGCTGCGGCCGTACGCATCGGCCTGATAGAATACGGCAATGCGCCGACGGTTGATGCGCACGAAATTATCGACTAAGCCAGCCGTTTCTTGGCGATAGGAGGCGCGCAGATTAAAGGCGAAGGTGCCATAGGGTGGCTCGCGCTGGGGTTGGGCGCCGGTGAAGGGGAAGAACAGCAGGATATTCCGGTCTTGGAATTTTTTGAGGATGGGCAACACGCGCGTTACTGTCGGCGTGCCAACGTAGCCGAACAGCAAAAACACCTGATCGTCGAGCATCAGCTTCATGGTGTTTTTGACCGAAGGGCCGGGCTGGTAGCCATCGTCGTAGGCTTTGACCTGTATGGTGCGGCCAGCTATGCCACCTTGCTGATTGACGTGGGTAAAGTACGCACCGGCACCCCGATAGAGTTCGATGCCCAACCCTCGAGAGGGGCCGGAGAAAGCGGCGGACGTGCCGAGGATAATCTCGGTATCGGTCACGCCGGATTTCGTCGGTAGCTCGGTGGGGCGGGCGGCAAAGGCCCGCAGTGCGTGCCACCAAGGGGCGACCAAGCAACCGGTAAGGCCGGCACGGAGCAGCGATCGCCGCGTCATTGCTCTCATACAGTTACCGCTAGCTTCTTTCTGCTGGAGGGGGCCAGCATGTGGTCGGGATGTACGGCACAATAAAGGGACTTTGTTGTGCCGTGGTCAAGCTCGTTTGCTCGTAGTTGCTAAGTAGTGGATACTTAGATTATCGGAGAAAACGAGTTCGCTAGGCGAGGGCTTCCCGCACCACTTGTCCGGCCCAATCCTCCGCTGGTGCCACTTCGAGCAAAGTGGCAATAGTAGTAGGGTTGTCGATGATGCTCACCGGCTCCTGCAAGCTCCGTCCGGGGGATACCGCAGGACCGGAGATTACCCACGGAATGGTCATGTCCTCGTCCATTTCCGTGCCGTGGGTGCGCTCGTGTCCTCCGTGGTCGCTGGTGACGATGGCCACGGTTTCTTCTTGGTTGACTGCCTCCAGCACCGCGCCAATGGCTGCATCGGCCCGTCCAATAGTGGCCAGATATTCGTCCGACATCCAGCCGTGGTCGTGGCCGGCTATATCGGTGCCGCCTAGATAGACGAAGGCAAAATCGGGCGTCCATTCCCGCAGGGTCGCCGCGGCCAAGCTGGCCAATTCCAAATCGCCGTTTGGCTCGTGGCAATTGTTCATGTAGTACGAGCGGTCCAGCGAGCCTGGATCGGCCAGATCGCGCAGTTGCTCCCAATTGTAGAAGAAGGCTGTGCGTTTGCCAGCTCGATGTAGCACGTCGACGAGGCTGGGTATGGGTCTTACTTGGGGCACCCAAGTGTTGGTGAGGATGCCGTGCCGTTGTGGGGGCACGCCGCGGAACATGGAGGTGTGGCAGGGCAAGGTAGATGAGGGCATTACGGTGCGGGCTGTATAGGTGCAGGCACCTTGGCTGATCAAGCGATCGACGTGGGGGGTGGAGGCCTGTTGCAAGCCGTCGGGCCGTAGTCCGTCGAGGACGAAGAGGATGACGCGTTGTGGAGGCATGGGATTCCTTTCTTTGGGGGGCACTGATGCGATTACGCGCTTGCGTACAGTTCCGCATCGTGCGGTTTTAGCGGGTACTTCGGCACCACACCTCGGTTGACGATGTTTTCCGGCGCTGGCCAGTGGCCCTTGAGGACGGAGGCCAGATTGCAGACGCCAGTGCGAGCCACGTCTTCGCCGGACTGCACTGAGTGGGCGGAAACGTGGGACGTCATCAGGACGTTGTCCAGCGCCATGAGGGGATGCTGCAAGGTCTGATCCTCGTCCGTGAACACGTTGAGCCACTCGTAGGTGTCCAGCGCTGCGCCGGCCAGCGGCCCTTCTCGCAGGACTCGCACCAGCGCATCTTCATCTACCAAGGCACCTCGGGACGTATTGATTAGGTAGGATCCCGGCTTCATTTTGCGCAACAGCGTCTCGTCGAACATGTGGTAGGTGTCCGCGTTCAGCGGCACCTGCAAGGAGACGAAGTCGGACTCAGCCAGTAGCGTTTCTAAGTCCACCATTTCGATGTCCAAATCTGACGGTAAGGGTGCCTGCAGGTTTCTGCGCGTGGCCAAGACTCGGAGGCCAAAGGCTCTGGCGCGGCGGGCGACCATCTCGCCGGTGGCTCCAAAGCCGACGATGCCCAGCGCACAGGTGGACAGCCGTTGCAACTGGGTGGACTCGGCGCGGGCTTGGCGGAAGCGGCCGGCGCGCATGAACTGCTCCATCCTCGGCAATTGGCGGGCCAGGGCCAGCAGCATGGCCATGATGTGGTCGGTCATTTCCTCGGCGCAGAAGAAGGGGGCATTGGAGACGATGATACCGCATTCTGTGGCCTTTGCTACAGCGATCTTGTCGGTGCCGTTGCCGAGGCGAGAGATAAGGCAACAGCGATCCAGCGATGCGACTACGGTCGCGGGCAAGCCGGTCGAGACGACGGCGACGGCGTCGCAGTTAGCTAGCCGGCGAATGAGTTCCTGCGGGTCTTCTTCCTCAACGTATTCAGGTTCAATGCCGAACTTGGCGTACAGCGATTGCTCCAGCTCGTTGGCTGGGTACAGGGTGGCATTGAGGCGGACGAAGCGGAAGGACGCCATGACTCTGAGCCGATCACCAGACGACTTCCATCATGTCCCGCGCCCAGTACATCGGCCCGTCGAAGACGCTTTTTACCTCGGCGATGCCTTGGGTGGTTTCTTCTGCGGGGTCGAGGGTCGGTGACTGGTGGTTGATGACCAAGCGCTTGGCACCGGCCTCAGCGGCCATGCGCCCGGCATTTAGGGTGCCGGTTTCGGAGATGACGCTGGGGAAGGTTTGGATTTTCTCCTCCCGATGCACGGCCTCCATCACGAACAGGTCTGCATCCCGGGCTAGCTCGACTACGGACTCAATCGGCGCGGTATCGCCGCTGAAGGCGACGACGCCTTCTTCGGTCTCGAAGCGGAAGCCGTAGCATTCGATGTAGGGCTGGGCGTGCTTGACCTCGCGCGCGTAGCAGGTCCAGCCTTTTCCGGCGGCTACTTGGCCCTCGGTATATTCAACTGCGTGGACTACTGGTTCCGGTCTGGAATCGCCCACGCCGCCGCGCATCTGGTAGGCGTGGACGCTCATGGGATGATTGGTGCGGGCGATCACGTCGTACCAGAAGAGGCCATTGGGACTCCAGATGCCGTCGGTGATGCGCTTGATTGGGGGTGGTCCATAGACGCGCAGGTCTGGCTCGGTGCCGATGCACTGGTCGAAGCGCGTCATCAGGAAGCAGAGATAATCGGAGATGTGGTCGGAGTGCAGGTGGGTGAAAAACAGGTTGTGTACCGAGGTGCAGGGGATGCCCAGGCGGTGCATCTTAAAGGTCGATGCAGGGCCGCAGTCGATCATCAGCCGCTGGTCGCAGATTTCGAGGATGAAACAGGTGCCCCAGCGGTCGCGAGTGGGGGTGGGCGTACCGGCACCGACAATGTTTAGCTTTGGCATGGGATCGTCTCCAACACGTGGCCGCCGACCGTCCTAGTTATCTATGTCACTCGCTTTAGTTCGGGTTCCTTCCAGCAATCCTTCTATGTGGGCTACGCGCTCTGCCAAACTTGATACGCGCCTATCTACTGCCGTTATTTTTTCGCTTAAACGCAACTCAACGCCCGAAATATCCTTAGTAAGTTTCCACAAAAAAGCCAGAACAGCAGCTATTCCGGCTAAGGTAATCCCAGTGCCTAAATCAATCATGACAATCTCCTTGCAAATCCCACGTCATCGACTCCTCTCCCTAAGTTCAGGGTGTTTATAAACGGAATCGAAAATGATAGCTCTGTCAAGACAGAAAAAAGTAAAATTCTTGGGAATTCTGGGAAAAATCCGGACGCGCCCCCGTCGTCCGAACAAGATGAACCATCGAGGAGAATCCGACCTTGGAATTCGACACGCAAAAACTGCCCGCTACTCCTGACGTGACTGCCCCCGATGGCTCGGATGTGCGCATTCTATTGGGCCTGCAAGGCGGCGGCATGGCGCATTTTGAACTCCAACCTGGGCAGACGTCGAAAGCCGTTGTTCACCGCACGGTCGAAGAGATCTGGTTTTTTCTCGCCGGTCGCGGCCAGATGTGGCGGCGGCAGGACGACCGCGAGGAAGTCGTGACAGTCGAGCCGGGCGTCTGCCTGACCATTCCGCTGGGCACCCACTTTCAGTTCCGCGCCTTGGGCGACGAACCGCTCGTCGCGATTGCCGTTACCATGCCTCCGTGGCCCGGCGAGGACGAAGCCTACCCGGTCGAGGGGGTGTGGCTGGCGACTGCGTCCGATTAGACGGCGTACCTATGTTCATCAAAAGCCACACCGTCCACCTGCACACGCCTCGCCTGCACCTGCGTCCCATGACCGACGCCGATTGGGACACCTTGCTGCGCTGGAACCAAGATCCCGAGGTGTTGTATTACGCCGATGGCGCGGATGTGACAGCCTATACGCTCGACGAGATCAAGCGCATTTATGGCGGCATCTCGCAAGCCGCCTTCTGCTTCATCGCTGAACTCGACGGCCAGCCCATCGCCGAGGCTTGGTTGCAGGTGATGAATCTGTCGCGGATTATCGAGGCCCACCCCGGCAGTGACTGCCGCCGCATTGACCTGTCCATTGGCGAGAAGCAGTACTGGAACAAGGGCTTGGGGACTGAAATAATCCGCGCGTTGGTCGATTTCGGTTTTGCCGAGGAGAAGGCCGATTTTATCTTCGCCTGCGACATTGCCGATTACAATCCCCGCAGCCGCGCCGCGTTTGCCAAAGTGGGCTTTCGCGTCGTAGCTCACATCGCCCAGCCGCCCGGCGGCAAGGCGCGCTCTATCTGCGATATGTGCATCGTCAAAACCGAGTGGGCGGCGAGTACTAATTCCAGCGAGGATACCGACCTATGCGCCTAGTCATCCTGTCGTACAGCCACCACGGTCGCGGTATCGGCCAGACCATCCGCGCCTTGGGGCACGATATAATCGGGGTCATGGACGGGGAAGAAGGCCCGCGCCAACAACTTGTAGAGATTTTTCAATGTCCGGGCTTTGCCACCGCGGGCGAGTGCCTCGACGCCGCGCCGCCCGCCGCCGCCTTAGTCGCTGGCAAGCACATTGAAATGCCGGATCACGTGCAGGCCTGCGTTGATCGGCGCATTCCCTACCTGCTCGACAAACCCTTTGCCGATTGTGCTGCTCGGCTTCGCCCCGCGGCCGAAGTTTCGGCCAAACACGGGGTCTTCAGCGCCCTCACGCTGCCCAACCGCGCCAGCCGCATCGTCGCCACGGTGGAGCGTCTGTTAGCTGACGGTACGCTGGGCGATTTGGTCCAGTACAGTTGCCGCCTCAATAACGGCCCGCCCTCGCGCTACGACCCGACGCCCTCGGCTTGGCACAACTATCCGGCCATTTCCGGTGGCGGCAGTTGGGCCGTAGAGGCGGCCCACGGCATTGACACCTTTCTGCAATTCGTCGGCGAGCAGACGGTACACGTGGTCGGTGCCATCATGTCCAATGCCACCCACGGTCGTATAGTGGAGGATATTGGTTTGGGAATGCTGCGCACGGATGAAGGTGTGACCGGCGTTATCGAAAGCGGCTACGCCTATCCGTCAGGGGTGCGCAGCGGCGACCATTTCTTCCGTTTTATCGGCACCCGCGCCATGGTGTTCCAGCAGTACGGAAAAGAGGGTGAGCCGCTCATTGAAGTCCATACTACCGAAGGTGTGCAATTCAGTGAGGATTTGTCGCACGGCGAGCGCATGACGACCATTGTCGATCAAGCCCTGACCGCTTTGGCAGATGGACGCTCTTTTACCCCCAATATCGACCAAGCTGTGCGTATCCTCGAAATACAGGATGCGGTGTACGACCACGCCCGCCGAAACGCTCTGACTAACGGCCCGCATCCCATGGGCTCTCCGCCTAGCATCTAATGATGCTGATGCTACGGCGAACAGTTACGGTTTATAACTGCTTATACAACTGAATAGTCTGCTGGGCCGCGTCTTCCCACGTGAAGGCAGCAGCCCGTTGGCGTCCTTGGTGCGATAGCCGTTGGCGAAGCGCGGAGTCGGTCAGCAGGCTCTGCATTCCAGCGGCGATGGACGCGACGTCGAGCGGGTCGACGAGCACCGCGTCTTCTCCGGCGACTTCGGCCAGTGACGAACAGTTTGACGTGAGCACCGGACAGCCGCTGGCCATTGCTTCGAGCACGGGCAGCCCGAATCCTTCTATCAGCGATGGAAATGCGAAAAAGAGCGCGTGGGCAAAGCAGGCGCGGATTTGCTCGTCGCTGAGCTGGCCGGCGAGGAGGACTCGGTCGTTTAGACCGAGTTGATGCGCCAGTTGCACGAGCGCGGGATTGCCTTCGCCGCGGCCGGCGAACACGAGGGCGAGATCGGGATGGTCCGGGGCGACTTGGGCAAAGGCGCGCACCAGCCGAGGCAAGTTTTTGTACGGCAAGCTGTTGCCTAGGCCAAACGCAAAAGGCCGTTCGGCAAGACCGTCGAGAATATCCTCCTGCGCTTGGTCTTGGATGGTCGAGCTACCCAAGTCAAACTGGGCCGGTTCCGCATTATCCGAGTGCCAAGCGGGAGCCACGCCGTGGAGGACGGCAGTTACTTTGTCGGCGGGGACGCCGTGATCGAGCGCAGCTTGGCGCGTGCTTTCCGAGACGGCGACGATGTGGTCTGCTGCGGCGATGGCTCGGCGGATGCCGAAACTGCCTAGGGACCCTTTAACCCAGCGTCGCCAGCGTCGTCCGTCGGAGAGGTGAGAGTGATCTATCCAGATCAGGTCGTGTAGGGTAATGACGACGCGCCGGGCGCGCACGCCGATGGGGAGAAAGTGGTATAGGGAGTGATACACATCGGCGTCGAGCCCGTTGATGACCCGGGCACCGGCGAGGATGTTCTGTGGCGAGGAGATGTCGTGCGGTGAGAAAATCTCCCTGAAATTGGCCTGATCGGCGATGGGGCCGTGGCGCGACGGCCGGCGGACGACGATGTACTCGTTTGCGCGGTCTAGCTTGGCGATGTGGCTGACGAGGTCGGCGGCGTAGCGGCCGAGGCTGGTGGGCACGTCGCGCAGAGAGCGAGCGTCGATGCAGATCCTCATGGGGGGAGGCCGACGCAGTAGTTGGGGATGTGCGCCAGTGCCGCCCGCGGCCAGACCCGGAAGTCAGCGTAGGCGGCTGCGGCGTACCCCTGAGTCGAATTGGCATCGGTGAGCAACGCGATGCCAATGGTTTTTTTCGGTAAGTTGGACGACAAGATGCGCTCGTGATCTTTTTCCAGATCGACCCACTCTTGGAGCCATTGCCCCAACTTCTCTGGCCCGCTTTGGAGCACGACAAACCAAGGCCGGGCAATGCCTTTGCGGCGGGAGACGGTACCCGGGGCCAAGGTCGTGCTCCACACGTATTTGATCTGTCGCGGGATGCCGAGGAGGTTGCGCGAAAAAATGACGTGTACCCCGGCGGCGCTGTCGTTTGTCTCGGTATAGCGTTCGTCGCCCCCCGGCGGCAGGGAGTCGGTGCGCCAGCACCAAGTCATAATTGGATATTGCCGGGGATCCCAGTGGAATCGCTTCATGAGGACGACCGAGTGGCCGGTGTCTTGGGCAGCTAAGTAGCGGCGGTCGTTGGCCTCGCGAACGGCGTAGAGCTTGGGTTTGTCGTCGTCCTTGCCGCGCCAGCGCCAGCCGCGAGGCAGGCTGTCTAGGGGCGTGGAGGCAAAGTCTTCGATGACGATGTAGGGGGGGGCTTCACGCTCGCCTCCAGCCGGCGGCGCATCTTGGGCAGAGGCAGTGTAGAGAGAGAGGACGCAGCAGCCCGCTAGGCCAGCGAGTATGTGTCGACGCATTGCTCTACCTCTCGTGGATCAGCGCGGGTTTTCTTGTTCCTGAAGCACGGTTAAGTCCGTCGCAGGGCGGCGCTGGAGCGCGGTGCGGCTCATGTAGCTGAGGCAGGTCCAGCCGATGAAGATCCAGAACACGCGGCGCAGGCGGCGCGTAAGACCCAAGGACAGGCCGAGAGATGGATCCAATCCTAAGCTGGAGAATAGGAATACGAGGCTGCCTTCCATGACCCCGATATTGGAGGGCATGAAGAAGAACAGGCCGTTGATAACCGCGCCCAAGGCGTTGAGTAGAAAACAAAACCAAAAACCAACGCCCGCGTCCAGTGCCCAGAGGATGGCGTAGGTCTCACAGGTGCCCATAAACCAGCCTATGCTCTGAAAGAACAAAGCGCGCAGGAAGCGGGTGCGGTGGGTGCGGTAAAAGGTGCCGATATTGGTGTCGATGCGCGCCGCGCGCCCCATATTGCGCTCGATCATGTCGGTGCGCAGGCCGGCTGAGCGAAGCAGTTTGAGCAGGGACGTGAACATGCGCTCTTGACGTTTGTAGAAGACCCAGAAGGCCGCCAAGCTGACAAGGAGCAAACCGGCGAAAAAGACCCGGTATTCCAAGGGAATAAGCTCGGACACATCGTGGTAGTAGAACAACAGCCCAAGGCCGAGGATGGTAAAGGACAGGCCAACTGCAATTTGCGCGGTTTTGTCAACGACCACCGAGGCCATACCGCGCGGGCCGGGCGTCCGGTGGGTGAGCAAATAGGCCTTGACCGGCTCGCCGCCGAGATTGGCCAGCGGCGTGAGCTGATTGACTGCCTCGCCAGCGAGCTTGGCGGCAAAAAGGGTGAGCAGCCTCGGTTTGAAGGCGTCGGGCGGGAAGGCGAAGTTCCAGGCGATGGTGTTGGAAAGATGCCAGGCGCACGAGGGCAGCAACAGCAGAGGGAACACCCACTTGATCGCGTCTAGGTGGTGGAGGACCTCCTCGACCCCGAGCTGGCCGACGAGATAGCCCAGCAACAGGAAGCCAAAGGCGACCATGGAAATTTGTAGAGCTTTCACGCGGTCTCTTCTCGGTTGACGGTCGGTGCCGGCAGCGCGGCCATCTGCCGCTCGGCGGCACGCTGGTTGCCCATTAGCCGATAGTGGGTGGTCAAAACGCCCAGAGCCGCCGAGTGGATCAGGACGACTAGGAGCCAATAAACGATCGGCAACAAATTGGCCACCAAGCCGATGGCAATGAACAATGAGAGAAAGTCTCGCTTGGTAATAAAGCCAGCGCGCTCTAGGAACCGATAGCTCCAGTCCTTTTCGCCATCGGGCACCTTGTTGCCCAAGTCGCCGAGGTAGTACTGTAAGCTGCCAGTGCCGGTTTTTAGAGCGTAGCTGTAGAGCAGGACTAGGGTCAAGACCATCGAGACGATGGCGGAGATGCCGGCGTAGATGGGCAGGTAGTTGTCGGGATAGAGGTGCCACATACCGGCCATCAGCGCGGCGTAGCCGCAGAGATAGGCGAGGTTGTCGGTGACCGTATCGAACCAAGCGCCGAATTTGGTCTCGGCTAGCTTGACGCGGGCGATCTCGCCGTCGCAGCCATCGAGGATGGAGGCGAGCTGCCAGAGGACGCCAGCACAGGCAAGCCGCAGATAGTCGTCCGGCTGCGTCGCCAGATAGGCGGCGAACAGGCCCGGGCACAGGACCATGAAAAAGGTTACCATATTGGGCGAGATGCCGGTATCGACGATGAGCTTGCTGATGGGTACGGAGATACGCACGTTGAGTAGGCGCGCTACCGTGCCGCTGGTGGCCTTGCTCACTTGGTCGAAGAGCATGTTCTTAGCGGCACGCGCACTGCGCTTGTCGGTTACTTGCTGCCACAGGTGCGGCGCGATGTCTGTGCAGCGGTGCGGACGCGCTGCGAGCGAACTCCAGAGGTCGCCGGTTAGCGCATCCGGGGACAACGCGCCCGCAGCGCAGAGGAACGCTCCGCTGCTGATGCTTTGGCTAGTCTGGGCGACGAGGTCGTCTCGCTGTAGGCCCGCGTTGATGAGGGCTTGCAGCGAGGAGTGGTGGTGGACAAAATCGCCTCTGAGCAGCAGCGAGGGCGCGTTGGGTAGGCGAGCGGTCTCCGGGGTGGTTTGCTCTACTTGGATGTCGAGGTCGGGGGTTAAGGATTTGCTGCTGGGGGCGTGGCCGGGGGGAAGCACGACCAAGACGCGCTTGATGCCCACGCGGGCCATGGTGCGGACCCCGCGCTGGAGGAGAGTGCGGCCAGCAACCTGCACATCGGTTGCCGCGCCAGCGGGAAAAACCAAAATTCCTTGTTCAATTGCGCGCTTTGGCATGTGTTTGCCGTTTAATTTGGGGATTTAGCTAAAGAGGCGCTTGCTTTATAAGAAAACACTTAGTATAAGGAATTTTGCACCGTTTGTCACAGTTTGTCGGACCTTAAACTCATCTGGCCAATTGTTTTGTGAAGAGGTCCGCGCCGAGGTGTTAGTATGGCAGGTTTAAGAGTAGGCATTATAAATATCACTTGGCTACTTCTGGTCTGCTGGGCGACGGCTAGCGGTGCCCAGCGGCAAAGTTGGCAGATCGGCGGCGCGGGCTTGGCTTGGAGCGAGGGCGATTCCTCAGTGGTGCTCGTCGATTTTGACTCGGTGCCCGGCGCGATTCAGCCCGTCTATATCGAGCCGGACAAGAGCTTGTTCTCGCTATTTACCGGCTGGGAGCCGCTCAAAGAGCCGCGCGAGTTGACCTATGTCGAAGGCGAGACGCCACGGGCTTGGAAGGGGTCGCAGGGCAACGAGACCACCGCCCACAATGGCACCTATATGGTCGATGGCGACAGTATGTCGTTCAATCCGCCGGTCTCGTCCAATCCCGAGTCGGTCTGGTACACTATAGACCTGGCCGTGCCGGTACCGGCGCACCGCTTTGGTTTTTTTACGCCGCCTCGGGGCTTTCGCTCCGACGGTATCCCCTTTGCCGAGGATGCCGTGCCCGCCTACGAGGTGTCTATCGCAGCGGAAGGCGATCCGAGTTGGCTCGAAGGGAGCCAACCCTATAAACGAATTGGTCCACTGATCGCCGATGTTGCCGAAAATTTTGTCGCCCGAGTGCAGATCGAATTTCCCAGACAATACGTGCGCTTCGTGCGCTACAAGCGGAAGACCTCGCTGTTGGATTCGGGGAGGGGAGGCAACACCAGCGTGGGTTCGGGGACCGCTTTCAAGGGGTCCATTGGCGACTTTGAACTTTTTGGCGAGGGCGTGCCGCGCCGGGTGGTGTACCGCTCGCGGATTTTCGACTTGGGAGTGCCCCGCAATTTTGGTCGCTTGTCTTGGGCGGCAACGCCACTGCGCGTGGTTGATGGGGCACTGGTGGAGGCTCCCGATGCCGAGGTGGGAGTAGAGGTGGAAGTGCGCACGGGGCGCGATGGGGATCCGAACATCTACCACGAGTACACGGATCGCGGCGGCGAGGAAGTGGTGACGCGCGAGCGCTACGATTTGGTGCTACAGCCGCGCTGGCGCGCCGGCCGCCTGCGCGATCCCCGGCCGGGAATGCGCGCCTCTATTCAGTACGATAGCGACAATTGGTCTTTTTGGTCGCTGCCTTTTTCCGAACCAGGGCAGGCGATTGACCTCAAAGGGGGGACTCATTTTCAGTTGCGGATTACGCTCAAAAGCGAAGACTTCGCTGCGTTCGTGCGGCTCGACTCGCTGTGGATTGAGACTGCACCGCTGTTGGCCCAGCGGGTCTTGGGAGAGGTCGCGCTATTGGGCGATGTCCAGCCAGCGGGAGGATTGGTCGAGGTGCCATTGGGAGAAGCGGCGGAGTTTGCCTACGATATTCGCGGCGAATTTGCCGGTGAGGGGACCGGTTTTGACGCGCTGAGGATTCGCACTGGGACGCGGGCTGAGTTTACCCGGCTGGAGATGGGGGACCCTCCGAGGGCGGTCGAGCCGGTTGCAGTCATCGAGGGCGATGAGGAACTAGCGGTGGTGTTGCCGGAGCGGATCGGGCCGGGGGCCGCGGAAGGAGCGCGGGTCGTCTTTGTCGCGGATGTGTTCTCGCTGGCTTGGACGTTTTCGGGCGAGGTCTATAATGACGGCGTCGATGCGCTGCCCCAGCCCGTCGAACCGGGCGATGCCAGCGCCGAACTGGGGACCAATAGCCTGCGGGTCTTGGGGATGGCCGGGCAAAGCGATGGGCCGGTGGTGGGATTGGATTTTTCCACTAGGGTGCTGACGCCCAATGGCGACGGAGTCCACGACGAGGTCGAGATCGGCTATGCGCTGGTGGGGTTGCCCGAGGATGTCCCGGTGGTGTTCAAAGTGTATTCGCTCGACGGGAGGCGAGTGGCCAAGCGGGCACTAGGTTCACAGCGCTTTGGTGCGCAGCGGGTGCGCTGGGATGGGCGCGATGAGGACGGAGTTTTATTGTCGCCGGGGATCTACTTGGTTGAAGTAGCGCCTGAAGCCGAGCGGACGGGGGTACGTCGGTTGCGCCCGTTAACCCTGATCTACTGAGAGCATGGCGATGCGCTTGTTGTACGCGCTACTATTGGGAATCGGCGCGGTGTGGGCCGATGAGTTGCGATTCGACGGTGTGGCGGCGTGGCGGACTTGGCAGATGCCCAACGACTTGGTGCAGATCGATGCCGACGGCAGGTTGCGGCTGCGGAAGTTCCGCAAGGAGATCAACGCCGTGGCCAACGCCGGAGACTTCCGCCATGCGACGCAGGAGCGCGGCGAGGTGGCAGGCGGGATCTGGGAGGCCAAAAGTAGCCCGCAGACAGCAGCCTTTATCATCGACGGCGACCCCACCACCTATTGGCAACCCGATCCCGACGATGCGCTCGATCAGTGGTCGGTGCAGATTGATTTGGGGCGTCCGGTGCTGGCGCGCCAGATTCGCCTCGTCTTTCCCGACCGCGAGGGGGCGCGGCCCTTGCGGCAATTTAGCGTCTTCGCCTCTTCGGGTGCGCGGATTCAGGCGCTCAACGATGTATTCAAGTTTGAAGCGGTCTATCGCACGTCCAAGCCCAACACCGAGACTGAATTAGTGATTCCCTTGGAGTATCTGGGCACGGACAGCACCTATGTATTGGACGCGTCCTTGGACATTGATCGCGAGCGCGAGCGTCGCTATCAGGTGATCCAGTACATCATCGTCGAAGCCGACGAGCAGCATCCAGACGCGGCGCTAGCTGAAATCGAGGTGCTGGCCGTGGGGGATAACGTGAGCTTGGGCACGGCCGAGCGCGGCGGCAGTTTTCTCGAAGGGGGCCGCACCACGGGCGCGGCTCTGATGTTCGACGGCGATATGGACAGCTTCGCCCTGTTGACTAGTGCCGAAGGCGGTTGGCGCGATGCGGGCGTGTGGTGGCGGGTGGATTTGGGGGCGGTGTTTTTTCTAGATGAAATTTTTATCTACTTCAGCCAGCTAGGCGAGGGGCTGCGCAGCCAAGTCCAGGGCGGCAACCCTTCGGCGGCGGGTGGGCTTTTCTTGGTCTCCGACGGTCGTCCGGCTGCGGGATCGGGGTTGCCAGTGCCCGAGCGGGTCGATTACGAGGTGCTCGTTGAAGATCGCTGTCGGCCCCGGTGTTTGGGACGGATTTTTCACCAGCGCTACTTGTTTGCCCCGCGCAAGGTCCGCTACCTACTCTGGCACGAGATAGACGGGACGGCCTCGGGCTTTGGTTGGGGCTTGGAGACCATGCTCTTTTCTGCGGGCTACCCTGCGCGCGTGGAGATGCGCTCGGACTTTGTCAATTTAGCGGCAGCAGCCGGCGACGGGCGGCCCAAGGTGATTGAGCGGCTGACGTGGGACGC
This sequence comes from Candidatus Latescibacterota bacterium, assembly GCA_022825185.1. The sequence continues at coordinate 3,558 of JAJDYK010000230.1, read as the reverse complement.
TGACCTGCCGCCGCAGACTCGGATCCAACTGCGCTCGCGCTCGGGCAATGCACTACAGGAGGTGTACACTTTCTCCGACCGCAAAGGCGATATTGTCACCGAGGAGAAGTGGAACAGTTTACCCAAGGTGTTAAAAGGCTCGATTGATACGACCTTGGTAGTAGGCGAAGACTGGGACGCTTGGAGCAACATCTACCAGTTCTCGGGCGAGACCTTTAAGTCGGCGAGTCCGCGCCGCTTCGTGCAATTGGAGATGATTCTCTCGACCGAGGATCTGCACGTAGCTCCCTCCGTAGATGCGCTGGCGATTGGATTTGTCGATGCTTTGGTACAAGAAGCGCGGGGACAAATCTGGCCGCGCGCGGCCCGGCTCAACGAGGATACGCGCTTTACCTATACGCTGTGGACGGACGCCGACGAGCAGGACAGTGGCTTCGATCGCCTGCGCTTTCACATTCCCGGCGCAACCACGGGCGATGTGGCCCTGCGGATTGGCGGAGAAGAGGTCGCGCCCGAGGCGGTGAGATTGCACGGCGATTCACTATTGGTCTCGTTGCCGCGCATCGTGGTCGCCGATTCGGTGGAGGTGGATTTTACGGCGCGGATTTGGGACAATGCTGCGCTGTTTGCGCTCGACTTGGGTATGGGTGAGCGTCTTGGGATCTGGCAGTCGGTAGTGCCGAGCGAGCGGCGGGCCAATATCGTGTTGTTGCCCGACCTGCCGGGCCAATCTGCGCTCGTCGGCGACGTGGCGATTGCGCCTGTGGCGTTTACGCCCAACGGCGATGGGGTCAACGACGCAGTGGAGATCAGCTTTACGGTCTTCAAGGCAACGGGCATCCAGCCGCGAGTGCAGATTTTCGACGTCGCTGGTCGGTTGGTGGCGCAGCTAGCTGGTAGCGAGGGTGTTGGACGTTGGCACTTTCGCTGGTCGGGGCAGACTGTGGACGGCGCATTGGCGTTGCCGGGGATGTACCTCTGCCGGATTAATCCAGGGACGGCGAGCGGTAGCGCGGCGATTTTGCGGCCCCTTGCCTTGGCATATTAGTTCCTCAACCCAAACAAGCAAAGGTAGATAGGATGGCAGTTAAGACGTGTTTGATGATCGGAGCCAGCGGCATGGCTGGTGGTTGGATCGGACGGATGACGGAGCGCCTCGGCGACCGGATCCAAATCGTCGGCTTGGTGGATGTCAATGAGGAAGTGCTCGCAGCGCAAGGAGCTAAGCTCGGATTGGGTGCCGATCAGCTCTTTGCCGATTACCAAGAGGCTTGCGCCAAAGTACAGGCCGATTTCTGCGGCATTGCCACCCCGCCGCAATTCCACAGCCCGCAGGCTATTGCCGTGCTGGAAGCGGGGATGCCGGTTATCTGCGAGAAGCCGATTGCCGATACGTTAGCCGCGGCCAAGGCCATGGCCGCCAAGGCCGAGGAGACGGGGTTGCCGTGTGCGATTATCCAGAATTACCGCTACGCGCCCAACAAGCAGGAGGTGGTGCGGATTCGGGAGGAAGGGCGACTGGGGCAGCTGCAGCACATCTTCGGTCGCTACGCCTGCGACTATCGCCAATACAAGTCGTGGGGCAAGGAGTGGCGACACGACATGGATTTTAGCCTGCTCTTTGAAGGCTCAGTGCATCACTTCGATATGATGCGCTTTTTAGCGGGTGGGAATTGCGAGGTGTTACAAGGGTTTGGCTGGAACCCGGCGTGGTCGAGTTTTAAGCACTATTCGAGCGGGTTTTATCTGATGAAAATGGACAATGGAGTGCATACGGCATACGAGGGAAACAGTTCGGCCGCCGGGATTACGAGTTGTTGGCAACGCGAGTACTATCGCCTAGAGTTCGAGGAAGGGACGGTGGAGATAGGGGCGGGAGACGAGATGCGGATTTATCGGGTGGGGCAGGAGGTGGAGGTGTATGCGGCACCGGCGATTGAGTGGGCAGGGCACGATCATTTGTTCAAGGAGTTTGTAGATTGGCTGGAGGGCGGGGCCGCATCGGCGACGAGGATTGAAGATAATTTGCAGAGTTTCGCGTTGGTGATTGCGGCGATGGAGACGACGGTAGATGGTCAGCCCAAGCGAATTGAGGATTATCTGTAAGAGGCAATTCGCTTGGGCACACTTGTAGCCGCACGGCTCCGGTCGTGCCGTTGCAACTGAACTGATTACTGGAAGCGCCTGTCCTAGCTGTCATTGCCGCCGCGCAGCAGGAACACGCCCATCGCGCCCGTAAGCAGCGGCAGGGTGGCATCGATGAGGATCCACACGAGGGAGGCCGTTTCCGCTCCTACGGCCGTGAATTCGGGACTGTACAGGATAAACCAGTTCCAGAAGAACATGATGCCCACGCACAGGAAGCCGTAAAACTGGACGTTGGCGGCAACGAACTCACGCGTGACCGCTCCGCTGTCCCCCTCGCTGTCGGAGGCTTTCTTGCGGAGGTAGCCGAATATCAGGCCCAACACAATGGCCAGCGCCATCAACCAATCCAAGACGGACCAGAACGGGCTGTACGGCTGTCCTTCGCTGGAGACGTGATAGAGCGGTTCGATTACGGTGTGGATTGCGACCGCAACCGCCATTAAGACGAGAAACAGGCCACAGATTCGCTTGAGCGTATCCATAATTCCCTCCCAGGTGATGTGGTTGAATTTCCCCTCAAGTTAAGACTTATGCCTACGGCAATTCAATAGGAAAAGAACGCGTCCGCACATCGACTTCGAGACGGATTGCTCCTCCGCCTTGGAGGACGCCGCGCGTCGGCGACACGTCGCGGTAATCGCGCCCTACTGCGATGTGTACTTTCCCGCCCTCGCCGGCGAAACTCTGGTTGGTTGGGTCGAAGCCGACCCAGCCAAGCGCTGGCAGCCGACATTCGACCCAAGCGTGCGTGGCGTTGCTTGGTGCCTGCTCGTTGGATTGATCGGTTGGGTTTAGGTAGCCCGAGACATAGCGGGCGGGAATGTCCCAAGAGCGCGCAATGGCGATCATGAGGTGGGCGTAGTCCTGGCAGACGCCCCGACCAGTTTCGAGGATGTGCTCGACGGGGGATTCCACCGTGGTACTGCCCGGGATGTATTGCAGGCAGTCGTGGAGTGTGTGCGACAGTTGCATCAGACTTTTGAGCGGGTCGTCCATAGGCTCGATGCCATGCCGGGCGACGAACTCGGTGAGTGCGGGCGAAGGGCGCACCAGCGCGCTCGGGTGTGTGAAGTCCCAATCGGATTCTCTACGGGAGCGGATCTCCTTCCAAGCATCGATGTGCAAGTGCGCTGGAAGCGGTGGGGCGGATGCAACCTCGACCGTGGAGCGGGTTGTGATCTCCAAGGTTTGGTGCGTTTGGTGAAGGTCGAGGAGGTGTCGCGTGTTGCCGAAACAGTCCGTCTCGCGGCTCAGGTTGGCTGGAGGGGATGTCTCAATCTCAAAGTCGAGGAGTCGCTGCCCTCGGTCCTTGCGCGGCTCCAGACACAGGAGCATCACGCACTGCTGTACTGGGGCCGTGTAGGAGTAGTGAGAGAGGTGTTCGATTTCGTAGCGGACGGCTCCGGTCAT
>JAJDYK010000360.1 GCA_022825185.1 Candidatus Latescibacterota bacterium | reverse complement strand
ACGCAGGCGGCAGACGCCGCAAATGCGCAAGTGGACATCATAGGGCACATTTTAGATAGTCCCTATATTGAATTGCCCTTTGTCGATTTTCATCACCTGCTCGCAGGCAAAGTTTCTCTTCCTTCGCTAGAGCTTTTCGGCATCGACCTCTCCATCACCCGGCACGTAGTGATTATGTGGGTGGCGAGCATCCTGCTCATAGTGCTCATGCTCAGGGCCTTCCGCAAACCGCGCACCGTGCCTTCGGGTCTGGCCAATTTCTTCGAAGCTATCGTCCTCTTCCTACGCGACGAGGTCGTATTGCCCATCATGGGCGAGGACGGCAAAAAGTACCTGCCTTTTTTGCTGACGCTTTTCTTTTTTATCCTGTTTTGCAACCTGCTAGGGTTAGTTCCCTACAGTGCTACAGCCACTGGCAACATCAGCGTCACGGCTGGCCTAGCCCTATGCTCTTTTTTGGTAATGATAGGGGCCGGCATCGCCAACAACGGATTGTTCGGCTACTTCAAGAGCCTGATCCCTTCCGGGGTGCCGCCGGTGCTGCTCATCATTCTGATTCCCGTAGAAATAATTGGTTTGTTGGTCAAGCCTTTCGCTTTGTGCGTGCGTCTTTTCGCCAATATGACCGGCGGCCACGTGGCGATTTTGGTTTTCTTGGGCTTGATTTCCATTCTGCAAAGTGAGTGGATCGCCATTGGCTCTGTGCCCTTTGCCGTGGCGATTTACATGCTCGAAATTTTCGTTGGATTCGTCCAAGCTTTTGTCTTTACCCTGCTATCGACGGTCTTTATTAGCATGGCTGCTCATCCAGACCATTAGCAGGGGTTCACACCGTTCACAAGAGGGAGTATTTGGCTATGGAATTTGCGTATATGGGTGCCGGAATTGGCATGGGGCTTTGCGCTATTGGCGCAGGTTTGGGCATCGGCCTGCTGGCCGGTAAAGCACTGGAGGGCGTCGCCCGCCAGCCCGAAGCCGTAGGCGATATCCGCACCAACATGATCCTGACGGCCGCTCTGGTCGAAGGCGTGGCCCTGATCGGCGAGGTGTTTTGCCTGCTGATCGTGCTGACCAAGTAGCGCAAGCGCTATGTTACTCGATCCCCATGTGGGGCTCATAATATGGACGATCATCACCTTTTTGGTGGTGCTTTTCGTCCTCAAAAAATTCGCTTGGCCCCATCTTTTGGCGGCCCTCGATGAGCGCGAGAAACGGATCAGCGACGCGATCTCTACGGCTGAGCAGGCGCGTCAAGAGGCCGAAGAGGTCTTGCGCGAGCACCAGCAGAAGCTCGCCGCGGCCGATGAAGAGGCGCGGCAGATCGTCGCCGAGGCCCGCGAGGCTGGGGCAAACGTGCGGCAGACAATCGTCTCCCAAGCGCGGGAAGAGGCGGAGCGGATGCTCGACCAAGCGCGGACCAGTATCGAAAGCGAGAAGCGCGCTGCCATCGCCGAGTTGCGCCGCGAGACGGCCAATCTCGCGGTGCAAGCCGCTGGTGCGCTGATCGACGCCAATTTGGACGACGAGAAAAACCGCGGTCTCGTCGATGACTTTATAGCCCGAATTCCCGAATCCAATTGAACGCCATCGCGCGAGCAGGACAATGAACGCACCCGAAGTAGTGCGACGCTACGCTGCTACGCTGCTGGAAGCCGCCGATGAAACGGGCGCAACCGCGGCGGTGCAGCGCGACGTCGAGCGGCTTTTGGAGACCGTGCGCCAATCCGGCGAACTGGCCGAGTTTTTGGCCAATTCTCTAGCCGACAGCCAAGCGCAAGCCAATGCCCTAGGAGAGATCTTCAGCGGTAAGGTCGAGATTCTGACCCTGAATTTTCTCCGACTCATGGCGGTTAGGGGCCGTGCCTCTATCATCGGCGCGGTACTCGGAAATTTTCTCGACCAAGTCGCCGAGCGCGAGGGCATAATCAGCGCTGAGGTGCGCTCGGCTGTGGCGCTGAGTGAGGAGCAATGCCAGCGCCTACAGGAGCGCTTAGAGCACCGCAGCGGCCGCACCGTGCGCTTGGATGTCCAAGTCGATGCCAGTTTGCGGGGCGGCGCGATCGTCCGCGTCGGCGACACCGTATTTGACGGCAGTGTGAACACCTATCTAGAGCGCCTACAAGCGCGTCTGGCCGGTTAGTCAGCAGGAGGATTTATGGCCACTGAAACGATGGTTCAGCCCGATGAGATTTCCCAAATTCTCAAGCAACAGCTACTGGGCTTTGAAAAAGAAATAGACGTATTCGAGACAGGTACCGTGCTCTATGTCGGCGATGGCACGGCCCGCGTCCACGGTCTGAGCAACGTGCGGGCCACCGAGTTGGTGGAATTCCCGCACGGCATTATGGGCATGGCTCTCAACCTCGAAGAAGACAACGTCGGCTGTGTGCTCTTCGGCGAGGACACCCTGATCAACGAAGGCGACCAAGTAAAGCGCACCGACCGCATCGTCGAAGTGCCAGTGGGCGAGGCGCTCTTGGGCCGGGTCGTCAATCCCTTGGGCATGCCTATCGACGGCAAGGGCGACATCCAAGCGGATGAGAGCGTGCCGGTCGAGCGCAAAGCCCCGGGCGTCATCGACCGCCAGCCGGTCAGCGAGGCCCTACAGACGGGCATTAAAATCATCGACTCGACCGTTCCCATCGGCCGCGGCCAGCGCGAGTTGATCATCGGCGACCGCCAGACGGGCAAGACGGCCATTGCCGTTGACACCATCATCAACCAGCGCGACCAAGACGTTAAGTGCATCTACGTGGCCATCGGCCAGAAAGCCTCGACCGTGGCTAAGTTGGTGGCCGAACTGGAGGCCAATGGTGCCATGGAGTACACTATCGTGGTCTCGGCCACGGCGTCCGATCCGGCACCTTTGCAGTTTTTGGCACCCTATGCTGGTGCTTCGATGGGCGAGTACTTCCGCGACAATGGTCAGCACGCCCTGATCATCTACGACGATCTGTCCAAACAGGCTTGGGCCTACCGCGAGATGTCGCTTATTTTGCGCCGGCCCCCGGGCCGCGAAGCCTATCCGGGCGACGTGTTCTACTTGCACTCGCGTCTATTGGAGCGCGCTGCCAAGATGAGCGATGAGAAGGGCGGCGGATCGCTGACGGCCCTGCCGATTATCGAGATTCTCGAAGGCGACGTATCGACTTTTATACCCACCAACGTCATCTCGATTACCGATGGCCAGATCCTGCTCAAGCCCGAGTTGTTCTACTCGGGGAACAGGCCGGCCATGGACGTGGGGGCCTCGGTGTCGCGCGTGGGCAGCGATGCCCAGACTAAGGCGATGAAAGCAGTGGCCAAGACCATCAAAGGCGATATTTCGCGCTACAACGAAGTCAAGGCGTTCGCTCAATTCGGCACTTCGGGCTTGGACCAAGGCACGCGCAATCTGCTCAACCGCGGCGAGAAGCTGATGGAAATCCTCAAGCAGGATCAGTTCTCTCCGCAGTCGCTGGCCGAACTGACGGTCTCGCTGTCGATCATCGATCACGTACTCGATCTGCCCACGGCCGACCTAGGCCGCTTTGAGGCCGAGTTGCTGGCCTACATGCGGGATCACCAGGCCGAGCTTATGAAGGAGATCTACGAGAGTCGGGACTTGAGCGACGAAACTAGGGAAAAGCTCGACGCGGCGATCGAAAAGTTCAAGGGCGGCTTCCGTCCCTCTGCGGGAGGCGACTAAGCGGTGGCGACCCTTCGCGAACTCAGGACGCGCGTCGCCAGTATCACCAATATCCAGCGCGTCACCAACGCCATGCAGATGGTGGCCGCGGCCAAGATGCGCCGCGCTCAGGCGGCGATTGTCGCCGCCCGGCCGTACGCCCAGCGACTGGACCAAGTCCTGAAAGCGTTGCACCAGAGCGTCGATGCCTACGAGCAGCCGCTCTTTGCGGTTCGCCCGGTCCAGCGCGTTGCGCTGGTGGTCATAACCTCCGACCGCGGCCTCTGCGGTGCCTTTAACACCAACCTGTGCCGCCGGGTCCAGGACGAGTTGGACGAGTATGTGGACGCCCAACTTGAGTTGATCACCATCGGCAACAAGGGCCGGGACTTCTTCAGCCATCGCGGCTACTCAATCTCCCGCCATCACGCCGATGTGTTCAACCAACTCGAGTTAGTTCGCGCCGCGGATATAGCTCAGGATCTAACGAGTCGTTTTGTCGCTGGCCAGACCGACCGGGTGTTGCTCTGCTATAGCGAATACTCCTCTGTTACTTCCCAAGTGCCCACCGTCCGCCAACTCCTGCCCATCGCGCCCGAGGAGGAAGCAGGTGAAAGTGCTAAGTACGACTTCGAGCCATCGCCCGAGGTCCTGTTGGGCACTTTGGTTGAGCGTCAGATCAATTTCCAGGTATGGCGCGCTCTGCTGGAGTCAAATGTGGGCTTTTTCGCCGCCCAGATGATGGCGATGGACAACGCCACCAAGAACGCCAGAGACATGATCGAGGATCTGACCCGCGAAATGAACAAGGAGCGGCAGGCCTCGATAACCCTCGAATTGATGGACATTATCGGCGGTGCCAATGCTGTGGCTCAATAGCGCCGTTTACTACGCGAGGTAAAGATGAAAGAAGGAACAATCAAAGAAATCATCGGCGTCGTCATTGATGTCGATTTCGCCGGGCAGGAACTGCCGCCCATCTACAACGCCCTCGAAGTGGTCGCAGAAGACCGCCCAGGCCAAGAACGCCTAGTCCTCGAGGTGCAGCAGCACTTGGGCGAGCACGCGGTGCGCTGTGTCGCGATGGATTCTACCGACGGCCTGCGGCGCGGTGCGCGGGTAGTTGATAGCGGCGGTCCGATCCAAGTTCCGGTGGGCGAGGAAGTGCTCGGCCGCCTCTTCAACGTCATTGGCGAGCCAATCGACGGCAAGGGTGCGCTCAGCAGCGAAGCGCCCCGGATGCCCTTGCACCGGCCAGCCCCGGCCCACCAAGACCAAGTCACCGCAGACGAAATGCTGGAGACCGGCCTGAAGGTCCTCGATTTGATCTGCCCGTTTGCCCGCGGCGGCAAGCTGGGGCTTTTCGGGGGTGCTGGGGTCGGCAAGACGGTCATTCTCACCGAGCTGATCAACAATGTGGCCTCCGGGCACGGCGGTTATTCGGTCTTCGCCGGCGTAGGCGAGCGCACGCGCGAGGGCAACGACCTGCTGGGCGAGTTGGAAGAGTCGGGCGTCATCGACAAGACGGCCATGGTCTTTGGGCAGATGAACGAGCCGCCCGGTGCGCGCCAGCGCATCGCCCTTACCGGGCTGACCATTGCCGAGCACTTCCGCGACGAGGCCGGTCAAGACGTGCTGTTCTTTGTCGATAATATCTTTCGCTTCATCCTCGCCGGTGCCGAAGTTTCGGCTCTACTGGGCCGCATGCCCTCGGCCGTGGGGTATCAGCCGACGCTGGCGACCGAGATGGGTGCCCTGCAGGAGCGGATTACCACCACCAAGACCGGCTCAATCACGTCGGTGCAAGCCATTTACGTGCCAGCCGATGACTATACAGATCCGGGCGTGGTCTCGGCCTTCGCTCACCTCGACGGCCGCATCGTGCTGGAGCGCTCCTTGGCCGACCAAGGGCTATACCCAGCGGTCGATCCCCTCGCCTCTTCGTCGCGCCTCCTCGACCCGCGCGCGGTCGGCGAAGAGCACTATCAGGTCGCCCAGCGCGTCCAAGAAGTCTTGCAGCGCTACCGCGACCTGCGCGAGATCATCGCCATTTTAGGCATTGACGAACTGTCGGACGAGGACAAGCTGATTGTATCGAGAGCGCGCAAGATCCAGTTCTTCCTCACCCAGCCCATGCACGTGGCCGAGGCATTCACCGGCAAGCCGGGCGAATACGTCAAGATCGAAGACACGATCCGCGGCTTCAAGGGGCTGGTCGATGGCGAGTACGACGACGTGCCCGAACTGGCCTTCTTCCTCGTCGGCAATATCGAACAGGCCCTCGAAGCCGCCAAGGACCTTTAGGCCATGCCCGCGTTCGCCTTAGAGGTCGTCACTCCAGAGCGGGTGGCTTACTCGGGGCAGGTAGCCAGCCTGCAAGCGCCCGGTAGCGAGGGGAGTTTCGGCGTCCTCGCCGGGCACATCCCGCTTTTGACCTCGTTGCAGATAGGGGAGTTGCGCTTTGTCGAGGAGGACGGAAATGAGGTCCAAATGGCCATCAGCGGCGGTTTTGTCGAGGTCGGGCGCGAGCAGGTTGCGGTGCTGGCCGAGACGGCTGAACGGATCGAGGAGATCGACGTTGAGCGGGCCGAATCTTCGCGCCAGCGCGCCGAGGAACGCCTTGCCCAGGCGCGCGCCGGACAAGAGGAAATTGACGTAGTGCGCGCTCAAACGGCGCTGGCGCGCGCCAGCAATCGACTCCGCACAAGTAGTTGATTTTATCGGAAAATCTGTAAAGCAAAAGGCACTTGCGATTGCGTTCGCAAGTGCCTTTTGCATGGGGTAATGGTAGGCCGACCGCAACCCTCTTAACTCCTCGGATATTCGAGTAACTGAATCGATCAGCTAGAACTAGCTGACTGCGTCTAGCCCCCCACGTCGCGCCCATAGACCGTGCGAATCACGTCCTCGATGTCGGGCTCTTGGACGGACACGTCGCGGACCGGGTAGCGGGCCGACAGTTCCGAGATCAGCGCCGACGCCGACACTTGGCTCCGCGCAAAGCGGATGCGGACGATGCGGTCTCGCCGTTCGAGAATCTCTGCGTGGGCGTGGGCAAAGCCGGCCAGCGGCTCTCCGGTGCCGGGGTCGCACTCGACGATCAGATAGCGGTGCGGGGTGATCGAGTCGATGAGTGCCGCCAGAGGCCCGTCTTCGATGATGCGTCCCTGGTTGATGATGATGAGTCGCTCGCAGAGCTCTTCCACGTCGTCCAGGTCGTGCGTGGTGAGCAGTACGGTGGTGTTCCGACGCTGGTTGATGTCTCGGATAAAGGCCCGGATCGCCGCTTTCACCTCAATGTCCATGCCCATCGTGGGCTCGTCGAGAAACAGGATGTCCGGCTCGTGCAGCATGGCACCGGCCAACTCCCCGCGCATGCGTTGCCCTAGGGACATCTGCCGCACGGGTGTGTCGAGGAGGTCCCCGATGCCAAGCACCTCGCAGAGTTCAGCTAGGCTCCGCTCGAAGTCGTCGTCGGCAATGCGGTAGATTCGCTTGAACAACTCGTAGGACTCGCCTAGGCGAAGGTCCCAGGTTAGCTGGCTGCGTTGGCCGAACACGGCGCCAATGCGCTGAGCGACCGCCCGCCGCTTCTCTTGGGGCGAGAGGCCGACGACGGAGACGCGACCGGACGTGGGATAGAGGATGCCGGAGAGCATCTTGATCGTCGTCGACTTCCCCGCGCCGTTGGGGCCGATGAAGCCGACCAGCTCGCCTGGCTCAATCGCAAAGCTCACGTCGCGCACCGCGTGTACTTCACGTCGGTCGGGCCGGAACAAGCCCTTTACCGCACCGGCCAGCCCCTTTTGCTTCCGAGTCACGCGGAAGGTTTTGCAAACCCTCTCTAACTCTATATGTGCCATGGCCTACGACCCCGCGCTTTCGTAGCGGCGCAGGCCGGCGACAAAGACAGCCAGCGCCAAGACGAGCATGGCGGCACCCACAGCGGGGGTCCACAGGGCCACATCGAGGGGCAGAGAAGTGTTCGCGCTCTGGCCGAGGAAGTCGCAGGCGGGGTAGAACCCGATGAAGCCGAGGGGCAGCACAAAGGTCAGGAGCGCCTGCAGGGGCCACGGGTACACGGTCAGCGGGTAGAACGTGCCGCGCGCCATCAGTTCCATGCTGGCGTCCACGAGGGGCTGGCTTCGCATGGTCCAGAACGCAATAGAGCTGACGAGGGTTAGGTAGGACCAGTAGATCAGGGTCCCGCCGGCAATGACGAGGAGTACCTCAACGACGTGCAGCGGCGTCCAGACAAAGCCAGACAGTCGGGCCCCGTAGAGGAAGTAGCCCATGCCGATGCCCAGATGCACGAGGCCGACCACATTGATTCGATTGCAGGAGAAGTGGAAGGTGATCTCTAGGGGTCTGAGCAGCATCAAGTCGAACTCGCCGCGCGTGACAAAGCGATCGATCTGCCGCGACTGAAATGACAGGATGGACATGACGCCACGGCTCATCAGGCTCAGCCCATACAGGAAAGCGAGCTGGGGGAAGGTCCATCCCGATAGCGGCTGGAACCGATCGACCAGCACTTTCAGGGCGACGCCAATCCAGACGTAATTGAAGCCCAGACCAAGGCAGATGCTCAGCAGCGAAAACGGATACTCCAACGCCCGCTGCACCGACAGGCGGCCGTACAGGGCTACAACGGACAAGTGATGACGCACGTCGGCGATCATGGGCTACCTATCCTCCCTGCACGAAGACCCGCCGCTGGGCGCGCGTCCAGACGAAACCTACGAGCAGGGCGAAGACCGCGACCCAGAGAGCCTGCACGGAGAGGATGTGGACGACCTCTGTGGCAGAGATGCGGCCGATGTAGATCTCCAGCGGGGCCTGGAACATGTACTGGAAGGGCAGCCACCGCGATACATCGGCGATGAGGTCGGGGAACAGCCACATTGGCACCAATCGTCCCGACAGAGCAAAGACGAGGCTGGTTTTCACTGAGCTCACGTCCCCGAAGTCAGTGACCCAAAAGGCCGTCAGGCCCACTAGGGCGCTTAGCTGCCACAGCAGCAGGAAGCTCAGCGCACAGCTCGGCAGAAACAGCAACCCCGCTCCCACTCCCGCTGGCAGCGGGGGAGCCACAAAGAGGAGCGAGATGGCCAGCAGGGGCAGGACAAACTGCGTGACGGCCGCCAGTGAACGCCCCACGTCTTGGGTCATCCAGTACCAGACGAGGTTTACCGGCCGGATTAGATCGAGCGCGATCTCACCTGCGCGGATCTTGCCGAAGAGCTCGTTGTCGATGCTGACAGTGAAGCATGCATTCATCAGCACGGCGACGACGGCGTAGGTGACCATCTGCGCCTCGGTGACACCGGCGACTTGGTCGATTCCGCGATACGCGGTGCGCCAGATGAAGACGGACCCAAGGAGGAAAAACAAATTCCGCCCGATGGAGGACAGATACTCGAAGCGGTAGGCCAGCGCGTTGAGCAGTTGGAGCTTTAGCAGGTAGGTGTACAGGCGCATGGATGGTTAAATCCGACTTGATGCATAATAACTCCATTCCGTCATTGGGCCATTTGCGCCACGCTTAGTGATCCAGCATTGGCCCGCAGTCCGTCGAGGTGCCGCAACACGACGCTTTGCACGGCCCCATATTCGGCTTCGATCTCATGCGGTATCTGCCTGAAACGCGGCACGACATCGAACTCTTCCAGATCACCAGCGTGATAACGCGTCTTGAACTCGGGAAACTTCAGCCCGTGCGCCGTCGATACTACGACAACCTTGTCTTCGGGCGCGATGACTTTCTGCTCCACCAGTTTGAACAATGCCGCTAGGGCTACGCCCGTATGCGGACAAGCGAAGAGCCCCGTGAGATCCGCCTTGGCCGCGGCGTCGGCCAGTTCGTCTTCACTCGCGCACTCGACGACGCCATCAAAGGTTTTCAACACCCGGATAGCACGCTCCCAGCTAACCGGGGCACCGATCTGGATCGCGCTGGCCAACGTCTTGCGGGCCCGCTGCGGCTCGAACGTCTCGAAACCGCACAGGTAGCTCTGATAGAGCGGGTCGGCGTGGGCTGCTTGGGCGACGACGAGGCGCGGCAACACTTCAATCAACCCCATCTCGCGCATTTCGAGAAATCCTTTACCCAACGCGCTGATATTGCCGAGATTGCCGCCAGGTACGACAATCCAATCGGGCACGGTCCAGTCGTCCTGTTGCACCATCTCTACCGCTACGGTTTTCTGGCCTTCGAGCCGCAGCGGATTCATTGAATTTGCCAGATAATAAAACTGTTCCTCGTTGCTCAACGCCTTGGCCATCCGCATGCAGCCGTCAAAGTCGGTATCGAGAAACAAGGTCAGCGCGCCATTGGCCAATGGCTGGACCATCTGTGCCGCCGTGACTTTGCCGCGCGGCAACAGCACCACCACCGGAATCCCGGCCGCCGCGCCATAAGCCGCCAGCGCCGCCGAAGTATCGCCGCTGGAAGCGCAGACCATTGCTGGCACCTGCTGCCCAGTGGCGATGATCTGCTTGACTAGCGAAACTAGGACCGTCATGCCGATGTCCTTGAACGACCCGGTGTGACTGTCGCCACATTGTTTAACCCATAGATCCTCCACGCCGAGTTGTCGCCCCAACCGCTCAGCCCAAAACATATTGCTGCCTCCTTCATAGAGCGAAACCACATTCTCATCAGCCACCGCCGGGCAAACCATCTCCTTTTTGCCCCATACGGAGGAACCGTAGGGATAGTGGGTGCGCATATAGCGGCGGTCGAAAAGCGTCCGCCACTTGTCCGGCTTCAGAGCCTTGAGCGCCGCCATATCGTGCCGGACTTCGAGCAAACCGCCACACGACTTGCAGCGGTAAACGATCTCGGTCAGCGCATAGTGCTGGTCCGGGCAGTGCATGCACTGTAACCAGGCCCGGTAAGGCCCCGTTGTCGAATCGGATATTTGCGTCGCTAAGACCATTGAATTCTCCTTGTATCTTAAACCAGACCGCGCAACTCGTTGACATAGACTGCTTGTTCCAGCTCCGGAAAAACTGCGCTCACCTCTGGCCCCAGATGCAATTTGCCGTCCAGCCCACAGGCGACCTCCCGTGTCACGGCCATACCGCTCTCGCTATGGCGGCCAGCCCAGTTCATCGTTAGGAAAGCAATATTGACGGCTTCGCCCATGATATCGAGCCGCTCGTAATCAGCGTGGCCGATCGCTCCTAGGTAAACCGAGCCGTAACTCAAGCCTATTTCGAGGGCTTCCGCGGTCATCTCATTGGCCAGCAGCGCTGCGCGCACGGCTCGTTCCTGCTGCCCTTCTCCGGCAAAAAAACACAGGCATTGGTCGCCCAAGTATTTGACGGGCACGCCGTCGTGGTGCAATACCGCTGAGGTCACAGCGGCGAAGACTCCGTTAGCCCAGGCGGCGAAATTTTTGGGATCCAAGTGCATTGATTTCTCCGCGGCCCCTTTGACTCCGGAAGTGAATACCGTGGCCTCGAAGACATCGGGCTGCTCGCCCCAAGTATGCAAAAGCCAATCCGTCGAGACCCCTAGTAACCGGGCCAACGGTCCGAGCGAACCGATGTCCGGGGCGTTTTCTCCCCGCTCCCATTTCGACACCGCTTGTGGGCTTACCTGGAGGGCGTGGGCGATATCCTGCTGTTTGAGCCCGCGTTTTTCGCGTTGGCGACGAATACGGTCACCGAGGCCGTCTATAAGGAGCATAGTCGTTCTATTATGTATTATTGGGGGTGGTCAGAATATCGACAGCGGATATTGTAGCCACAATGAAGCAGTAGTTGAATCGGATAACGGGCTAGTTGAGATCTAAAGTCGTCGAGATTACTTCTCCAATGGGTATTCCCGCACCTCGCCCGGTGCCAGCTCAATGTGTTGCCAGGCGACCGCCCCTACTATGCGCCACTCCAGTGCCTGCTGTTTTTCGCCCCCATTGTAAAACAGCACTGTGCCCGATCCACTGACCGGCGGTTGCACAAGCGCCAGGATCTGCTCGGGCAGATGGCCTGCGGCCCACTCGACCAGCGGCACCACCGCGCTCTGTATCTCGCGCGTGCCCATCAACAACGGTCCGTAGCAACCCGTCACCGCCCCGCAGCCCCAATTGCGCCCGTGCCCCGCGGCCACCGAGCAAATCGCCCCGCCCATATCGGCGTGTTCGCGCCCGCCGCGCAATACCCGCCGGGCCATGGCGAATTTGGCCGCTGCCGCCCCCAGCGCCCGCCGGGCCATGGTCCATTCGCCCGTCAATTGATAGCCCAGCGCTAAGGCAGCCGTGCTCGGCGCGCGCGAGGGCTGCACCGAGCCATCTTCCGCCCAATGGCCCCAGTAGATCATGTCACTGCGCTTGCCCACCCCCGGCTCGCGCCGCTGCCGCTCCTGGGGAAAGACCATCGCCCACGGTGCTTCCGATTCGGCGGGTTGTCGCGCCAGCACCGCGCACATGGCTTCGTCCAGCGAGGAATCGGCGAAGGTGCGGCGATAGTAGGAGAGCGCGGCCGCGGCCGGGTCGGCGTAGGGATCGAGCAATTCGCCGATTAGCGGCTCGACGATTCTCTTGGCCGCGCGGCGAAAGATGTCGTCACCCTCCAGCAAAAAGAGATCGCCCAGCGCATAGATTGCGCCCGACGCCAGCAGATTTTCGATACCAGCGAGCGGGTCGCCGGCGATGTGGTGGTTGTCGCCGGCCATCCTCCGCTCTGCGCGGGTCTGCAAATCCTCCGGCCGCAATCCGCGCCCGTCCAGATCCCACAACACGGGCATCCGTCCGTCCGCCGCCAGCAACCGCTCGGCCCGCTTGCGCCCATAGCGCAGTGCCCAGTCGCAATAGCGCGCCTCGCCCGTGACGCGATAGGCGGCCAACGCAATGTGCAAAAAGCGAAAGTGCTCGGCCAACTCGCGGTCGCCGTGCGCCCCGCCGACGGTCCGCGTGCCGATCCAATAGCTCAAAAAGACATCGCGCGTCCAGTCGTACCAAGCGGGCATGTCCTCGACCCAGTTGCCGATGTGGTGCGCTGCGTCGTCGAGCAGGGCGGCGGCTTCTCTGTCGTCGGGAAAGAGTCCGAGATAGCGGGGCAGAAACAGCAAAAAGGGTTCGGTGCCGTGGTGGGCCTCGGCCTCGGGCTCGTACCCGTGCAGGCATTCGGCGCTAACCCAGGCCTTGAGGTCATTGGCCAGCGAGCGAAACCGTACTGCGATCCGCTCGTCGCCGCTGACCAGATAATGCGGAAACAAGGCCAGCGCGAAATTGGCCTCGTCCTCGCCGCCGTGGTTTTGGTCCGGCCCATCGCGGCGAATGCTCTGCTCGACCCACAGCGAGAGTTCGCGCCGCAAGGCCACATAGTGCGCGTATGTCTGTGCTAGTTCGTCAATCATGGGTCTGAATGTATCAGTTACAAGGTCTCGAAGACAAGCCTTGACACTAGCCTCTTCGATTGGGAGTATGATCTACAAATTACCGTAGCCGCCCCCCTTCGCAGACAAGGTGGAGGTCGGGGTAGTGTCCCGATAGAGACAAGGAGCAACCATGCCAAACATCCGATTCGCCCAGCTCTCCTTTTGGTTTGGTCACGCGCACGGCATTTGCAACGCCGCGCAGAAGCACGACAGCGTCGATCTCATCGCAATCTGGGACGCCGACGCCAAGCGCGGACAGGCCGCGGCCGATCACTTCGGCGTCGAATTCATCCCCGACTTGGATGAGCTTCTCGCCCGCGATGATATTGATGCCGTCGGCATTGCCTCGGAAACCCAGCTTCACGGTGAACACATCATCCGCGCCGCTGAAGCGGGCAAACACTGCATGGTCGAAAAGCCGTTCACCCGCACCCCCGAGCAGGCGGACGAAGCGATCGCCGCGGCTGAGAAAGCGGGTGTCCAAGTCATGCCCGTCCACAACCTGCGCTTCTCTCCTGCACATGAGCGCATGAAGGAAATCGTCGATTCCGGTGTACTCGGGCCCATCACGCAGGTGCGGCGACGCCACGGGCACGACAAGTACAGCGCCCAGGATTTCGATGCGCAGAGAATCCAGAACGACCCCGCTGATCCATGGTTCGACGCGGATGCGGAAGGCCGCAGCTCGCTTTACCACGCTGGCTCCCACTCTGCTTTCTGGATGCAGTGGATGTTCGGCATGCCCGAGAGCGTCGTTTCCCTAGGCGTCGCGAGCGTCAAAGGGCTCCCGGTGGAGGACAACAATGCCGCCGTCTTCCGCTACGCCAACGGTCCAATCGTAACGCTCCATACGAGCGAGACGGAGACTCGGGCTCCCCTAGCCACCGAAATCTACGGTCACAAAGGCGCGTTGGTGCAGGTCAGAGGCGACCATCCCTCAACCAAGTTGGATTTCGGCGATCCGGCCACGCTGATGCTCTATACAAGGGAAACCGAAGCTTGGCAACCCTTGTCAGAATTCCACCGCAGCTTCGTCCCACCAGGATACAGCGTGTTCGGCAAATTCTTCGACGCCCTAGCCAAAGGAGAGGATATGCCGATCACGATGTATGACGGCCGGGAATGCGTTCAGATTCTAGCGGCGGCGGATCTGGCGGGGAAGGAAGGGCGGCAGGTTGAGCTGTTGGAGATAACGGGCTGAGGCTGCAACTTCTAGGGGCCTTATGCGACAAGCCCCCGAGGAGGTGATCCCCGGGGGCTTGTGTTACACAGCAAACCGCCAAAGTTAGCGACGGGAAATATGGTAGCGGCGAAGGGACTCGAACCCCCGACCCATGGATTATGATTCCACTGCTCTAACCAACTGAGCTACGCCGCCAAAAACTTGTCTAAAAGCTAGACGGTGGGGGGGGCTTTGTCAATAGGACTCAGAAGGCGAACAGGTCCTCCAAGCCCAGTTCGACGATCTCGCCCTGCCCTGCTAGAGCCTCTAAGTCCATTTTGCTCTTGTCGCCGGTGATCGAAATCAGCTTGGGGCGTCCTTGGACGTGCTGGCGATAGAATTCAAGCACTTCGTCGAGGTCGCTGGCTTGGATCTGCTCAAAGCGCCATGAGCGCGGATCGCCGGTCAGCCCCTTGCGCTCCCAGCCGCGTACGGTCCCCAGTATCGAGCGGAAGCCGAGCCGTTCCGTGCGGTACTTGTTGAGCACTGAAAGTTGGGCGGCGGCGAAGCGCTCGGGCGAGGAGGGAATGTCGTCGAGCAGGCCGGCGAAGGCCGCAACCGCTTCGGGCGTCTTGTCGGCTTGCGTGCCCATGCCGCCGACCATGTAGTTGTAGTCGGCTTTGTCGCGGCCGTTGAAGTAGAGGGCACCCACCGAGTAGGCCAAGGCCCGCGCTTCGCGAATTTCTTGGAATACGATGCCGGCCATGCCGCCGTAGAAGTAGTCGTTGAACAGTTCGACTGCTGGCTCGAGCGCCGCTTGGTAGGGCACGTCCACGTATTCGATCCTCACTAGGGCTTGGGCCATTTCCTTGTCGAAGAAGTATATCTGGGTTTCTTCGGGCTGGGTAAACTCTAGGACCTGATAGGGCGGCGGCTCGACCGGAGACTCGGGCAATGGATAGTGTTGGGCGAGGATGGCTTGTACGTCCTCGATAGTTTGCGACCCAGTGTAGCTGAGAGTCTGGCGATAGGAGAGCAAGCCGCTCAACAAGTTGAGCAACTCCTCGCGTCCCAAGGCGCGAACTTCCTCGTTGGAGGGGACTCGGCGATAGTACGCCATGTCGCCTAAGCGGTGATAGCGGTAGAGGGCTTCGTGGATAGTGCGGTGATCCTTGAGCGCGTCGTCGCGCCGAGCGATGATGATGGACTGAAGCTCGGCAAGCGTGGCATCGTCCGTGGTCGGGCCGTGCATCAGCTCGGACAATAAGGCGAGCGACGCGGCGAAGTTTTCGTCGAGGCCCGCAATGGAAATCGTGGTCTCTTGGTCGCCGACGCTCATCCTGAAGTCGGTGCCTAGCTTATACCACTCCTTTTTCAGCTCTTCGGAGGCAAAGCGCGGGGTGCCCGACTTGTCGAGCAGTTCGCGGGCCACGGGCAGGCGCTTTTCAGTTAGGGAGCCGATGTCGATTGCGATAGAAAATTCAAAGAGGTCATTGAGCGGGTTGCGGGCGTAGTAGAGCTTGCTGCCGCCCACCAATTCGCGGGTGGTAAAGTCGCGCTCGGGCACGAGATAGGCAGGCTCGACCTCCGCAAAGGGCATGGCCATGACCTCGGCGAAAAAGGCCGATTGGCGCGAGGCGTCGATGTCGATTTTGTCGATGGGCGGCTTGTCGATCTCGGGTATGTCCTGCTCGCCGTCGCGGCGGTAGCCAGCGACATACGCGCCGTTGAAGTACTTATTGGCGGCTTCGACGACGTCTTGCTTTTCGATCTCGGCCATGCGGTCGAGGGCGCGCACCGCGTGGCTCCATGCTTCAAACCCGAGATACGAATCGCGCATGGAACTGACCCGCGAATTGTTGTTTTCCTGCCCCTGTTTTACGCTCTTCTTGAAATCGGTGACAATGGCCGGGATGATCCAATCCTCGAATTGCCCTTCCTTGATCAGGTCGATCTGCTCCAAGAGCAGGGCCTCGACTTCCTCAAGGGTCTGGTCTTGTTTGGGGATGCCCCACAAGTACTGGGCGCCGTAGTCGTTGAGTAGATAGGGATAGGAGCCGGCTTCGCGCACCTTCTGCTGTTGGTTGAGATTGAGGTTGATCAGCCCGGCGGTGGCGTTGTCGAGGATCATGTCGAGGATTTGCAAAGTCTCGGCGTCCTCGTGCGAGCGCTCGGCAGTGCGGAAAGCCAAAAGCACGTATTCCTCGCCGGGATAATTGACCTCGGTCCGTTCCACTTCGTCGATCGCAGGCTCTTGGTAGTCGGGAAATTGGGGCAGCTCCCTGCGCTCCCAGAGAGAAAATTCGCGGTCGATAAGTTGGATGGTCTCGTCGATGTCGATGTCGCCGGAGATGAAGATCGCCATGTTGTTGGGCACGTAGTACGTGTGATAGAACTCGTACATGCGCTCTAGCGAGGGATTTTTCAGGTGCTCTACTGTGCCTAGCGTGGTGACGCGGTAGGGATGGATCTTGTAGAACTGCTCCTGCACGGCTTTGTGGATGACGCGGCTTTTGTTGTCGAGGGAGCGGTTTTTTTCCTCATAGACGGTTTCCAACTCGGTTTGGAAGAGGCGGAAGACCGGCTCGTGGAAACGCTCGGCCTCGACCTTGGCCCATTGGGCTAGGCGATTGGCCGGCAGTTCTACCTTATAGACGGTTTCCTCGACCCAGGTGTGGGCGTTGAGGCCGCGCTCGCCCATTGCGGTGTAGAGGCGGTCGAGTTCATTGGGGATAGCGTAGGCCGCGGCGAGTTGGTTTTCGGCGTTGATCTGGGCGTAGATTGCGGCCCTTTTTTCCGGGTCGGTCTCGCCAAAGTGCTGCTCGTAGAGCGCCTCAATGCGGTCGAGATGGACCTGCTCCTTTTCGTAGTCGAGGGTGCCGATTTTTTTGCTACCCTTGAAGAGCATGTGCTCTAGGTAATGGGCAATGCCGGTGGCGTCTTGGGGGTCGTGCTTGGAACCGGCGCGGACGGCGATTTCGGCGTAGAAGCGCGGCTCTTCGCTGTTTTGGGTCAAATAGACTGTCAGGCCGTTGTCCAATTGGTAGATATGGGCCTGCATGGGGTCTTTGGGGTCCGGGCCGTGGAGTAGGTTGTACTCGGCGGGAAGGGCCTCGGCCAAGGCGAGAAAGAAAAGGGCGTATAGCAGGGGCATGATTGGTCCTTTGTTCGAGGTAACAGGGCCATCGGAAATACGGAAAAGGGGTGAACTATGGCAAGTCGGCAAGAAAGCGGACGGCGCGTTGGATTGGCACGTTTTTTTCTTTGTCATACGTAGCGCACTACAGCGCGCCAATGATGTGGTCTTTGGGTAACAAACAGTGGGCAAAATAGAAACACTACAGACGTGGGGCCGTGCCCTGTTGGACTTTGCCTATCCGCCGCACTGCGCGGTTTGCGAGGCGGACATCGAGGCCGCCGAACTGCTGTGTGGATCGTGTTGGGCGGAGATTGTGCCGCGCCATCCTCGTTCTCGGGCCGAAGATGGAGAACGCGCGTTTGAACAGGTCATTGCCCTAGGGCCGTTTACCGGCGCGCTGCAACAGGCCATTTACGCGCTTAAATTTCGCAACCAAGTGCGGCTAGGGAGGGCGTTGGGCGAGCGCATGGGGCAGTGCTTGACTGAGCAACTCGCTCCGCTGGATTGCTTGTTGCCCGTGCCTTTGCACCCGGCTCGGCAGCGGGAGCGCGGGTTCAATCAGAGCGCGGAAATCGCCGCTGGGTTGGGAGCCGCACTCGGCATCCCCGTGTGCCACGGAGTCGTGCGGCGACGAAAAAATACGCGGCAGCAAGCCTTTTTGTCGGCCGGGGAACGCCGCGCCAATCTCCTCGGTGCCTTTGCTCCCGTGGCCGCGCTGCCTACAAGCGTTCGGATCGGGATAGTAGATGACGTGTGGACGACCGGGGAGACCATGGCTGCTTGTGCCCAAGCCGTGGGGAGCGACCGCCTATGGGCCGTTGTTTTGGCGC
>JAJDYK010000043.1 GCA_022825185.1 Candidatus Latescibacterota bacterium | reverse complement strand
GATCCCTGCTCCAAGCCATCAAATACGACGCCCAATCGATCACAGCCCATCGCAATTTAGGCGTCCTCTACGAGAAAATGGGGCGCACGGAACACGCCCGCTTGGCTCGTGCCCGGGCAGATCAGTTGCAGCGCTCGGGTGCTGGCCATTAACCGTGAGTAGAGGTTCAAACGCGATTAATTTTGGAAGGTTTTAACTGCCGAAACCGTAGGAGTCTCAGAAGCGGATAGTAAAACGGGTAGGCTCGTCTGGAGGGCTTTCGAGGGAAAAGGTAAAGCCGTGCCGACTCAAAATCTCTTGGACCAGAGTCAGACCGAGGCCGCGCCGATTTTCCTTGGTGCTGAAAAACGGCGTGAACAGGCTCTCGGCCACTTCCGGGGCGATCCCCACGCCCGTATCCTCTACCACGGCAAAGGGCCGGTCTTGCAGCTTGCCTAAGCGAATGGTGATCCTGCCGTCCTCGCCAATGGCTTCCAGCGCATTTTTCAGGATATTGACAAACGCCTGCTCCATCTGGTTTTCGTCCATGGCGATGCGTTTCAGGTCCGCCTGAATATCCCATTCCCACTCGATGTTACGGCGCTCGCACTCGGCGCGCATCAGCACGGCGATGTCGCGCAACAGGGCTTCCAAATCTACAGGCTGCATGTGCGGTGCTGGCAGTTTGACTACCTCGGCGAAGCTGCGCATGAAGGCACTGAGATGGTCGATTCGGCCGATGGCCACTTGCAGGGCATTCTCAAAATCGCCGCGGTCGGCCTCCCGCAATTGTCCCTTGTAGTTGAGGCACGAGTGCAAAAGGGAGTTGACCGCCCCCGTTGAATTATTCACTTCATGAGCTAATAAGCGGATGACTTTCTCGTAGGCCGCCTTCTCCGACAGGCGCAATTCCTCGGTTAATTCCTCCATGAGGATAAAGCTGCGCGGAAATCCCTGATCCAAAAACTGCGCCTTGTGACAGCGCACCCGCTGCCCTTGTACTGGCAACACCTGCGACTCGCCGATGGCTAAGTCGTGCAGGGCGCGGGCAAATGCCGTTCCCAACTCGTCCAATGCCTGGCCGACCATCGCGCTTTCAGCTAACCCCAACAAGCGGCTAGCACTGGGATTGACTAGGGCGACCTTGCCATCGAAGTCGAGAGTGATAATGCCCGACGGCGAGGCCGTCAGGATCTTGTCCATGAAGTAGTGCTGTTCCTGCAGCCGCGTGCGCTCTTCGCGCAATTGGTCGATCATGCGATTGTACACGCGCACGAGCTGATCCATTTCCGGCTGGCCCACTTCGACGAACTTGCTGGTAAAATCGCGCTCGCCGATGAGTTCGGCACCCGTGCGGATCAGATCGAGCGGCACCCAAAAATGCTGGATCAAGCGCACGCCGACGGCAAAAGACAAGACAAAGAATGCTTCAATCCCCAACAGCCAAAACTTTTCCTCGCGCAATAGGTACCCAGCAAGCCCCGCGAAGACGAGGTGGATCCCGATCAGGTAGAGGATGAGTTTGGTGCGTAGGCTCAAGGGTCGATTCCGTATTTCTCAAAGCGGCGGTACAGCGCCGCCCGGCTCAAGCCCAATGCCTGAGCCACCCGGCTGATGTTGCCTTGGTAGCGCTCCATGCAGCGGACGATCATCGACCGTTCCAACTCGTCGAGGGTCATGGTGCCCGGCGCTGGCAGGTCGCCCGATCCGCTCTGGCCTTCCTCGGGCTGCATCGACAGAGCCGAGGAGAAGTCGTCAGTCCCCAACACGCTACCGGGACTCATCAACGCGGTGCGTTCGACCAGTTGCTTCAACTGGCGGATGTTGCCCGGCCACGGCAGGGTTTGCAGCCAACTCAGGGCTGCGTCGTCGATTTCCAAGTCGCGGCGGTAGGCTTGGGCCGCGCCCAGCGCAAAGTGACGCGCTAGCAGCGGGATGTCCTCTGGCCGTTGGCGCAGGGGCGGCAGGTGCAAAACGATGAGGTTGAGGCGATAGAGCAAGTCCTCGCGGAAGGTGCCCGACTCAACCAATTCCAGCAGGTTCTGATTCGTCGCCGAGATCACCCGCACATCCACTGAACGGGTCTTGCTCGACCCCAGCACTTCATAGGTGCGATCTTGCAAAACGCGCAGCAGTTTGACTTGGCAACTCGGGGCCAAGTCGCCGATCTCGTCGAGGAAGATGGTGCCGCCATCGGCCAACGCAAAGCGGCCAGTGCGATCTTGCCGCGCGTCGGTGAAAGCCCCCTTCACGTGCCCGAACATCTCGCTGTCGAACAGGGTCGAGGAAATGCCGCCGAGGTTCACTTTGACAAAGGGCTGATCGCACCGGCTGCTGTTGCGGAAGAGGGCTTGGGCAATTTCGTCTTTGCCGGTGCCGCTCTCGCCAGTGATCAGCACTGAAGCCTCGGTGGGTGCGACGCGGCTTACTACTTCGAGCACCTTGAGCAGTTGGGGATCTGTGCCGATGATGTTGGCGAAATCGCCTTGGCGATCTAGTTCCTCGCGCGTGATGGTGCGCTCGGTGGCTGGCGTTGCCGCGGCCAAGCCCAGCGCCGTTTTCACAGCCTGGAGAATCTGCTTGTTGGTCCAAGGTTTGGTGACAAAATCCGCAGCACCGGCCTTGATGCCCTGCACGGCTAATTCGATGGACCCCCAAGCCGTCATCAGAATAACCGGCACACTGGCCCACCGCTGCTTGATCTCCCGCAGCAATTCCATGCCCTCTTCGCCGCTGGTCTGGCGCGAGAAGTTCATGTCTTGCAAGACCAACTCGCACTCGCTGCGCTCCAGCCATTCGAGAGCTTCCGCCGGAGACGCGGCCGTCGCAGTCTGGTAGCCGGCCTGCTTGAGCAGCAGGGACAGCGACGTGGTCACGGAAATATCGTCATCGACAACTAAAATCATCGCCTATTCTCATTCGCGGCCTAGTCGGCGGAGTAGTTGGGTGCGGGTTGAGTTCCCAACTGTACCGTCTTCTCCATTTGGACACCGTTGCGCACTAGCCCGAACGCCACCTCGGTGCCAGGTTTTATACGGTCCAATAGGAAGCCTAGTTGGAGTCGGGAAATTATGGGTTTCTCTGCTAGGGTGAGCAAAATGTCGCCCGGTTCAAAGCCGGCCTCTTGCGCGGGACTACCGTCCTTGACTCGGTGGACGACCGCGGTCCGGTCAACACCGCCCTCAACCTCACCTCTGGTCAATTGTACGCCAAGCCAACCCATCTCATTGGGGCGTGAGGAACTAATCCCATTCGACACTATGCGAAAAGTACCAGCTTGCTCGTCGTGAGCCAACTTGACGGTCATTTCAACCTTATTGGCCCCGTCGAATTCGCTGGTGGCCTGTTTTGCCCACTCCTTCCCGTCAAAATGCCGGACGAACAACTCGGACCATTTGCTATCACCTGTGTATTTGAAGAATAGGCGATAGATAGCCTTTTCCCTCGGGGGAGCGGACTCTCGGTGCGTCAGAGATTCAAAAGGATCAACTTCAACCTTAATGTCGTCGAACAAATCTGTGAACCACTGTAACTCTTTGTGGGTTGAAAACGGGCCAAGTTCGAGTTCGGGGGGATAGCGTCCGTCCACCATATTTCTGCCGATGAGTTCAAGCTGATCTAGGAGCTTGTCGTGCTCGGCCGAGCGCTCGGCCACGACGATGGTCCCCTCAATGACATTATTGGTCTCGTCCGTCTCGGGCAGATTGTCTTCCTTGTCCAAGACCCAGCGGTACGTGTACGTCCCTGGTTCAGTCGGCTTGAAGTGATAGTAGCCTTCGGCCTTTGAGTAGGTACTAGTCCCGCCCGGCTCCAAACCTCCCGTGCCGTTATCGAAGCTGACGTGCTCGCCATCAACGTAAAAATCGACCCGATAGGTGCGGGGAGGAATGGCGTCGGTACCTTGGTTGGTCAAGTGATTGACGAATACGACTTCATCGCCAACCACCACTTCCTCGGGTGTATGGACGACTTCGACGGCCACTAAATCGTAATTGCCCTCAGGTGCTTCTTGGAGTGGCGCGGCATACGCCGACGACGCGAACAGAAAAACAGCTAATATGAGATAACGCATGATTCCTTCCTCATTCGCGGTAAAGGACTTCCGCCGGAGACGCGACCGTCGCGGTCTGGTAGTCGGCCTGCTTGAGCAGCAGGGACAGCGACATGGTCACGGAAATATCGTCATCTACAACTAGGATCATCGCCCAATCCTCATCTGCGGCGGCGGCGACGTTCGGGTTGAGTTCCCAACTGTACCGTCTTCTCCATTTGGACACCATTGCGCACGAGCCCGAACACAACCTCAGTGCCGGGTTTCATACGCCTCAGGAGGAAGTTTACTTGGGACGGGGAAGCTATGGGTTTACCCGCGAGGGTGAGCAAAATGTCGCCTTGTTCAAAGCCGGCCTCTTGCGCGGGACTGCCGTCCCCTACTCGGCGGACGACCGCGCCAACCCCGCTCTCGTTCTCGATCAACCATACGCCGAACCAACTTCTCTCATCCGGGGAACGATAACTCACCCTGCTCATATCCAGCAGGCGGAAAGTACCGGTCTGCTCGTCGTGAGCCACCCTTAAGGTCACTGTAACTTGATTGTCTCGGTAGAATTCACTGGTGGCCTGTTTGGCCCATTCCTGCCCGTCAAAATAGTGGACAAACAACGCTGGCCATTCGCTCTCACTCATGTTTCTGAAGGCCAAGCGGTGAGTGGCCCTTTCCCTCGGAGGGGCGGACTCTCGGGGCGTCAGGTAGTTAGAATAGTAGTCCCGCGAGTACACTTTAACCTCGAACTCGTCGAACAACTCTGTAAACCACTGTAACTCCTTGTGAGTTGAATCCGGGCCAAGTTCGAGTTCGGGGGGATAGTGTCCTTCTACCATATTTTTGCCTATGAGTTCAAGCTGATCTAGCAGGGCCGCTTGGAGGCTGTCGTGCTCAGCTGAGCGCTCGGCCACGACGATGGTCCCCTCAATGACATTATTGGTCTCGTCCGTCTCGGGCAGATTGTCTTCCTTGTCCAGTATCCAGCGGTATGTGTACGTCCCCGGTTCCGTCGGCTTGAAGTGGTAGTAGCCTTCGGACATTGAGTAGGTACTACTCCCGCCCGGCCTAAAACGTCTTGTGCTGTAATTGTAGCTGACGCGCTCGTCGTCAACGTACAAATCGATCCGATAGGTGCGGCCGGGAATGGCGTCGGTGCCTCGGTTGGCCAGATGCTGAACGAACACAACTTCATCGCCGACCACCACTTGCTCGGGTATGTGGACGAGTTCGACGGCCACCAAATCGTAATTGCCCTCAGGGGCTTCTTGGAGACCCGGCGCGGCATACGCCAATGGCGCGAACAGAAAAACGGCTAACATGAGATAACGCATGATTCCTTCCTCATTCGTGGTAAGGTCTCGGCTAGCCCAAGCGTTCGGTGAAATTCGTCTGAAATATCGCTAGCAGCAACATGTTGTCCGTCAACATCAAGGATTACATCCTTACATTAACAGTACCCCCAAAGTCAAAACGCACCAAACTCAACCCCACGCCCCAGCCGGGCCGATCCAAACGCCGGGTAAAATCGAGGCGCAGCAAGTGATACAGCATGAGCGAGACTCCCACCTCATGGTGGAAATCCCCTTCGTAGCGCGGATCGTACCCCATTTTGGCTCGCCGCTCTGGGTCAATCCACGTCCGCCCCGAAGCCCCGTGCACCACCAGCCCCGCACCCCGCATGGCCCAATCCCACAGTCCCAACAACTCAAAGGGCGTGGTCTTGAAATTATGTTCCCAGTATAGAGCCGCGTAGTGCTCTCCCTCA
>JAJDYK010000339.1 GCA_022825185.1 Candidatus Latescibacterota bacterium | reverse complement strand
ACGGTAGCCGGAGAAAAAGGGCTTTTCGCGGCCACCCTCCTTGGGGGTCAACACCACGACCTCGGCCTTAAACTTGGTGTGCGGCTGAACAGAAGCGGGCTTGCAGACGACCATACCACGCATTAACTCAGCTTTCTCGACGCCGCGCAGCAGCAGGCCGACATTGTCTCCGGCCTCGCCCTCGTCGAGCAACTTGCGGAACATCTCGACGCCAGTGACCGTGGTCTTGCGCGTCTCCTTGATGCCGACGATATCCACCTCTTCTCCGACTTTGATCCGCCCGCGCTCGACGCGACCTGTGCCAACCGTGCCGCGCCCTTGGATCGTAAACACGTCTTCGACCGGCATCAGGAAGGGCTGATCAATATCGCGCACTGGATCGGGAATGAACTCGTCAACGGCATTCATCAATTCGTCAATCGACTGGGTGCCGGTCGGCGTGTCCGCTCCTTCGAGTGCCTCAAGGGCCGAACCGCGAATTATCGGAGTATCATCGCCATCAAAGCCATACTCGGAGAGCAACTCGCGTGTTTCTAGCTCGACCAGATCCAAAAGCTCTTCGTCATCTACTTGATCGACCTTGTTGAGATAGACGACAATGCTGGGTACGTTGACTTGGCGAGCCAAGAGGATGTGCTCGCGGGTCTGGATCATCGGCCCGTCGGCGGCGCTGACGACTAAGACCGCACCGTCCATCTGGGCGGCACCGGTAATCATGTTTTTGATATAGTCGGCATGGCCGGGGCAATCAACGTGCGCGTAGTGGCGCTTCTCGGTCTCGTACTCCTGATGGGAGACATTGATCGTCACCCCGCGCGCCTTTTCCTCCGGGGCGTTGTCGATTTCATCGACGCCCCTAGCTTCGGCCAAGCCTTTGTTGGCCAAGTGTAAGGTGATAGCCGCTGTCAAGGTGGTCTTGCCGTGATCGACGTGGCCAATGGTGCCGATATTGACGTGCGGTTTATTGCGCTGAAACTGTTCCTTAGCCATTTCTTAAATCCTCTCCTGTTCTGAAAGGCGGGTTATCGCTTAACCTCGAGTGCTGTCGATAATTTGTTCGGTGATGTTGCTTGGGACGGCTTGGTATTTGGAAAACTGCATGGTAAAAAGCGCCCGGCCTTGGGTCAGCGAACGCAGGCGCGTGGCATAGCCAAAAGTCTCGCTCAGCGGCACGAAAGCCTTGACGACTTGGGCATCGGAACGGGGATTGATGCCCTGTATCTCGCCGCGATGCGAATTGAGATCACCCACAACGTCGCCCAGATATTGATCGGGGACGACGACCTCCAATTCCATAATCGGCTCCATGAGATAGGGAGATGCCTTCACGGCACCGTCTTTGAAGGCCATGGACCCAGCGACCTTAAAGGCGACTTCCGATGAGTCAACCTCGTGATGCGACCCATCTACCAGCACGACTTTAACGTCTTCGATCGGGTAACCGGCAACAGGACCGGTGCTCATCGCTTCGATAATGCCCTCGCGCACTGGATTGATGTATTCTTTAGGAATGTTGCCGCCGATAATTTTCGACTCGAATACCAGTCCGCTGCCCGGCTCGCCCGGCTCGATTTCCAACTCGACGTGCCCGTACTGGCCGCGGCCTCCGGTCTGTCGCACGAACCTACCTGTAATCTCGACAGCCTTGCGCAGACCTTCTTTGTAGGCCACTTGGGGCTTGCCGACATTGGCTTCGACCTTGAATTCGCGAAAGAGGCGGTCAATAAGGATCTCTAAGTGCAATTCGCCCATGCCCGACATGATCGTCTGGCCCGTCTCGTCGTCGAGCTTGATCTGAAAGGTTGGATCTTCCTCGCTGAGCTTGGACAGGGCAATGTATAGCTGCTCCTGATCGGCCCTCGTCTTTGGCTCAATTGCCACGTGGACCACCGGCTCGGCGAACTCGATCTTTTCCAAGACAATGGGGTGCTGCTCGTCGCAAAGCGTATCGCCAGTAGTCGTGTTTTTGAGGCCTACCACTGCGACTATGTCACCGGCATAGGCCCGAGATAGCTCGGTGCGGTCGTTGGCGTGCATCTCTAGCAAGCGCGCGGTGCGCTCGCGACGCTCAGTCGTCACATTGTAGAGGTAAGTGCCCGAGCTTAGCACGCCTGAATAGACGCGAACAAAGGTGAGACGCCCGACAAAGGGATCCGTCATAACCTTAAAGGCCAACCCAGCAAAAGGCGCATCATCGAGGGCAGGACGCACCTCTTCTGCGCTAGAATGGGGCAGCATACCCTTGACTTCGCCGACGTCGGCCGGAGACGGCAGATAGTGTAGCACCGCGTCGAGCAAGCGCTGGACGCCTTTATACTTATAAGCACTACCGCACGTTACGGGCACAGCCTTCAGCGAGATGGTAGCTTGGCGCAGGGCAGCTCGGATTTCGCCAGGGTGAATTTCTTCCCCTTCGAGAAATTTTTCGAGCAGTCCATCGTCGAATTCAGCCACCGACTCTAGCAGCTTTTCGCGGTATTGCAAGGCCCCCTCTAATAAATCCGCGGGGATCTCGTCCTCGAAAAACTTGACGCCTTGGCTAGCCTCTTCGTAGGTAATGGCCTTCATCTCGACCAAGTCTATTAAGCCGTTGAACGTCTCGCCAACACCGATGGGCAACTGGACCGGCACAAAATTGCTGTTCAATCGCTCTTGGAGCATGCTGAGTACCTGAAAAAAATCAGCCCCGTTGCGATCCATTTTGTTGACAAAAGCAATGCGCGGGACGCGGTATTTGTCGGCTTGGCGCCAGACGGTCTCGGACTGCGGCTCAACTCCGCCGACAGCACAGAAAACGCCTATGGCACCGTCGAGTACGCGCAGCGAACGCTCGACCTCAGCAGTAAAATCCACATGGCCGGGCGTGTCGATGATGTTGATGCGGTGATCCTTCCATTGGCAAGCAGTAGCGGCAGAGGTTATGGTAATTCCGCGCTCGCGCTCTTGCTCCATCCAATCCATCGTCGCTGTACCGTCATGAACCTCCCCCATGCGGTGAACTCGACCAGTATAGTAGAGAATCCGCTCGGTCGTGGTGGTCTTGCCAGCGTCGATGTGAGCCGCAATACCGATATTGCGCGTGTCTTTTTGTGCAAATTTTCGTGCCATTTGGCCTGGGAACTCCTAAAATCTGTAATGAGCGAAGGCTTTATTCGCCTCGGCCATGCGATGGACGTCTTCCTTCATTCGCACAGCCCCACCTTCTCCCCTTGACGCAGCGATAAACTCATTGGCTAACCGCTCGGCCATGGTGCGCTCAGAGCGCTCGCGAGCGAAGCGAATCAACCAGCGAATAGAACGCGCCGTGCGCTCGTCTGGCCGCATTTCGACCGGCACCTGATAGGTCTGGCCACCGACTCGACGCGATTTAACCATGACGATGGGCTTGGCGTTTTCTAGCGCCTTCTGAAAGACATCAATCCCGTCCTGGCCACTGCGCTCTACGACCAAGTCGATCGAGTCGTAGAATATGCGCTCGGCCACGCTCTTCTTGCCTTGCTTCATCAGCGAATTTACGAACCTCGCCGCCAAGACATTGTGAAACTTCGGATCCGGCAGCAGCTTGCGCTTGATTGCTCTTTTACGCCGAGACATTGCTCTTACTCTTAGGTTGGCCGCCGGGTGCCATACTTGGAGCGACCCTGACGGCGATCAGCCACACCCGTCGCATCGAGGACACCGCGCACGATGTGGTAGCGCACACCGGGGCAGTCCTTGATACGACCCCCGCGCACTAAGACGATGGAGTGTTCCTGCAGCGTGTGGCCCTCGCCTGGCACGTAAGCCGTGACTTCAATCCCGGTAGTCAAACGCACGCGAGCCATCTTGCGTAGAGCCGAGTTGGGCTTCTTGGGCGTCTGGGTGTAAACACGCGTGCAAACACCGCGGCGCTGGGGACAACTTCTCAGCGCTGGGGAATCCGTCTTTTTTAGTGATTTTTGCCGGCTTTTGCGGACCAGCTGGCTAACCGTTGGCAAACGTTGTTTCTCCTCGTCATTCCGTAATAAATAGCAAGCTCATAACTTACATACAAATTGTATAACTGTCAATACTACTCGCCCAAAACACCTGTTTCCGCAGCCGCCACTTCGGTCAACTCGGCTTTGCCATTGCCTTCGGTCTCCAAGTTCTCATAGGTACCATCTTGGTAGTGCCCGGTACCGGCTGGAATCAAGCGACCGATGATGACGTTTTCCTTGAGGCCGCGCAAGTGATCTATCTTGCCTTGCACGGCCGCCTCGGTCAACACTCGCGTTGTCTCTTGGAAAGAGGCGGCAGAGATAAAGCTATCCGTGCGCAGCGAAGCACGGGTAATGCCCAAAAGGATCGGCTGGCAGGTGGCTGGGTCTCCACCCTCGTAGAGGACTTTTTCATTCTCCTTGTTGAAGCGGATTTTATCCACTTCTTCCCCTTCGAGGAAGTTCGTGTCGCCTGGGTCAATGATGCGCACCTTCTGCAGCATCTGCTTGACAATCACCTCAATGTGCTTGTCGTTGATCTCCACAGCCTGGAGGCGATAGACATCCTGAATCTCGTTGACCAAGTACTCCTGCACCTTACTCACGCCTTGGACCCGCAAGATGTCGTGCGGATTGACCGACCCTTCGGAGAGGCGCTCGCCAGCTTCGACTCGGTCGCCTTCATGCACGCGCAAGTGCTTGCCGTAGGGGACCAAGTATTTCTTTTTTTCGCCATCCTCCGGGGTGACAAACAGTTCGCGGTTGCCGCGGATTAGACCGCCAAAGCTCACCGTGCCGTCAATTTCCGATATGACTGCCGGTTCCTTGGGCCGACGTGCCTCAAAGAGTTCTGCAACGCGCGGCAAACCGCCGGTGATGTCGCGCGTCTTGGAACGCTCGCGTGGAATTTTGACTAACACCTGCCCCGGTGCGACTTGATCTCCGTTTTCGACCAGCAGACGCGCCCCGACCGGAATAATAAAAGAACGGTTTCCATATTCTTGACTCTCGATCTCAATTTGCGGACTCAGCGAGCGGTCGCGCTGTTCGACGATACTGCGGACGCTTAGGCCCGTGCTTTCGTCGAATTCCTCGCGCATAGTTTCCTTGGTGATATCTGTGAACCCGATCCGGCCCGAGCGGTCGGTAAGAATCACATTGTTGTATGGATCCCATTCGTACAGCACATCGCCCATCTCGACTTGCTCCCCATCTTCGACCTTGAGCACTGCGCCATAAGGGGTGGCGATAGAAGAACGCACTCGATTCTGTTCGTCGAGCAAGCCAATTTCGCCGTTGCGCCCGACGACCGTGACGCCGGCTGTCGGGTTTTGCACCGTATCGACGTTAGAAAATTGAACGCGGCCAGCTCGGCGTGCGGTGATCTGCGACTGCTCGGCGATGCGACTCGCCGTACCGCCGATGTGAAAAGTTCGCAGCGTGAGCTGAGTACCTGGTTCACCAATACTCTGTGCGGCTACGACCCCAACGGCCTCGCCCACATTGACCTCGCGGCCAGTACCCATGTTGCGTCCATAGCACTTGATGCACACGCCGCGCTCGGACTCGCATGTGAGCACCGAGCGAATGTGTACTTCTTCAATGCCGGCTTGAGCAATGCGATTGGCGTCTTCTTCTTCCAACAGGGTACCCGCGTGGGCCACCACATTTTGGTCGGCATCGAGAGCGTCATCTTGCAATACGCGGCCGACGATGCGGTCGGCCAGCGGCTCGATTACCTCCTCTCCGTCCTTGAGAGCGCCGATCTTCAGCCCTTGGCTAGTCCCGCAGTCTTCTTCGCTGATCACCACATCTTGAGCCACATCGACCATCCGCCGCGTCAGATATCCGGCTTCGGCCGTCTTCAGAGCCGTATCGGCCAAACCCTTGCGCGCTCCGTGGGTTGAGATGAAGTACTCGAGTACCGACAGCCCTTCTTTAAAAGAGGCGATAATTGGCGTTTCGATGATTTCGCCTACGGCACCGGTCAGCTTTTTCTGCGGCTTGTTCATCAGGCCACGCATACCGCCTAGCTGTTTGATCTGATCCTCGCTGCCGCGCGCACCGGAATCCTTCATAATGTAAACCGAGTTAAAGCCCTCTTCGACTTCCTCAAGCGTGTGCTGCACCGCGCGCGAGACCTCCGATGTGGTATGCATCCAGATGTCGATGATCTTGTTGTAGCGCTCGCCATCGGTAATGATGCCGTTGGCATACTGATCGCGGACTTTCTCTACTTCCTTGAGCGCTCCATCAATGAGCTTGGTTTTAGTATCGGGTACGACTACGTCGTCAACGGCGATGGATACGCCGGCCAGCGTCGCGTAGTGATAGCCCATATTCTTGAGCTGATCGACGAACTCGGCTGTGCGCCTGTTGCCCAGCAGGCGATGCACTTGGGCGGTAATCCTCTTGATATCGCCCTTGTCAACCGTGCGGTTGATAAAGCCGATTTCCTCCGGGAGCACCTCGTTGAAAAGCAAGCGACCGACGGTCGTATTCGCCATCTCACCATCAATGCGCACCACGACCGGCTGGTGCAAGGTAATGCGCCCCGCTTCAAAAGCCGCAACCGCCTCGGTCTTGTTGGCAAAGGTGCGCTCGACTCTATCTGCTTCGCTAAAGCGCACCTTAGTCAGGTAATAACTGCCAAGCACGATGTCCTGGGGGTTGTCCATGATAACCGGCTCGCCATCGGCCGGCTTGAGGATGTTGTTGGTAGAAAGCATCAGCAGCCGCGCCTCAATCTGAGACTCGAACGAGAGCGGGACATGCACGGCCATCTGGTCGCCATCAAAGTCGGCATTAAAGGCGGCGCAGACCAGCGGATGTAGGCGAATGGCCTTACCCTCGACGAGAATGGGCTGAAACGCCTGAATGCCCAACTTGTGCAACGTCGGTGCCCGATTGAGCAATACGCAGTGGTCGCGGATGATCTCTTCGAGAATATCCCAGACCTCTGGGCGCTCGCGCTCGACCAGTTTCTTGGCGCTCTTGACGGTTTGCACCAGCCCTTTTTCTTCTAACTTTTTGATTACAAATGGCTTAAATAGCTCTAAGGCCATTCCTTTGGGTAGGCCGCACTGGTACAGTTTGAGTTCTGGACCGACGACGATGACCGAACGGCCCGAATAGTCAACGCGCTTACCTAGCAAATTCTGGCGAAAACGGCCCTGTTTGCCCTTGAGCAGATCGCTGAGCGACTTGAGCGAGCGATTGCCGTCGCCGCGCACGGCCCGCGAGCGACGCCCGTTGTCGAAGAGGGCATCAACGGCTTCCTGAAGCATCCTCTTCTCGTTGCGCAGAATGACTTCGGGAGCCTTGATGTTGATCAGCTTCTTCAAGCGGTTGTTGCGATTGATGACTCGGCGGTAGAGGTCGTTGAGGTCGGAAGTGGCAAAGCGACCACCCTCTAAGGGCACCAAGGGACGCAGATCCGGCGGAATGACCGGAATGTTGTCGAGAATCATCCACTGGGGCCGGTTTTCGGACTGGCGGAAGGCTTCGACGACCTTGAGTCGCTTGAGGGCTTCTTGCTTGCGTTGGATCGAACTCTCCATTCGAACCAAGGTTCGCAATTCGGCCGAGAGCTCTTCAATGTCGATCTTCTCTAAGAGCCGCTTGACTGCGGGTGCCCCCATCTCGACCTCGGGATCGCCGCCCTCTTCTTGTATCTCGAAAAGCTCCTCCTCCGTCAAAAGATCCAGCTTCTCCACAGCTGCGCCCTGTGGGTCAATGACGACATAGGACTCGTAATAGAGGATGCGCTCAAGGTTGCGCATCGAGATGTCGAGCAGGGCACCGATGCGCGAAGGTAGCGACTTGAAATACCAGATGTGGGAAACCTGTACAGCCAGCTCAATGTGGCCAAGGCGCTCGCGGCGAACCTTGACCTGCGTGACCTCGACGCCGCAACGGTCGCATACTACCCCTCGATAGCGGATACCCTTGTACTTGCCACAGTGGCAGTTCCAGTCTTTGACCGGACCGAAGATGCGTTCGCAGAACAACCCGTCGCGCTCCGGTTTGAAGGAGCGGTAGTTGATCGTCTCGGGTTTGGTGACCTCCCCTTGCGACCAAGCGCGAATGGTCTCGGGAGAAGCGAGTTGAATGCGGATGGAATCGAAATCAGTCGGTTTGCGCGATGCATTGGCAGTCTGTAACACTGGCACCCCCTTTGCGCTTTATGCGAATGTTCTGCAATTCAATCATGTCTCGACGATCCCGCTGTCTTCGAGGATCACATCCAGACACAAACTCTGTAATTCTTTGACCAGCACATTGAACGATTCTGGAATACCTGGTTCTGGCGGATTCTCTCCTTTCACGATGGCCTCGTAGATCTTAGAACGCCCAGCAACGTCGTCGGATTTGACCGTCAGCATCTCTTGGAGCGTATAGGCCGAGCCGTAGGCCTCCAGTGCCCACACTTCCATTTCGCCGAAGCGCTGGCCGCCAAACTGCGCCTTGCCGCCCAAGGGCTGCTGAGTGACCAGCGAGTACGGCCCGATGGAGCGAGCGTGAATTTTGTCGGCGACCAAGTGCGAAAGCTTTAACATGTATATGTAGCCTACCGTCACTCGCTTATCTAGCTTAGTGCCAGTTCGCCCATCGTAGAGCACTTGTTTGCCGTCTTTGGGTATCTCGGCCTCGTCGAGCATGTCTCGCACCTCGTCGAGGGATGCCCCGTCGAAAACCGGGGTCGCCACATGCACGTCTAGGGCATGGGCGGCCATGCCTAGATGGGTTTCAAAAATCTGGCCCAAGTTCATGCGCGAAGGCACGCCCAAGGGGTTGAGAGCAATATCTACGGGCGTACCGTCTTCGAGGAAGGGCATATCCTCCTCCGGCGCGATATACGCGACTACGCCCTTGTTGCCGTGGCGACCGGCCATCTTGTCGCCGACCGAGAGCTTACGCTTCTTGGCCACATAGACCTTGACTAGCTGCGCGATGCCCGGCGGCAGTTCATCACCGCGCGTGAGGCGCTCTATTTGGCGCTCCGTTTGCTCGTCGATCAGCTTTAGCTGTTCTTCGGCATAGCGCAACAGCTCGGCGACTTCAACGCTGACTTCGGGATCTGCGGTCCAGTCTCCTTCGGGCTGCACCGTGGAGAAATCAATCCGCTCGAGTAACCGCTCGCTCAATTGAGTACCTTTGCGCACCTTCAGTTCGCCGTCTTGAGAGTACAAGCTGCCCAACTTGACTTTCCCCACCGTCTCCAGCAATCTAGTGTTGCGCTCTGCAATCAGGTGTTCCTTCCGCTCGGCTGCCTCTTTTTCACAAGCGGCGATGCCGTCCCGACGCCGGGACGAACCGCCCCGCTCGCGGCGCGAAAAAACCTTGCGGTCGATGACCACGCCTTCCATGCCGGGAGGCGCTTTCAGCGACGCATCGCGGACATCCCCAGCCTTCTCGCCGAAAATTGCCCGCAAGAGACGCTCTTCAGGCGACAATTCGCTCTCCCCCTTGGGCGTCACTTTGCCGACTAGAATATCGCCGGGCCCGACCTCGGCTCCAATGCGGATAATACCTTCGTCGTCGAGATTGCGCACCGCACCTTCGCTGACGTTGGGAATCTCGCGGGTGATCTCCTCTTGACCGCGTTTGGTGTCGCGCACTTGCAACTCAAATTCCTCAATGTGGACGGAAGTGAAGATGTCCTTTTTGAGGAGGCGCTCGCTGACGACAATAGCATCTTCAAAGTTGTAGCCGTTCCAAGGCATAAAGGCAACTAAGACGTTTACGCCTAGGGCTAAATCCCCTCGGTCCGTAGCGGCACCATCGGCCAAAGGCTGACCGGTCTGCACCTTGTCACCGACTTGGACTAAGGGCCGCTGATTGATGCAGCAGTCTTGGTTGGAACGGGCGAACTTAGTCAACTTGTACTCGTCGGCGTCTGCTGTGTCCAACGGAGTCAACCGCGTGCTGTGCTTCTTGTCGCGGCGCACAATAATGCGCTCGGCATCGACGCTGACGACTACGCCGGGATTGCGGGCTACGACGATCGCCCCCGAATCACGCGCGACTTTGTTCTCCATGCCAGTGCCGACATACGGTGCTTCGGTAAAGAGCAACGGCACGGCCTGGCGCTGCATGTTGGAGCCCATGAGCGCTCGGTTGGCGTCGTCGTGTTCGAGGAAGGGTATTAGAGCCGCTGCCCCACTGACGAGCTGATTAGGCGATACGTCCATGTAGTCGAGCTCGTCAGGGGTTACCATCGGATAATCATCCCGCTTGCGAGCTTTGACCAATGGGTTGACGAACTTGCCCTTGTCGTCGATGGGCGCATTGGCTTGGGCGATGATGTATTTGTCTTCTTCGGCCGCCGTCAGAAACTCGATCTCATTTGTCACCTTACCGTTTATTACCTTGCGGTACGGCGTCTCCAGAAAGCCGAAAGAATTAACTCGTGCATACGTACTCAACGAGGAGATAAGGCCGATGTTGGGACCTTCCGGGGTCTCGATGGGACATATCCGACCGTAGTGCGTATAATGCACATCCCGCACTTCAAAACCAGCGCGGTCGCGGCTTAGCCCCCCCGGACCGAGAGCGCTAAGGCGGCGCTTATGAGTCAACTCGTCGAGCGGGTTTGTCTGCTGTATAAACTGCGAGAGTTGACTCGAACCGAAAAACGCTTGGATCACAGTGGAAACCGTTCGCGCATTGACCAAATCGTGAGGAGTGATCTGATTTTCGTCGCGTAGGTTCATGCGCTCGCGAATCGTCCTCGCCATGCGCGTCAGGCCAATGCTGAATTGTTGGGCTAGTAACTCGCCGACCAATCGCACGCGGCGATTACCTAGGTGATCGAT
The DNA here is from genome assembly GCA_022825185.1 of Candidatus Latescibacterota bacterium. The sequence goes on along the minus strand of JAJDYK010000339.1, from coordinate 9,663 downwards.
GTCGTCGGTATTGCCCTGCCCCACTCGCAAACCCAACAGGTAGTGGATTATCGCCATGAAATCCTCGAGATGCAGCACCGTGCTCTCGAAGGGGATACCCACGTCCAAACGGCGATTGATACGATAACGGCCCACATCCCCTAGGTTATAGCGCTTGGCGTTGAAAAAGAGCCGATCCAGCAATTCGCGCACGGTCGCGATGTTAGGTGGGTCGCCGGGACGCAGGAGGTTGTAGATGCGCGTAAGGGCATCTTCCTCGTCTTTACTCGGGTCCTTAGCGAGCGTGTTCTCTATGACCCCGGGATCCTTGTCTGGTGGAGCGGTCAGAACCTTTAACTTCTCGATATTGGCTACCTGTAGCTTCGTTAGGTTTTCGCCGCTTATCTGCTCGTAGGCATCTAATAAAATTTCACCGCTGTCTTTATCGACGATGTCCTCGCCGCCGTTATAGCGGTCGATCAACTCTTCGTCTACAGCTTCCTCTACCTCCTCGCGGAACAGACTGAGGATTTCGCCATTCTTGGAGAAGCCGAGCGCTTTCAGGAGCGAAGTCACCGGCAGCTTGCGCTTCCGGTCAATATGCACGTACATGATGTCGTTGATGTCCATGCTGAACTCTAGCCACATTCCCTTGTAGGGAAGGATCCGCGCCGAGAACAGCCGCTTGCCATTAGGGTGCAAGGTCTCGTCGAAGAATACTCCAGGCGAGCGATGGAGCTGGCTGACGACTGTGCGTTCAGCTCCATTGATAACAAACGTCCCCTCGCTAGTCATCAGGGGCAGTTCGCCCAAAAATACGGCCTGTTCGACCACGTCCTTGACTGGGAGGTCCTCACTTTCCTTGTCGCGGCTTACGAGGCGCAGGGTCGCGCGCAACGGGGCGGCGAAAGTCATGTCCCGCTCGCGGCATTCCTCTTCGCTGTAGCGGGGATTGCCAATGGAGTAGCTGACGTATTCGAGAGAGTATATCCCATGGACATCGGTAACGGGGAAAATACTCTGGAAGACCAAGTGCAAACCGCGCCGCTGGCGCTGATGGGGCAAGACGGAGAGCTGCAGGAAGTCCTCGAAGGAGTCAAGCTGAACCGAAAGCAGGTTTGGCATCTCTGCGGCTTCTTTGATTTTGCCAAAAGAGCGCCTTTTAATACTGCCGTTCGTCTTTGCCAAAGTCCAACTCCTCAGTTTGTGGTTTAAGCCAAATGCTCATGGAGCTATTGGCCAATAGCTCCATGAATGCGCACTGCAGAAAAGCAGGTATGAACGAATGAGCTACTATATCAACAGCAGTCCCTACTGGAGTTCTACTGTGGCTCCGGCATCCTGCAATCGGCTCTGGATTTCTTCGGCTTCTTCCTTGGTCGCTCCTTCCTTGACCGGCTTAGGTGCCTCGTCAACGAGCGCCTTGGCCTCTTTCAGCCCTAAGCTAGTGATCTCGCGGACGACCTTGATAACTTGGATTTTCTTCTCGCCAACGCTAGTAAGCACTACGTCAAAGGAATCCTTTTCTACGGCGGCCTCTTCGCCAGCACCATCGCTGGACATCGCACCAGCCATCATCACCGGTGCTGCGGCCGACACGCCAAACTTGTCTTCGAGGGCTTTGACCAACTCGGCTAGTTCTAGGACTGTCAGTCCGCCGATGGTCTCAATGATTTCACCTACCTTACTATTGGCGGTGGTGGCAGTGGTTTCTTCGGTCATGGGATACAGCCTCCTGTAATCCGTATTTGAGTTTGTTAAAAGGGACGAATGGGAATCAGGCGTTTTCCCCGCCTTCTCCTCGTTGCTTTTCGATGGCTGACAACGCGCCGACTAGGCCTCTAAGCAATCCGTTCAGGACACCGCTTAACCCGTAAAGCGGACTCTGGACGCCGGCGGCTACCTTCCCTAGCAATTCTTCTCTAGAAGGCAGCTTAGCCAACGCCTCGACTTTGTCGGCGGCGAGGATTTCACCCTCCATAAAGCCGGTCTTGATCTGAATTTTCCCGCCATCGGCGACGAAGTCTTGCAGAATTTTAGCCGGTGCGATGGGATCTTCTTTTGAATAGGCCAAAGCCGTAGGCCCGGAGAAATGCTCTTCGAGGCCGGCGATGCCCACTTCCTCAGCCGCGCGAATGGCCAAGCGATTTTTGATCACTTGGTATTGGACATCGGCATCGCGTAACTTGTTGCGCAGCTCGGTCACTGCGGCTACGTCAATACCCGTAAAATCGGCCAAATAAAAGCCCTTGGCCTCGGCCATAATGGCCTTCAATTCTTCTACTTTTGCTTCTTTCTCTGCCGTCGCCATAGGAGTAGGGAGCTTTCTTTACGCAGCGAGTTGGGCACGGTCAATCTTGATGCCCGGCCCTACTGCCGACGAGAGGACTAACTTGCGGATGTACTGCCCTTTTGTCGCGGCCGGCCTAGCGCGCAAAATGGCGTCAGTAAACGCCTGAGCGTTTTCGATCAGCGCCTGATGGGTAAAGGACAGCTTACCGATGGAACCTTGGGCGTTGTTGCCGGACTTGCTGTCGGCGCGGTATTCAATGCGACCGGCCTTGGCTTCGCGGACGGCTTGGGCTACCTCACGCGTTACCGTGCCGGTTTTGGGATTGGGCATCAAGCCCCTCGGCCCCAAGATCCTCCCCAACTTACCTACCTGCCCCATCATATCTGGAGAGGCAATGACTAGGTCGAAGTCGAGCCAACCGCCCTGGATTTTCTCGGCCATATCGGCCCCACCGACGAAATCGGCCCCAGCGTCTTCGGCTTCCTGCACTAGCGGTCCTTGAGTGAAGACCAAGACCCGGAGCTCCTTCCCGGTACCGTGAGGCAACATCACCGTGCCGCGTAGCGATTGGTCGGCTTGACGGCCATCGATCCCCAAGTTGCAAGAAAGCTCGACGGTCGGATCGTAATTGTACGCCGGGAATCCCTTGAGGATCTTAACTCCCTCTTCCCACGAATAGGCCCTGTCGCGGTCGAAAGACGCCAAGGCGTTCCTGTATTTTTTTCCTCTGGCCATGTCTTAAACCTCTTATGAGGGTTACAATGAGAAGCAACTACTCGATCAAGAGCCCCATACTGCGGGCCGTTCCCGCGATCATCGACATCGCGGCTTCCATTGAGGCCGCATTTAAATCGGGCATTTTCAATTCGGCGATTTCGCGCACTTGATCCGAAGATACAACGCCGATGTGATCCCGGTTGGGCACGCCCGACCCCTTGTCTTTTCCAGCAGCCCGCAACAGCAGCACCGCAGCCGGCGGCGTCTTGGTGATAAATGAAAACGTGCGATCGGCGTACACCGTAATGATTACGGGAATGATCAACCCTTGCTGGTCTTGGGTCTGGGCATTGAATGTCTTGCAGAATTCCATGATGTTGACGCCGTGTTGCCCCAGCGCCGGCCCAACAGGCGGCGTCGGATTCGCCTGACCGGCTGGAACCTGCAACTTGATTTGGGCTATTTCTTTTTTTGCCATTTATTTTTTGTCCCTCTGAAAATCAGCCGCCCGTCTCTTGAACCGGCTCGACCTGCAACACGTCCAACTCCACCGATGTACCGCGCCCAAAAATGCTCACCATGATTTTCAACCTGCGCTTTTCCGGTAGGACCTCCTGCACGGTGCCGATAAAATCCTTAAACGCGCCGTCGTTGACCTTCACTTGGTCGTCAACAGTAAAGGGAATCTCCTCGACCTCTTGGTCTTTGCGGCGATCGACGTGCCCCAAGATGCGGTCGATTTCTTCCTGCCGCAGCGGTTGCGGCTTGCGCGCTGGGCCAACGAAGTTGGTCACCCCGGGAATGTTGGTCACCTGATACCAAGCGTCCTTGGACATTTCCATTTCCACTAGCACGTAACTAGGCAAAAACCGCTTCCTAGTCTTGGTTTTCTTGCCGGCACGGAGTTCGACCACTTCCTCGGTCGGCACGACGACCTGGGCAATCGCACCGTTGGCAGCCCCCAACTCAATGAGCGACTCCAAGTAGGTCTTTACTTTATTTTCGTGCCCCGAATACGTATGTAGAGCGTACCAGCGCTGTGCCATGGCTTCAATCCGGTGTTGGCTCCCATTCGCCGAGCGTAAACAAGGAAAAGAAGCGGTGCACGTTGCGCACCGCTTCCCTTAAATACGCTCCAGCGGGCATTACTGGCCTAGAAGTATTCCCCAAACAAAAGAAATAATCAGGTCGAATATGCCGATAAAAACCGCAAAAATCGCCGAAAAGACTAATACCACCCCAGTGGAACTGACCAAATCCTCGCGAGTAGGCCAACTCACTTTGGAAAATTCGGCCCGCACATCTTTGATGAAATTAGTAAGTTTATTCCACATCCCATTCCCTAATGCAGAAGCCTGGCAGGGCAGACAGGACTTGAACCTGCAACCGCCGGTTTTGGAGACCGGTGCTCTACCAATTGAGCTACTGCCCTATGCCTAGCGGGCTTCCTTGTGAGCCGTATGCTTGTGGCAAAAACGGCAATACTTTTTGTACTCCACGCGGCTTGGCTGGTTTCGTCTATTTTTGGTCGTCGTGTAAGTTTGCTGGCTGCATACTTCGCACTCCAGCGTTATTTGATCTCTTGGCATCAGAACTTGTCGCGTTTAGATGGAAACACTTAGGAAAGTGGAGCCGATGACCAGGATTGAACTGGTGACCTCATCCTTACCAAGGATGCGCTCTACCGACTGAGCTACATCGGCTGCAATCGTTTTGGTGATCTGGAGCGGGAAACGGGACTCGAACCCGCGACCCCGAGCTTGGAAGGCTCGCGCTCTAGCCAACTGAGCTATTCCCGCTCGAGCCGGATTAATGCCCGTTTAATTTACAGAAGTTTAAATATATAACAGCCCTCTCAATATGTCAAGAATACTGGGCGCAGCCCCAAAACGCGAAACTCCCGGAGAGACACAGGCCTTTCCGGGAGTCGCCAAGTGAACTGGATACTTGCGCTCAGCGCGTGATTTTGACAATCCTGTAATGCAGCTTGCCAACGGGCACTTCAATCTCGATTTCTTCTCCTTCTTGGTGCCCGAGCAACCCCTTTCCTATCGGCGAAACCGTGGAGATTTTCCCCGCTTCAAAATCAGCTTCTTCGGGAGCGACGAGCGTGTATGTGAGTTGTCGCGCCTGCGCGAGATCTTCTAGCTCTACGGTGGCACCGATATAGACTTTGTCCTCCGGGATCGCCTCATTTTCTAGCAGGCGAGTCCGGCTGAGTGTCTCTTCGAGCTTGCCGATGCGCTGCTCTAGGAAGAGCAACCTTTCTTTAGCGGCCGAATACTCGGCGTTCTCAGATAGGTCGCCGAACTCCCGTGCCCGCTGCAAAGCCTGACGCACTGCCGGGCGTTCAGTCTCCTTGAGTTCCTTCAACTCGCCCTGAAGTTTTTCGTAGCCTTCTCGCGAAAGATATACTTCACTCATACAAAGCCTCTAGCAGGAGAGAACAACATGCGCTATTCAACACAAAAAGCGGAAGCGCGCTACCGCTTCCGCTACTTAAGAAAATTAATGTACTAAAAACGATGCCCAGGTGCAAGCTAAGGGACTTGCCCAAGTTCGCCACCCTCCTTTTAATAAATTCACAGACCGAGCCACTCCTTCCCCAACAACGCACTTACGAGTCTCATGGCATTGACACTCCTGCATTTTGCCGACCTGCATCTGGGCGTCGAAAACCACGGCAGCCTCGACCCAAGCACCGGCTTGCATTCGCGGGTGCAAGATTTCGCCGCCAGCCTAGAAGCGGTCTTTGACCTAGCCATTGAAAAAGCGGTCGATTTGGTCCTCTTCGCTGGCGACATGTACAAAAATTGCGATCCGACCCCGACCCATCAGCGCGTCTTGGCCCGCCAACTCCAACGCCTACAAGCGGCCGGTATCCCCATCGTGCTGGTGGTGGGCAACCACGACGCGCCGGGCGCTTTCGGCAAAGCCACTTCGGTTGACATTTTCAGCACTCTACAGCTAGAGGGCACTCACGTCATCCGCCGCCCGGAGTTCCTGCACATCGAAACCGCCAACGGTCCCGTGCAAGTGGCCGGCCTACCTTGGCCGACGCGCCATGCCCTACTCACTCGCGACGAATACCGCGACTTGTCAATAGAGGAAATCCGCGTCGAGATCCAAAAAATTTACGCGGCCCAGATCGACGAGTACGCCCGTCAGCTCGACCCAAAGCTGCCGGGTGTACTCGTCGCTCACCTCACAGTCGCCGACGCCGCTTATTCTGGGGGCGAACGCACCGCTATCATCGGCCAAGACCCCGTTTTGCTCACTAGCGCTCTTGCCAACCCCGCCTACGACTACGTAGCCTTGGGGCACATCCACAAATACCAAGACCTCAATCCCGGCCAACATCCGCCCGTGGTCTATTCAGGTAGCCTAGAGCGCATCGACTTCGGTGAAGAAGGTGAAGACAAAGGCTTCTGCCTCGTACACATCTCAGAGGACGCAACTGCGTCAAGGTTTCGGGCAACCACCTTTGAGTTCATCCCCGTCCCAGCGCGGCGCTTTGCGACCATCAAGCTAAAGGTGCACGATGGCCAAGACGCCACCGAACGCATCGTCGCTGCCTGCGCTGAGGCCGATCTAGCAGACGCCGTGGTCCGCGTCCTCTACGACCTGCCCGCAGGCTATACCACACCGGTGGACTTACAACAGGTTCGGCAAGCGCTCGAACCAGCCTTCCACGTCGCTTCCATCCAACCGCGCTTTGCTCCAGAAGTGATCCAACGCCGCGCCGAAATCAGCGAAGAGGCCGAACTAGGCGACGCCCTCGACCGCTACATCGACAACATTCCAGACTTGCAAGCCCACCGCGCCGAGCTCAAAAACTACGCGCTCCACCTAGAGCGCGAGCTTGAAGCTGGCCAACGCGACGAAGACGCCGAATGATCCCTCTCTCCCTTTCGCTGCGCAATTTTCTCAGTTACGGCGAGGAGGTGCCGCCGCTCGACTTTTCCCAGTTTCACGTCGCCTGCCTCACAGGCGGCAATGGCCACGGCAAGTCCGCCCTGCTCGACGGGATCACCTATGCCTTGTGGGGCCAAGCGCGCAAAAGCCGCAGCGACGAAGAATTGTGTCGGATCGGGGCCAGGGAAATGCGGGTTGACTTCGATTTCGCCCTTGGCGAAAAGCACTTCCGCATCATCCGCAGTTGGCGTCGCACCAAGCGAGGCGTCCCAGCCTTAGACTTGCAAGTAGAAAGCGACGGCATTTTCCGCACCCTCAGCGAAGGCGAGGGCATTAATCCCACCCAGCGGCGCATCAACGAACTCCTATCCATGGACTACGACACCTTTGTCAACTCGGCCTTCATAGTCCAGGGACGCGCCGACGAGTTCACCCAAAAAAACGCCAGACAGCGCAAAGAAGTCCTCGGGCGAATTCTCGGATTGGAGCGCTACGACCAGCTCCAAGGCATGGCTCGAGTCCGCTACCAAGAGCACCAGCGCCAGAGCGAAACCCTACAAACCCGCCTCAGTGAACTCGATGCCGAATTGGCCAAGCGCACAGGCTACGAAGCTGACCTGCGCGCCGTCGACGATCGCCTCGCTTCACTCGGCAGCGAAATCAGCAGCCGAGAAAAAGCACAAGCCGAGTTGGAGGCCCAACGCCTAGAACTGGTGAAGATCCGCCAGCGCGTCGCCGAGCTAGACCGGGAGCAGCAGCGCGTCGCCGAGCGGAAGCAGCAGGTCTCCGCCGAACTCGAAAATCTGCGGGAGCAGCAGCGTCAAGACGGCGAAATCCTAGCGGCTGCCGAATCCATCGAGCGGGACTTTGCGACCTACAATCAGCTCCACACCCAAGTCGGCCTGCTCGAACAAAAAGCTCAGGAACACGGCGCGTTAGAAACCCACCGCCGTCAGCTAGCAGACCAAATCGCCCAAGCGCGCCAAAAAGTGGAGCGGCAGCAAGAACGCTGGGCAGCCACTTTCGGCGAGCGCCAGCGCCAACTCGACGAGCACCAAGCCTTGCTCAATCGAGAGCAGACCATCGCCATCCGCTACGCCCAATTCAAAACTCTCAGCCAGCAGATCCAAGCCCTAGAGCAGGCGCGGATTCGCTACGAGGATCTCCTCAGCAAACGCCGTCGCCTCGAACACGAACTATCGCTTGCGGAGGAGCACCGCAAAAGCCAGCGCCAAGTACTCGCCAAGCAATTGGCCCAGCTAGAACGAGCTAGGGCCGAGGCGGAACCCCTAGCAGCCCGTATCCACCAGTTGCAAACACAACGGACCCAATTGCAGACCAAAGCCGAGAAACGGGACCTCCTCAAGGACGAGGGCAGCGAGCTCAACACCCAGATCGCCGAGCGGCAACAAAAACTCCGCTCCGAAGAAGAAGAATTGGCCACCGAGCGCCAACAGACTCTAGCCTTAGCCGATTCCGACGACGCCAATTGTCCATTGTGCGGCAGCGCCCTCGATGCCGAACATCGCCAGCGGGTCACGGCAGAACTGGCACAGCGGGAAGAGCGCCGCCAAGAGCGCATCGCCGTTCTGGGCAGCGAGCTGGCCACTCTCGACGACCAGTTGCAAAAGATGCGCACGGACTACAAGGCCCTTGGCGAGGAAATCGCGCCCCTCCAGCAAGTGCATCAAGAGCTAGCCGCCGGAGAAGCTCGTCTCGGGCAATTGCGGGAATCGGCCGCTGAGGCCCAGTCGCTAGCCGAGCAGTTGGCCGTCCTCGACCGAGAACTCAGCGACCAATCGTACGCGCCCGGCGAAGGCGAACGCCTGCACAAGCTAGTCGGAGAAATCGAGCTATTAGGCTACAGTAGCACCGAGCACGAGACACTGGGCCAAAAGCTCGCCGAGTTGCGCCCGGTCGAAGCTGAGCACGCCCGCTTGCAGGACGCTAAAAGCCAGGCGGACCGGCTCAAAAACGAGCGGGCCGAAGCCCAGAACCAACTCGAGCGGGCCAAGCGCCAACTCGCCGAGGCCCACTATGCCCAAGAAAAACGGGACCAACTCGGCCAAATCGAGCAGCAGATTGCAGCCTTGGGCTACGACAGTGCCGAGCATCAGCGGTTGCGCCAACAACAGGACGATCTGCGCGACAGCGCACGGCAATTCGAGCGCCTGCACCACGCCCGCCAACGCCGCGCTTCTGCCAGTGAATCGCGGGCGCGCTACGAGGCCGAAACCTCTGCGCTAGCGGAACAATTGCAGAGTATGAAAAAAGAAAGGGAACGGTTGAACGATCAGGCCGACGAATTAGAAGGCGTCGATAAGCAACTCGGCGAAAACCAAACCCAACTGGAAAAGCTGCGGGTCGAGCGAGACCAACACCTCCAGCGCCGGGGCAACCTAGAGGCCCTGTGCGCGCGCTGCGCCGAGTTGGCCCAAGAACAAGACCAGCTACGCGAAAAGCTCCAAGACACCCAGCGACAGGCTTGGATCCACCAACAGCTCGACAAGGCATTTGGCAAGGATGGGATCCAAGCGCTGATTATCGAAAACGCCGTGCCGCAGATCGCCGAAGAGGCCAATGCCATCCTCGCGCGCCTGACCGACAACCGCATCCAAGTCGCCTTCGAATCGCTGCGCGACCTCAAAAAAGGCGGCACCCGCGAAACCCTCGACGTCAAGATCGCCGACGAGGTTGGCGAGCGCTCCTATCACCTCTATTCCGGGGGCGAGGCATTCCGCACCAATTTTGCCTTGCGC
>JAJDYK010000265.1 GCA_022825185.1 Candidatus Latescibacterota bacterium | reverse complement strand
CACGGCCGCGTCTGCCCGATCGTCGCGCTAATCGCCGCCGCGCTCAAACCCCAAGCCCTCGCCTCGCTAACTACCAACGCCCTCATCGACTCCCTCGGCCGCCTCATCGACTGGCCGCTGTCCTACGACGGCACCCCATCTCTCTACTGCTTTGGCCTACTAGCCGAATTCGACATCCCCGACCTAATCGCACTCTCAGCACCCGTGCCGCTCGCCGATCCCCATCGCGGACCGCTGCGCCTCTGAAGTACAACCCTTAGCCATGCTTTTCCCGCAGGTATCGCGCCGCCGCCACCTCGTTTTTGAGCTTGGTATAAACCTCATCGATATCGACTTTTATCGCCGACCCGGGAGCGAATCCGCAGTCAGGGTTGAGCACCACCCGCTCGGGTGCCAAGTACTCCAACGCCTGTTCCACCCGCCCGACAATCGTCTCCGGCTCGTCAACCTCACCCGGATGCACCCCCACACAACCCAAGCCGATCTCCAAATCTTCGCGCAACTCCTTAAACACCTCCGCATCCCCTGCGCCCGGACTGGCAAACTCCATAGTCAGGTGATCTACCTTCAGGCGATTGAGATAGGGGATGATCGGACCATAGTCGCCGGTGTGACATGCCTCGCCGCGGACCCGGGCACCCGCGCGGCGGCACAAATGCACGGCCAAGCGCGCTCCTTTAGTTCCCTCCACCACCGCATTGGTCATCGCCACCGCAAAGTCGGCCTCGGCCTCGGGGTCGTCATATCCGGCTCGCACCTCGTCATCGACGAGCAGGCATAGATGCGGATCGTCAATCTGCACGATATCGACACCGGCCTCGCACAATAGCGCCAACTCGCGGCGCAGAATCGGCACACAAGCCTCGACGAATTCATTGCGGGTCGGATAGGCTCCGCGCGATTGTTCCGCATCCCACATCCGCTCGCCCAAAAGCACTGGTGCCGGCAAGGTGGCCTTGATTTTGCGCGAGCTAACCCGCTTGAGAAATTCTATTTCCCGCGCGATAAACCCTTCGTCTTTCGGAGCCAACTCGCCCGTAACGACGGTCCACGGCCTGCCGTCCGCATTCCGGCCCACCTCAAAGCCATGCGCCAATTCGGCAATCACGCCGATGTACGAGGCGCGCCGCCATTCACCATCGGTAATCACGTCCAACCCCGCTTCCTCCTGCAACGCCACCGCATAGGCCACGCCCGCGTCCATCACCTGCCCCAGCCGCTCAGCGTCCATTGGCCGCTCGCCCATCACTGCTTCGCGCACGAAATCCGGTCGCGGCAGCGAGCCGACCACGGCCGCCGGAAAGAGCGTCCCGTAGTGTTGACGTGTTGACATATAGCAATCCTAATCGTCTTGTGAATTATATCTGCGTTATATCTGCGTCCATCTGCGGATTGTCTTGTAAATGATGAGATTGCTAGCCGCCGTATTCGTCTGCCCAGCGCGCATTAGCCAGCGCGACGTCCTCTTCCGTGTCAATTTCCATGTACTCTCCATTGGTGGTCACCATGTGCAAGGCCGATCCCGCGTCCAGCATTTCCTCGAAAAGATGAATCAGATAAGCCTTTTCAAATGGCGTGTCATCCTTCCAAGTCTGCCCGGCGTACTTTGCCCTTACCCGCTGATAATGCGCCCGCAAAGACCGCGCCCCCGCCGCACCAAACCGCGCCACGCCAATATACTCGCCGCTGGCTGCTGACCCAGGCATAGTGCGGTTGATCGCCATGACCCGGTCGCCCTCGGCCACGATCTTTTCAGCATCGTCTTCGGGGTGCTGGCTGCGATCTACATAGCGCGTACGCCAATCTGTATCAACGCAGAGCGCGATATCGCCCTCGTGCTCCAGCGCTCGACGCACGACCGCAGGACGGTAGAGAATATCCGAATAGGAACAGACAAAACCATCGGCCATATACTCCTCGGCGCAAAAGAGCGAGGCCAAGATATTGTTGTGCTGCCAGTTGGCGTTATGACAATAAATCAGCTGCGGGTAGTCGGCCTGGATCTGCTCAATGCGATAGCCGCCGACAAAGACCGGCGTTTCCAACCCGGCCGCAGCCAGCGTCTCGAGGATCCAGTCGAGGATCCGCCGCCCGCCGACGCGTATATAGCATTTGGGCTGCCCGTCGGTCAGGGCGTTGAGCCGACTGCCGCGACCGGCACCGATGATGATGGGGCGCACTAGCTCTCCTTTCGTTTTCCGGTACGCACAAAACGGCCTGCTGATTTCCAGCAGACCGCTACGCATTCTTACTTACAACACTAGGCGAATAATGCCGCGACCGCTACCTCCCACCCCGGCACCACCTCCCCACCCTCCAACACATCGCCTTCTCGCAATACATCCACAGTGTCCGACGTCTGATGCACCGCCACCGTCCGCTGCTGCGGCTCGACGACAACCACCATCTGCGTCCCTGCCGCCAACCAATCGGCTACCTTTTCCGCGACTTCTCCGTAACGGTCCCCCGGCGAAACCACCTCCACCACCAAATCGGGCGCTCCCGGCCAATAGCCCGCCACCGCGCCGACCGCATCCAGCCGCGCTTGGCACACGAAAGCCGCATCCGGTGCCCGCACCGTATCCGGGTCCGACGCCAGCCGGAACCCCGTTTCCGCCGCATAGACCGCTCCCAAACCATGAGCTTCCACGTGTTGAGCCAAGCGCCAAGCAACGCTCATCGCAATTTTTCCGTGTTCATTCCCCGCAGGCGTCATCTTGTGCACCTCCCCGCGCACTAGTTCATAGCGAAACCCGTCGTCCGGCAGTCGTTCCAAGTCCGCCGCTGTGGCAATATGTTCGACAATTGTCATGGGCTATCGTCTTCGCCCCCTTCGGCTTCAGATGCAAAATACTATACGGAATATACCCGCCGTCTTTTACTGCCACAACCTCAAGTGGAGAGCGTCGCCCTAGCACCTTATATTGAGACATTGCACACAGAAAGGATTAATATGTCCGAAAAACTGCCCCTCGCCATCGTCGGCTGCGGCGGCATGGGTCACCGCCACCTCTACGGCCTCGCCGAACTGCAAAGCGCCGGTCTGTCGCCCTTTGAACTGGTGGGTGCCTGCGACCCCAATCTCGACAACGCCAACTCGCTCGCCGACCAAGCCGAGGAGCGGCTGGGCACGCGACCCCAACCCGTCAAAGACCTCGCCGAACTGGCTTCCGTCGCCCCGGTCCAAGCCGTCGATATCACCACCTTACCAGCCCATCACCACACCGTGGCCATCGAGGCTATGGAGCGCGGCTGGCACGCAATGTGCGAAAAACCCATGGGGCTTACGTCCCGCGCCTGCAAGCAAATGATCGCCAAAGCCCAAGAGACCGGCTGCGTCCTCTCAGTAGCCGAAAACTACCGCCGCGACCCAGTAAACCGCCTCGCCAAGGCCCTGCTCGACGCTGGGATCATTGGGCGTCCGCGCCTGATGCAGCAAATTGCCATAGGCGGCGGCGACGGCATGCTCATTTCAGTGTGGCGGCACCAGAAAAACGCCAGCGGCGTCCTCCTCGACGTGGGCGTTCACTTTGCCGACATCATGGAGTACTTCCTCGGCGAGGCCGACACGGCCTACGCGCAAACGCGCCTGCACGAACCGATCCGCAAAAACCCTGTAGCCGGCCGCGCAGACGCCAGCAGCGGTTCGCCAGGAGGCGTCTATGAGCGCTGGCAAAAAGACATGCCAGCCGAGTTTGAAGCCACCGCGGACGACGCGGCCTATGCCACCATCCTCTTCAAAAGCGGCGCGGTCGCCCAGTACATCGAAGACCACGCAGCTCACGGCCAAAACCAGCAGCAGCGCTCCATCCACGGCAGCCTCGGCTCGCTGGACCTGCCCGGCGACCGCTCGGGCAACCGCCTCACACTCCACCTCGACGGCGCAGACCCCATAGACGACCAAGCGCTCCTCGACCTCGTGCCCGATCACCGCCTCGACGAAGTCACAGCCGCGCTCTTCGGAGGCGACCGACTCTTCGAGTACCACTTGCCCTTTCCCGAGACCGACCGCAAGCTAATCGCCGTCGAATACCACGAACTCGGCACCTGCATCCAACAGGGACAACAGCCCGAAGTCGATGCCTATCAAGGCGCTCGCTCCGTGGCCCTGTCCTACAGCCTGATGGAGTCGCAAGTCGCCGGTCGCGCGCTTTCCGTCGCTGCGGTCTGCGACGACCAGATCAACGCCTACCAAGCCGAGATCAACGAGCATCTGGGGCTATAGAACAATGGCCGCTATCCTCTGCCCTCGCTGCCACAAAATCGTCAGTGCCGAAGCTGAAACCTGCCCCCATTGCGGCCAGCGCAAACCCGGGCTGTGGGGCGCGACGGCCACCATGCGCAAGCTCGGCCTACAGCTAAATTTCCCGCACTTAATCACCGTGTTCTGCGGCGTGCTCTACCTGCTCGCGTTGGCCCTAGATCCATCGGCGATCTTTCAAACGCAGGGCCTGATGCAGATTCTCTCGCCGAGCCTCGAAGCCAGCATCAAGCTCGGCGTTACCGGTACCCGACCGGTCACCTATGGCTGGTGGTGGACCCTCATTACCGCCATTTACCTACACGGTGGCCTGCTGCATATCTTCTTCAACATGATGTGGGTGCGCCAGCTTGGTCCGGTGGTAGAAGAACTCTTCGGCCCCTTCCGCCTCTTTGCGATCTTCACGATCGCGGGCATCACCGGCTTTATCGCCTCAACCCTAGCGGGTCACGCTTTCACGCTGGGTGCCTCCGGCTCGATCTTCGGCCTCTTGGCCGCAGCCATCGCCTACGGTCGGCGCGCCGGTTCTCAGCTTTTTACCCGACAATTTCTCCAGTGGGCGGTCTTGCTTTTCATCATGGGATTTGTGATGCCCGGCGTCGATAACTGGGCGCACGGCGGCGGTTTCGTCGGCGGCTATGCGGCAGCGTATGTCTTCAGCCGCAGCTCGGAGCGCGAGGGCTTGGGGGCATATCTGGTCGGTGGCCTATGTCTGCTGGCCACGGTCGGCGCGTTCGTCTTGCAGTTTATCGCCGTGTTTCTCTAGCCGCTTCATGCCCGACGAACTCATCGCGCTCTTCGATGGACAAGGACAATCCATCGGTGCCAAGGAGCGCACTGCCGCCTACCGCGACGGCGACCGCGTCGGCTTGGTCTTCGTCTGGGCGGCTTGGCGCACGTCCTCCGGCGTCGCCCGCACCCTATTGCAGACGCGCTCGCGCCCCGGCGACCCCTATCTCGGCAGCCTCGACGCGCCAGCCGGCGGCCACATCCGGGCCGGAGAAACGCCCACAGCAGCAGCACACCGCGAATTCGCCGAAGAAGTCGGCATCGCACTGACGCCCGCCGAATTGGTCTTCCTCGGTCAGCAACCTCTCCAAGACACCGGGCGCTCTGCCATGCAGTTTTTCTACCTCTGCACGCGGCCTATCTCATTGGGGGAAACCATATTCAACGAAGAAGTGGGAGCTTTCGTCGAAGTCGGGCTCGACGATTTCGCCGCCTTAGTCTGCGGACGAACTGCGTCAATCCAAGGCCAAGCTCGCTACAAGGAGGCCCCAAACGAAACGAGGCCACGGGAAATTACCCCCGCAGCCTTCGCCGCCTACTCCGAACCGATCATGGACGCCATCCGCCGCTCGGCTAGCGCGATCCGCGCCTATCTCGATACCGGACAGATCGACGCGACTATCTGGCCGCCTGCGACCTGAGGCCCTAGCCCTACGAGCTTTTGTATTTGATGCGTCAATTTTTTACATTCCACAAAATGACCAAAGAGACAACCAAAAAGATCAACCAAACGCTCGCCCTCGTCGTCGAAACCCTCGTCCGCGCCCATCCCTTTGAGCGGATCGTTCTATTCGGCTCTCATGCTACCGGGCATGGCCAATGGGACAGCGATTTGGATTTACTCGTGGTCTGGCAGACGGATTTGCCCCCGTTGGAACGCGCCCTTGAGACGCGACGTCTGCTCGCCGACATTAATTGTCCCTTGGATATTGTCGTGTACACTCCCACCGAACTGGACTATTGGCAACAAACCCCGTCTTCTTTTGCGTCTCAGATATTGGCCGAGGGCACCACGTTATATGAGCGAAACCCCGCAAAAAATCTTGGTGCGACAGTGGATCAGCCGGGCTGAAAACGACCTGCTAAACGTCAGGAATAATCTGGCGGCCCAGGAAATCCCTTGGGATACGATCTGTTTCCACAGTCAACAGGCGGCCGAAAAGTATCTCAAAGCCGTTCTGGTGTTCCATGCCCAGCCAGTTCCGCGTACTCACGATCTAGAACATCTGCTGGGCATGGTTGGCCAGTGGATTTCCCAAATCCAAGGACAACGGGATGCATTGCGCTGGCTGACGACATTTGCTGTTGCCAGCCGTTATCCAGTCGAGACGGTCGAAGTTGTGAACGAGCCTCAAGGCCGGCGTTCACTGGACATTGCCCAAGCCATTCGCCGAGCTTGCCGCACCTACCTGATGGCGTTGGAGCCAACGCTTTTTGACCAATAAAAACCCCCTCCTGATGTGGGGAGGGCGCACAGACGGAAGCCGACAGCGAAACGAGGCCACGGGAAATTACGCCCGCAGCCTTCGCCGCCTACTCCGAGCCGATCATGGACGCCATCCGCCGCTCAGTCGGCTCAATCCACGCCTATTTGGATACCGGGCAGACCGACGCGACGATTTGGCCGCCTGCGACCGTCGGACATAACACGACAAGAGCGCCACAAAATTCCTAATTCCTAATTCCTAATTCCTAATTGATGTAGCGCTCCAGATGCGCCAGCGCCCGGCCGCTGTCGATGGCCTCCCGCGCCTCGGCCAACCCCTCTTCCGCACTCGCACTTAGACCTAGATAGTAGTCGGTCAGACCGACGTTGAGTACTATGCGATCGTAAACAGGCCCCCGTTCGCCCTTGAGTGCCGCCAGCCCCATATCGGCAAAAGCCCGCGCACTCACCTCCGCAGGACGCGGACTTTGCTCGTAGCAAAAACCGTATTCCTCCGGGTCCACATCGCAGGCAACTGTCGTCAGTGCACCATCGACGCGGCGGAATCCCTGCACGTAATTAATCGCCTTGCGCCGCGCGTCCGAGGGCTTCCCCAGTCGCAATCCGTAATGGCTGCTCCCCTCTTCGCCCTTGATCACCAGCCCCGCGTCCAATCCGCGCGTCTCCATCAACCCCAACAGCTTGTCCTCGTAGCCGGTGTGATAAAAACCCGCGATCATGCCGTTCCAAGCTGCGCCAGCAAACAACTGCTGTGCCTTCTCGGTGGTAGCCCAAGGCGGACGTTTGGCAATGTGAGTGCGCAAATGGCGCAACGCGTACGCGCGAGGAGCGTACTCGCGCTGACTCACGTATGCGAACCCAACGGCCGGGTCTTCAATGCAACGAGCCGCCTCCGCCAGCGGCAGATCAACTCGCGCCCCCAAGGCCGCTAGCACCTTTTCCTCAGTAACTCCGCGCTTGGGCGGCATTTCAGCGACGCCGTGTAGCACAGTCGCCCGGCCCAAGGCCGCGCGCACAGCAGCGACGAAAAGCGTCGGGCGAAAATAGCGCGCCGCGCCGTCAAAAGGCTGGCCAAAATGCGTCAGCGCCTCCACTTGCAGCGCAGACACCTGCTCTGAGGGCAGCACGGCGTCGAGATGAGCGCGAACTTCTTCCTCATTTTCGATGTTCATTCGCTGACCGATCAAGAACGCAGCCATCAGCGAGGGACGCACTTCGCCCGCTAACATAGCCTCAAGCGCACCGCGCACTTCCTCGTAGCTCAAGTGCCCGCCCTGCAAAACCGGACGCAGCGCTTCAGCCGTCCGCGCTTCGCCCGCATCGCAACCAGCAAAATCAGGTGCCATCCCCAGCAAGAAGCGCAAATCCTCGGGCATCTCGCCGAGCGCGTCCCCATAGCGGTCAAACGCTTCAACCTCTGCCACGCTCCAACCAGTCTGCGCGCCGAAGGTGCGGCGGATGGACATCGCCGCGAAAAACGCGCCTATCTGGGCTGGAGAAACCTGCTCTGCGCGAGGTAAATCCCCCTTGAGCGAAGCGAGAATCAGTTCGAGAATCCGCTTAGGATCTGGGTCGCCCTCTTTTTTGCCCAGCGGACGGCTCTGGTGTGGCCCGGTACAGACGCGCGCTTGCGCCTCCAGCACTTCCTCATTGGGGCCGGGATAGGGATCGGCTTCAGACACGATTTTGCTCCTTTATGAAGGAAAATATACGATCCCCCGCCAATGCGCGCCCGACCTTGACGCGAGGAATCCAACGGCACCGATTGCGCGAAATACAGGTTCAACGCAATTTCTGATACCCCCTTTTCCGCAAGGAGGAATCTCCCATGCGCTGCTTGCCTTTTTTATTTTTTATCGCGGTCACAATCTCGGCCTGTGGTTCGTCCGATCCGGCCCCCCCAGCATTGACCCACTACGTCGCAGCCCAAGAAGCCCTAGCCTCCGACGATCTAGACCAGGCGCGTCAAGCCCTGCAAGGATTAGTCCAAAGCGCCAGCCCAACGCTCAAGCCCTTAGCGGAAAAAGCTGCAAGCGCCGCCGATATTGCCGCAGTGCGCGTTGCGTTCAAGCCGCTGTCCGAACAAGTGCGGAAGGGCCAAATCCCCGAGGGCTACGTCGTCGCGTACTGCCCAATGGCCGACGGCGACAAAGGAGCGCACTGGGTGCAGAAAGACCAACCCCAAATCGCCAATCCCTACTTCGGCGCTTCTATGCTCCGCTGCGGCGTATTCAAGGAGTAGCTACACCCGCACATGATCCGCGTAGAATCCGCTACCCGCCGCTACGGCCTTTTGACCGCAGTTGACGAAGTCAGCTTTGCCGTTGACCAAGGCGAGATCGTCGGCTTCGTCGGCCCCAATGGAGCTGGCAAGAGCACCATGCTCAAGATGCTCTCCACCTTTATCCACCCCACGGCCGGCACCATCTCCATCGACGGACTCGACGTGGTGGAACATCCGCTCGCCGTGCGCCGCCGCATTGGCTACTTGTCGGGCGACACCCCGCTCTACCAAGAAATGCGCGTCGATAAATTCCTCCGCTTCATCGCCCGGGCCCGCGGACTCGAAGGCGATGCCTTGCAGCAGGGTCTGGCGCGCGCGGTCGAACTCTGCGGGATCGAAGACGTGCTCACCCAGCGCGTCAAGGAGTGCTCCACCGGGTTCCGCCAGCGCATCGGCCTAGCTACCGCCATGGTCCACGATCCGCCGGTCCTACTCCTCGACGAGCCAACGCACGGCTTCGATCCCTTGCAGGTATTGGCCTTTCGCGACACCTTGCGCGCGCTCAGTCCAGATCGAGCGATTCTCTTTAGCACCCACATCATCGGCGACGTCGAAGCCATTGCCGACCGCGTGTTGATCATTCACCAAGGGCGCTTGCTCGGCGATGGCCGCGCCGAACAATTGGCCGACGACGCCGGCATCCCCGGAGCCGGTCTCGAAGCCGTCTTCGCCCACCTAGTCCGCACCACGACTCGACTGAGCGGTTCGGCTGAGCTCACCGTCGAAGCCTCGCCGAAGTCAACCCCTGCCCATGTCTGACGCGCAACGCCTTTCTACTGCCGAGTGCCTGCGCGGCGCGCGCATTGTCTTCGACCGCGAGCTAGAGTCGTACTTCGACTCGCCCATTGCCTATGCGTACGCCGCGGTCTTCTTGGTGCTGTCTTGCACCACCTTTATGAACTCCTTTTTTCTCGACGGGGTCGTAGATATGGGGCCGTACTTCACCGCCCTGCCCTTCCTGCTGATCCCCTTCGTCCCAGCCATTACCATGCGAGCTTGGGCCGAAGAACGCGCCCAGCATACCTTCGAGCTGCTGATGACCCTGCCGCTGCACTCCTTGCAGGTCGTGCTGGGCAAGTATCTCGCGGCCCTCTGCTTCTACGCCATCGTCCTCGCCGGTAGCTTGCCCATCGTGCTGATGCTCCTCTTCCTCGGCGATCCCGATCTCGGGCGCATCTGTGCGAGCTATCTCGGCGCGCTGCTGTTGGGTGCTTTCTTCCTGTCCTTCGGCCTGTTTGCCTCCGGCCTGACCCGCGACCAGATCGTGGCTTTTGTGCTCGCCGCGCTCTTCGGCTTCTTCTTCGTGCTCAGCGGGCACGAAAAGGTCGTCGAAGTCCTCGACGGACTAGCGCCAGCCTATCAGCTCGGCACGTGGCTATACGAGACCATATCGGTGCTGCCTCACTACGAGGCTTTTGGCCACGGCGTAATCGCCCTTGCCGACCTGCTGTACTTCGCATTGATGAGCGGCTTTTTCGTCTCAATGAACTATCTGAGCCTCCAACGGTCCAAGTATTGAAGCGGCACTTCTTGCTCCAAATTGCGCTGGCTTTCGCGCTGCTGTTGGGCATCGTCGCGTACGCCAGCCGCCTCCTGAACCTGACGGGAAGTTGGACCTTAGACCTAGCAGGGGACGACATCGCCACGCTCGCACCGGCGACCGAGCGCTATCTCCGCTCCTTAGAAACCCCGCTCTCCATCACCTACTTCGCCACCGCCCGCGAAAACATGCCGGCGCACCTCAAAGAACTCGCGCCCCAAGTCCGCCGGCTCCTATCGGCGCTGCGCGACCAAGCACCCAACCGCATCGACTATCGGGTCATCGACCCAGATCAAAGCGGGCGCGCTGGCATCGGCTATGCCGCTAGCAAAAAGGCCTCCTCCTTCAGCGTGCGGCGGGTGTTACACGACGAGCATTCCGAGCAAAAAATCTGGTCCTCGCTAGTAATCGCGCGCGCCGACGCACCCGAAATCCTCGTCCAAAGCATAGAACCTGAGCACCTACCTTATCTAGAAGAGTACGTCATAGCCCAACTACAGGCCGGACGCGCGCCGCCGCAACCGACCTTTGGCGTTTCGGCACCGCCGCCCTTCCAGCTTTTGGCGGCCTTTCTCAACGAGGCCGGACCAGTCGTCGAACTAGACCTCAATAGCAATCCCACCATCCCCCCGGAAATCGACGTGCTGTTCTGGGTCCAGCCCGAAGTCGTCACACCCGAGCACGTGCGGCAGTTGCTTGCCTTCTTAGAATCCGGCCGCAGTGCAGTGCTCGCCGGTAGCACCTACCAGATCGGCTACTCCCCACAGGAGGACGCAATCTCCTATTGGGTACACCACGCGCCGCCTGCTTGGGGTCAACTGCTCCAGCCCTTTGGCCTCCGGCCGGTACCGGACCTGCTCGTCGATAAAAACACCGGGCCGGTCATCCTCGACATGGGCGAAATCGTCGCGCCCTTTCACCTCCGGGTGCTGCCCGCTTTTTACAACATGAAGAGCTTTGCCGCACCAGGCCGCGGCGGGCTTAACTTCGTCGCCGCTAGCGCGCTCGAAGTCGATCCGCAGGCCGTCCAAGCCAAGGGCTTCCACGCGGAAATCGTCGGCACCACCACTGAAAGCCCTCGCGTCCTGCCCCTACCCACCGGCCCCTTCACCGACGCCGACTTAGCTGGCGGCCTACCAGTGCCCAAACAAAATTTGCTGGTCCTGCTCAAGCCGGACGATCCTTGGCAAGGGCAGCTATTCGTCTTGGCCAGCGCGTCGCCCTTTCAAGACGGCATCATCAACCAGCCCGGCTACGCCCACCGCGTCTTCTTGCAAAACCTCATCCGCACCTACGGCCAACCAG
>JAJDYK010000166.1 GCA_022825185.1 Candidatus Latescibacterota bacterium | reverse complement strand
CGCCATGATCTGCGTGGCCGTGGTCCTGCGCCGCCAGTGGATCGAGCGCGAAAAGCTCATCTATCCGCTGGCGCAATTGCCGCTCGACATGGTGCGCCAAAGCGACGAGAGCCGGCTGCCGCCGTTCTTCAAAAGCGCGAGTTTGTGGATTGGTTTTGCCATTCCCTGCCTCATCTCTTCGACCAATGCCTTCCACAACTACTTCCACGTCTTTCCGCAAATCCAGCTTTCTTCGGGCATCAGTCTTTTCCGCGACAGTGTGCATCTGCCGGTGGTGCTCAGCTTCCCGGTCCTCGGCTTTGCCTATCTGATCAACCTCGAGATCGCGTTCAGCCTGTGGTTTTGCAACGTGCTGGTCAATGTGCAAAAGGGACTCTACGGCGTGCTCGGCGTCACTTCTGGCGAGGCATTAGACACCTTTAGCGTCAATCCACCGGCGATTGCCCACCAGGAAATGGGGGCGCTGATCGCGCTAGTCGCTCTTACGCTGTGGGTGGGGCGCGGGCACCTCAAGGACGTGTGCCGCAAGGCGTTTTTCAATGCCGAAGATGTCGATGACTCGGACGAGATCCTTTCCTACCGCGTCGCAGTCTGTGGCGCGCTGGCCAGCTTGGGTTTTGCCGGGGTTTGGCTCTATCTGAGCGGCATGCCGCCGCTGGTTGCCCTGCTCTTCCTGCTCAGTGCCTTTGCCATTTTCGTGGCGCTGACCCGCATCGTCGCCGAAAGTGGGGTGCCCGAAGCGCGCACGCCGATGATGCCTCAGAGCTTCGTCGCCACGGGAATTGGCACAACCGCAGTCGGCGAAACCGGCATTACTGCTCTCGGATTCTCTTTTACTTGGGCCACTGAACTGCGCGTCGTGGTAATGGCCTCGGCCGCCCACGCCCTCAAGCTGCTCGACGGCCAGCCGGGACGCCACCGCCTCTTCTTCTGGGCGCTGATGCTGGCAGTGCTGGTCAGCATGGTTAGTTCGATGTGGGCGATTCTCGATTTGTCCTACCGCTACGGCGGCATCAACCTCAACCGTTGGTTTTTTGGCGGCGGTGCCCGCGCCCCATTCGAGAGCTTTGTCGCCCGCCTCTTGCTCAACCCCACCGGGCCTAGTTGGGAGGGTTGGTTTTCTACGGGGATCGGCGCGGCGATCATGAGCGGTCTGATGCTGGCCCGGCACTACCTGACGTGGTGGCCCGTACACCCCATTGGCTTCCCCATCGCCGGTCTCTGGCTGATGAGTCACTCTTGGTTTTCGATTTTTTTGGCGTGGCTGTGCAAGGCCATCGTCCTCAAATACTGGGGGCCGCGCGGTTTCCGCGCCGTGCGCCCGTTCTTCATGGGGGCGATCCTCGGCCAGTTTGCCAGCGCTGGGGTCTGGCTGGTTATCGACGCCTGTACCGGCATGACCGATAATCGCATCTTTAGCTGGTGATTGCTCCCCGCATCGCCAACTTACTTGCCTGCGTGTTCGCCATCGACATCACCGAATGGTGGGTACCTGTGAATCGTCGCAGCACTTAATGAGGCTCATTCGATTCATTTCTATCTCGACGGCGTTAGCCTGTCTGTACAGCCCCACCGATTGCGCTCGTATGGGCTCGAATTCGTCGCCTAATTCTGGCCAGCAACGCGGCCATTTCGCCCATGAGATACCCCCAAGCCTTGTTTGACGATACGACACAGCCCACATAGATTAGCGATTACCAAGCCGCCTTATTTGATCTATTGAGCAAGGGTAAAGACATGACCATACCGGAAAACGGGGAAACAGGTTTTCTTACGGGAGTAAGTGATGACATAGCCGCGGATAAAAAATCCGCGACCTTACTAGAACTTGTCAGCCTCATCAATTCGGACCAGTACATCGGTGACCTACTCAGCCTAGATTACGACTCCGCCGAGATACTCATCCATGACAGCCATAAAAACCGTGCGAACGGCGTACCTCACGGCTGCTTGCTTATCGCAAGTCGGATAACTCCTGACGACCCTCCCATAACGGACCTGACGGACAGCCGTGTATCTCTACTGTTGCTTAGAGTATCCGGCGGCACCAAGCTTAACTCGGATATCGACCTCGATAAGACCAGGTTCGAGATTGTGCAACGCTCCAACGACACCGGGCAAAACTATGACGATGCTCAGCAGACAGACCAATTCACTTTGAATCTGCTCCGGTACGCCGGTGTAAAATGCCGCATTTTGGGTACATTTCGGATATACCAGCCAGAACAGAATGACGAATGGCAGTTACATTTCGGTGCTGACATCGACAATTTTTATGCCGGACAGGGCATGAAGATTTACAAGCCAAACGGCGACGCCTTGCAAAGAATTGTCAACTATCGTAGTAACGGTCCAGGACAAACTCCGACTACGCGCATCGGTCGCCTCCGCTACTCTGCCGCTATAAAAGAGGATAACACACCCGAATCAGCGCCTGTTGAAATCACGGCGGAAGACTTTATCGCCCAGCGGACCGCTCTATTCGGAATGACTCGAACCGGCAAGTCCAACACTACCAAGACCATTGCCGCTGCTTTGTTCAAACTCAGACAATCCCCAAGCGGAACACGCGTTGGTCAACTAATTTTCGACCCCAACGGTGAGTACGCCAACGACAACCCTCAAGACCAAGGCTGCATCCGCAATCTGAAGTACGAGAGGCAAGAGTTTGCTGAGGAAGTCCATACCTATGGGTCATTTGAACATCCCTATGACGAAAGTCGGCACATCACCAAGTTCAATTTCTACGGTGCATATGAACCGACATCGCCGCCTAGTCAGGAAGCACTGAACGAGCAGTTGCGCACCTTGTACCAGGGAAAGCAAATAATCAACGACGCCTTGGCTGAAGAGAGCGGTGGTTACATCGAAGCATTTCGCAACGCCGATGTATCCACCGAAGCGCATATCACCGAGCGCGGCGAATATACTCGCTTCCGCCGCCGGCTGTTCGTGTATCGCAGCATACTGGCCGAAACCGGATTTCAATACGAAGGAGACGCTAACGTTAGAGGCTTATTCGGCGACAACATACGCTCGCGTATGAGCGAGTCTGACGATATGAGACAGTACGTCGGTCCACTACAGTCTGGCGTCATGTCCTGGGAAGTCGCTGGCAACTTTACCAAAGCACTGGCCAAATGGGTCAAAGAGAACGTATTCAGAGATTTCGACAGCAACTACGCATCGTCCCATGATGGACGGAATTGGAGTGATGTCCACCTGCTAGGACTGCTTAGATTCTACGACAACACTCGTGCCCGTTCCATCATTCAAAGCACCCGCGTCTGGCACGACTTGAGCTCCACAGCAGACTACGCCGACCAGATCGTAACCCAAGTCCGTCAAGGAAAACTGGTCATTGTTGACCAACTGCTGGGGGACCCTGACATGAACCGCCAAGCCGCCGAACGCATCGTCCGTCGGCTGTTCCAAGAACAACAGCGTTCCTTCAGTCAGCCACAGATAGCCCCCGACACAGAAGAAATAATCAAGCCACCACCTGTCATCGTCTATGCCGAGGAAGCACATACCTTGCTACCGAGAGCCAGCGAAGACGATAATAGCAATATCTGGGCCAGAATTGCCAAAGAAGGTGCTAAGTTCAACATCGGGATGGTGTACTCCACCCAAGAACCATCATCGCTCCAGCCCAACATCCTCAAGAATACCGAGAACTGGTTCATAGCCCACCTAAACAACACCGACGAAACCAATCAGATACGCAAGTTCAATGATTTCGATGACTTCACCAGCAGCATCATCAACGTATCAGAAGCCGGTCTCATCAAAATCAGAACCCGCTCTAGCTATTATACTATCCCCGTCCAGATGGACATGTTCACCGCACCACCGGCTCCTCCGCAGGAAGATGATCAGGTAAACAGCCATCCTCGTCCGCAGCAACGAGACGAGCTACCGTTCTAGCAGATAGCCCATCAATCTATGCCATACAAAAACGAAAAAGCAACGGGTGACTCTCTATGGCGACTGGAAGACAACGAAAGTGTCCAGAATTTTAGAGGTGCTATCCGCATCAGGAACCAACAGGAATCCTATGAGTTTCCACCTGTCATCTCTCCCCCACGCAGGCAGAGAACCATCAGAAGAATCGTAGCTATCGACGGCTCCACTGTTATCAAAACAGTACAGAACGGATTTCCTAAAGCCGAAGCCGCACTGTTTAACGCTGCCGTCATCGTCATTAAAACCGACGAACTTAGTAAATTTGGTGGTGACTACATCCCCAGTCCTAGCCAACTCCGCAACTTAGAAAAAGTCCACACAATGAGTGCAGTCCTACCCGGCCCTAATGTGGTAGGAAAAAAGCTAGGGGAGGACACTCCTAAAAAATTCTTTCGCTCAACCATCCGGGAAGAGCTCAACTTCAAGTTAGACCCGGAGCATGAATCACTGCTGGAAACATTTCTTGCCATCACTAGAGACCACGTTGGTGAGGATAAAAAGTTCCAGTGCCCGTTAGAGGACTGCGAACATCGAATTTCTAGACCATGGGAGGACACCGTCTGCTGCTGCAATGATCGTGAGCAACTCTATCCGACGGATAGCCTGCGCACACACGAGCGATTCTACGACAATAGTAGCAGCGAACAGGCGTTCACGGCCTTCCGTATGGTGACCGAGCACCTCCTTATGGTCAATATCCTGAGATACTTCCACCAGAACCATCCTCCACAATGGTTCGACGAGATAGCATTCGTCATGGATGGTCCACTGGCCATCTTTGGGATGCCAGCTTGGCTAAAAGAACACATCCAGACTGAGATAGCATACATTCATAATGATCTAGTAGAACAAGGTCACGCAGGACTGCTCCTAATGGGTATGGAGAAAACTGGCGAGTTTCTAGATCATTTGGAAGAGTTGGATTGGCATCAATCCCAAGGGCCACGCCAGCGGTTGCAAAACAGCACCGCCTTAGCACCTACGACCGAGTATATCTACCGGCACATCAGGCCTAATCCTGATACCCAAAAAGCATATGGGCAAGCCGTTTACTATGGACGCAAAATCCTCTACAAAAACCAGACAGGCCAGCACGCAGTAGTGATGACACCTATCGTCAACTCCGCCGGACGGGAACCCAACTGCACGGAATTGATTGCCTTTCCACGCCTAGGTGAAGCCCTCGACATCGTAGATGATCTTTACACCCATCTGTACCAAGACGGATTCATTCCATTGATACGCGCCAACGCCCATGCCGCAATACCACTACGGCAGGGGCAGCGCATCCTTGCCAACCTCTTTGACGATACGAACTCACGCCCGTCGTAATGAAGTCAAACCGTGCCGACCTCTCCTACAGCACAGCCGCGGGACGGTGGGCCCGGCTCGGTCCTTACTACGCAATGTTTCCAATATCCTTCGTCGAGAGCATCCTCGATCTCTATACAAAACCTAGACAGACAGTGATAGACCCCTTCTGCGGACGAGGGACTGTACCCTTCATCGCAATGGTGAACGGTATTAGGGCAATCGGTTGCGATGTCAATCCAGTAGCTTGGCTGTACGCCAAGACCAAAACTGACCCCCACCCTAGTCTGGAAGAGGTGAAAGCCCGTATCAGTCAATTACAGGAAGCCGCAGGCCCAGATGACGGCAAGGCAGAAAGCGAGTTTCAGGAAATGGCATTCTGCCCTAGCGTACTGGCATTCATCAAAATAGCACGTAGGGAATTGGCTTGGCGCACTAGCAGTCTGGATCGAACCGTCGCAACTCTATTGATCCAGCACTTGCACGATAAAAAAGGACACGGCTTGTCCAATCAGATGCGCCACTCACGTGCTCTATCACCACGCTACTGTATTGAATGGTGGTGCCGGAATGGGTACTCCGCCCCCCCGGAGATAGACCCGCAGAAATTCCTACACAAGAGAGCAGATTGGCGCTACGCCAAAGGCACTCCGAGACCATCCGGTGAGAAAACCCCGACAGTCACCCTCGGAGACTCCGCAGCAGCTTTACCAGAAACCTATACTCCTGTTGACCTAGTGCTGACCTCTCCACCATATAGCAACGTTACCAACTACCGGGCCGACAATTGGCTCAGGCTGTGGGCACTTGGAGAGGGACCAAGCCTACCGGATTGGAACCCAGAGCAAAAGTTTGCCAATCCAGAAGCATATCGCCGTATGCTAAGGGAATGCCTGACAGCGACTAAAGAAAGGACCCATCCGCGTACCATCTGGTATATTCGCTCCGACGCCAGATTACAAACCAAAAAGATCATTACTGACGTCATGGGCGAATTGCTGCCTGACCACAGACCTTACGAGAATCCAGCACCATATCTGGGCAGTACTCAGACGGCACTATACGGAGACCACGAACCAAAGCCTGGAGAAATTGATTTGCTTTATATGGCACCGAGACGCAGACGAAAAGGATTCACGCGGCAGTTCAGACCAGCCAAGCTGCGTACTCGGGGATAACCAACTCGTATAGAAAATGCCCTAGTGCAGTAAAGCACTAGGGCATTTTTGTTTTCTCAACCCTCAAGCGGCATGTTGGGTTCGCCATCCCTCTCGTCGAACGTACTCAAATCATTGCAGCAAAAGCCGTGGTGGTCGTTGACTGTGATTAGACCGATTCTATCGACGTTGTTGACTGCAAAAGCCGCTTCGTCGTGTCGATGAGTGCTCGCACAAGGGTTGCGTCGAAATCAGGCGGGGCAAAACCGTGGACTAGTGCGTTGCGATGCCTCAGTATTTGGAGCAGAAAGCGGTAATCTTCTCTTGAAACTACGCCGTTTATCACAGCCTGCTTAAATATGTAGCGAGGCGTAGGCTGATCGGTCAACAAGCCCTCTTCCTCTACGAGCAGTCTCACGGTTGCTTCTGCCGATGACCACGCCCGCAACAATGCGGCTTCTGCAAACTCGAATGAAAGTAGTTGTTCAGCTTCTGCGATACCGCGCAGAATGTCTTCCCTTGTGAAGGGATGTACATCCTCGATAGCCTCGAGTTGTTCCCCTGCATCTACCACGACCAACTCGAAGCTCCATTTAGGTTGGGTTCGCAGCAACCGGGCCAACTCTCTGACCTGAGATTCTTTAGCCAGAGACGTTCGGGATTTTACCTCGACAACAATCCCTTCACTTGCTTTACGCAACAGCAAGTCAGGGTAGTAGCCAGTCAAAAAGGACGGCAGTTGCTCCTGCGATGGCTCCTCGATCACTTCATAGCCTTGGCTACGGTATTCTTCGGCGAGAGCACGGACATGCTGTTTTTCCAGAGTAATGGTTGTTTCCATCAGTTAATCACCTCTTGATCGGGTGCTTCCTCGACGACAATGTAGAGAAATTCGTTCCCTCGACTTAGACCTTCAGCAAGAACGCTTGAAGGATTCAGAATACGGAACTTTCTACGAAGACTGCGCTTGCGACATAGTAAATCCGTTACTTGACCATCGTCTAGAAAAATGAGTCCTTTTAAAGCATCAATGATTGGTTTAGGCAGGTTGTCAACATCCATAGATGAACCATCGTAGAAGTACGTGATGGTGATAATGATCGAACTATCAACAGGCAATTCTTCTGTTGACCAATACTGCTCTGCTACACGTCGTACCTCCTGTCCCCATTGGTGTACGCGCTCTCTGCGACGTGCCTGTTGTGAAACAGGAGGACCGTCTATAATACATTCAAACGGTAAGGCCAACTTTCGATCCGATGCAGCCTTCGGGGATTTTTCTAAAAACTACGGTGAAATTCATATTGGAACCTACTCGTGCCGGTAACGATCTGATAAGAACAAAGGATAAAATCAACCTAGCACAATGGTACGCCGGCGTCAAGAAGATCATAAGCACTCCACCTCGGTGACCTCCACTTCGGTAAGCCCACGACTAGAGCGCGAAACGAGGCTACCACCCCATGAAGACCAACCGCGCCGTTCGCCCGTTCTTCATGGGGGCGATCCTCGGCCAGTTTGCTAGCGCGGGAGTCTGGCTGGTTATCGACGCCTGCACGGGCATGACCGATAACCGCATCTTTAGCTGGTGATTGTCAGGGGCGTTACCAGCGGTAGAGCAAGGCGAAATTGGGAATGGGACGAATGGCAAAGCCATCGTCGGACACGAGGAAGATGGCGATTGGGACGTCCATGGAAACGGCGATGTTTTTGGTGCCGATTTCTAACCCCACGCCCGGCCCCGCTACGACATCTAGCTGGTCGTCGATCCCTTTGTCGCCTTCGACATGGAGCCCTACCTCTATATCTGGTTTCACCTTGACGTCTAGCCTGCCGCTAACAAAGTTCCATTGTTCGCTCCGCCGGTAAAACGCAGCCACGCCCCCAGACAAAAACGCTCGCGCCCACTCGCCTTGGTGCAAGGTCTTGAACAAGGTAAGCCCCCCAAAGAGATAGCGTTCCTCTTGGGACCAATACGGAAATCCCGAGACTTGCCAGCCGTTGCCGGTGGCGGGATTTTGGCGACCGTAACTGAGTCCTAGACCGTAGGTCGGCCCGGCCACGAACCCAACGCTGTGGCCCGCGCCATCTGCGGCCAACATGGCCGGTGCTAGCAAAGTCGCCAGTGCGATACTGCGCAAAATGAGCATGGCATCTCCTACATGTCTCGCAACAACACTATGAACAACCCCATGTCCTCTTGTTCGTCACCCCGCAAATCCACGCTGACGCCTGCGTTCAGCACCATGCCATCGCCGATGCCGATGTCGAAATTCGGCTCTAAGCGGATGCTGAGGTCGTCTTCCAAGTCGGAGGTGTTGGACGTGAGGAGCAAGTCGAGGTACGCGCTGAATTTTTCGTTGAATACTTGGGCTGGTTCGAGCAAGAGATCGACGACGATCCCCTCCTCAGCGTAGCCTTCGAGTGCGGCGACCTGCAACCGAGTGTTGAAGCGGAAGGCGGGCCCAATGCGCATGGTCTGCATGAGACCGACGGCCAAGCCGGGATTGTCGATGTCTCCGGCGGGCAGCACAATGTTAGCAGTTGCCGCGCGGTTGATACCGAGTTGGTACTTGCTGCCGACGACGAGCGACGAAAAGTTGGAATTTCCATCTTTGAAAAAGCCAAAGGTGAGATGCGCGCCCACTTCAACGCGAGCGTGAGGATTGAATTTGGCCATGGCGATGATATTGCTCACGTCCTTGAGTTCCTTGAACGTGGACGGAGCGGTGCGGACGCCAATATCGACGCTAGTGTAGCCTAGGCCGCCCGGCAGGACGTAGTAGGGGTCGTAGCTGAGGGGGGCATGAATGGGGACTTGAACGGTCTCAAGCGCGACCGTTTCCTCGGCTGGAGCGTCGTCTTCGGGTTGAGCATGGACGGCAGTGCCCACTAGTGCGACCACGCCGATTAGTACGCAAAACAGGTGCATAAAGTCTCCTAAAATTGTGAGGGAATGTTCAAAAGCCGCAGCGCTTGCAGGCGCGGAAGAAAGGCTCGGCCATGGCGTAGGCCCCGCGAAAGACCATGTCGCTGGTGAGGGGATGCACGCAGATCAGGCGCGCGCCGTTGTCGATGGCCTCGACCATGCCGTCTTCGATGTCTTGGGGGTCTTCCATTGCGCCGTGCCCCACGACGCGGCCCGTGTGGACGCCGCGCTCGGCTGCAGCGCGGAAGAGGGCGTTGACTGCGTCGTTGACTTCGGGGAGGTCGCCCTCGCGCAGGATGGCGTCGAACGGGCCGACAAAGCCGCAGGCCTTGTTGCGCCCTTGGGCGGCCATCAGGTCGAGGACGCGGTCGCGGATCTCGATGTCGATGATGTATTCCTTGGTCTCAAACTGGATCCAGCCCTGGGTCTCGGTCTCAGTGCCGCGCAGTTCGTCGGGTGTGAACATCATGGTCCGCTCGCCGTCGCGGACCGGATACCCGCCGCGATCGTCTGGGGTGGCTTGGCCGGGGACGGGGAAGCTGATGGCGCGGAAGTAGCGCTCGGCCTCCTCGTAGGTGGTGCCATAGGGACGCATGGTCGCCCGCGCTCCGAGTTGGAAGGCGTCGCCGTGTTCGGAGCGGGCCTCGCGGGCTAGGCGCTGGACCGGCAGGATGCCGTGGCGCGAGAGGACGGCGTTTTGCTCGCGGCCGTACCAGCCTTCCCACTGGCTGTGCTCGGCGTCGTTGACTATCCACGACCAGCCGGCCTTGGCCCAAGCGTGGACCTCGGCGTCGCGCAGTTTGTGCCAAGGAACATCGTTGAAGCCGCCCAACAGGGGTGGGGTTTTGGCCACGGACTCGCACTGGTCGAGGGTTTCCTTGAGCGGGTTGCGGGCGGGATTGAGGGCATAATTGTAAGCGCGGCGGGCGAATTCCTCGGCTTTGAGGGGCCGGCTGCCGCCGATGGCTGCGATGGCGTCCACTTAGGTGCCTCCTTGTTTCTCGTTTAGTGTTGTAGTTGCGTTATTATAGAATATAAAGAGCCGCAATGTCCGTTGTGGGGATTGCGAATGAAATGGAGCAGGTTAAAGAGTTGCAATGTCCGTTGTTGCTAGCCGGTCGGGAGCATACTGGACAACAGCGTCGCTAGGCCCAAAAACGAAAGGAAGCCCACGATGTCGGTCACGGTCGTGAGAATGATTGAGGACGCCGTCGCGGGGTCGTGGCCCAGCTTGACCAGCACGACCGGGATGGCTGCGCCGGCTATGGACGCGAGTATCATGGACGCCAGCATGGCGAACAGCATGATGAGGGCTAGCCCGAAGCTCTGGCTCCAGATGAAGACGCCGATCGCGGTTACCACGGCGATGGCTAGCCCGTTGCAAAAGCCGATGGCTAGCTCTTTGCCAAGGACGCGGGCCGCGTGCGAGGTGCGGATTTCGCGCAGCGCGAGTCCTCGCATGGTCACGGCGAGGGCCTGTGCGCCGGTGTTGCCCGACTGACCCGCGACTACGGGGAGCAGGACCGCGAGCGCGGTAAACTTGGCAATGGTGTCCTCGAAGAGGCCGACGACCGCAGCCGCGAGAAAGGCGGTTACGAGGTTGATGTTGAGCCAGGGCAGTCGGCTGCGAATGCCCACCCACGGCTTGGACAGGGCGCGCTCTTCCGCGGATACACCGACCATCTCTTGGACATCGCTCGCCAAGTCTTGCTGCGCCGCGCTCACGAGGCCGTCGTGGCGAATGACGCCTACTACTTGTCCGGCAAAATCGACCACCGGCAGGCTGGTAAGGTGATAGGTGTTGAGGAGTTCGACGACCTCGTCTCTCGGCGTCATGGGTTGCACTTGCACGGCTGCGCCGTCGCGGAGATCGCCGAGCAGCAGTTCGGGATCGGCGGCGACTAGGTCCGGCAGCCGCACCAAGCCCGCGTAGCGATCATTTTCGTCGCGCAGCACGAGTGCCATGGCGCGGCGGTTGCCGAGCTGGCGGATTCGCGCTAGCGCGGTGGCTACCGGGCAATCCACTGCAAAGGTGCTGACTTGAGCGTCCATCAGGGATCCGGCCGTGCCCGGGGGATAGGAGAGGATCTCTTGGATTTCCCGCCCGCGCTCTGTGCCTGCCAACGCGAAGATCCGCGCCCGCGCTGACTCGTCGAGATGCGCCACTAGCCTTGCCGTAATGGCCGGGTCGAGTTGGTTGAGAAGGCGACTCAAAGCCGCGTCGTCCAAGTGCGTTAAAATGTGTGCGCCGCGCTCTAGCTCCATCCGCTGCAAGACGGTTGCCGCGACCGCATCGTCCACGCGCTGCAGCACGGCGACGGCTTCATCTACATCAGCGTCACCCATCTGGAGTGCCACTTCCTCGGGATAGTATTCGACGAACTGCTGGATGAGGACATGATTCGGAGTTAGCTGTTCCATCACGACTCTCGCTCGCTTGAACCACTGGCGGTCCCGGAGGTAGGCCAGTGAAATACGCCGCGCAGGCCGAGGCCAAATAGTTCGCCGAGGGCCGAGGCCGTTTGCAGGCCGCTATCTGTCAGGGTGTCGCTAGCTTGGCGTCGCTCTAAAGCCCGCACGATTTCGTAGCGGAGAACACCGACGAACTGGCCGGCCTTGTCCACTACGGGCAGCGCGTGGACGCTTCCCCACGCTGGGTGCCCCAACACGGTTTGCCAAGTGGCGCTGGCGGCAATGGATGCGACATTGCGCGTGCAGACCGATGCGAGCAATGCATCGGGCCGCGCGCCCATTAGTTCCCGCATGTTGACGACGCCGACTAGCTGCTGATCGTCGGCTACCACGTAGAGATAGTAGAGGGCGTGCTCGGGATTGCGCTGGAGCCGTTCGAGTACTTGGAGCACAGGCTCCTGCTCGAATGCGGTGAGCACTTCCGGGTCCATGAGCGCCCCGGCCGTATCCTCGGCGTAGATGAGCAGGCTCGAAATCGCGGCTCGGAGGCGCGAGGGAAAGCAAGCGACGACTGCGGCTTGGCGCTCGCTCGGAGTCGCCCGCAAGATGGCCGCGGCGATATCTGGACGCACGGCAATGAGTATGGCGGCCGCTTTTTCGACGGCTAGCTGCTCTAGGGCGAGGGCCGCAGAGAGCGACGGCAGGTAGTGCAAGAGGCCCGCTGCAACTGCTGGCGCTAGATCGCCGAGCACCAGCGCTGCTTCGCGGTGTGACATGGCCGCTAGAGAGGACGCGACTTCCGCCGGATGATCGGTTGCAAATTGCGCGAGGAGCTGTCGTTCAAGATTCACCAGACTCTCCTTTGCTTACGCGGAGGCAGCGCTCCTCAAAGAATTGCTGGCCGGGGATGCCCAACTCGCCCTCGGCGTGCTCGACAAAAACGGTGGTGGAGGTCGTCCGCACGATGCGCCCGTTGTCGTCGCCAAGGCGAATCCGCTGACCCACGTCGTAGGACTTGTTGACGTAGTGCATGGCGAGGATGTTGGCGATGATGCTGCGGGCACCCAGCCCAAACGCAAAGGCCGCACCGGCGATGAGTGCGGCGAGCACGATCAAGAAGATGTTCGTCAGCAGCGATACATCTACTCCGAGTTGCTTGGTTGCCACGAGAATGGCCGCGCCGATGATGATTCCCCGGACGAGGCGGGCCAATTGCCGCCCTTGATGCGGCAGCAAGCGAAAGGCCGTAGTCATGGCCGCATCGCTAATGAGGCGACCTCCGATGACGCCGGCGAACAGTACCACGATCGCCGCGATGACCCTAGGCAGGTATTGTGCTAAAGCGGCCAGATAGGTGGTTAAAACCGGGAGCCCGACAGCCTCACTGGCCACCATGACTGCGACCAACAAGACGAGCCAATAGACGCTGCGTGAGAAAACGCGCCCTGCCCCTTGGTCGGCTAGGGCCTGTTGCCAAGCGCGAGCAGTCGCCCCTGCGGTAATCCGCTTGGAAAAACGCTCGACCACTCGGCGCACGAGCGTGCGGAGCGACCACGCCACGAGCCACCCGACGAACAGTATGACTAGGGCGACGACCAATTTGGGTAGCACGCGGAAAAAGCTCTCTTGAACGGAACTAAGAACGGCGAGCATCTCAGCGGATAGGCTAGGTTCCATACGACACCCCCAGTTACTTTTTTTGCCGCATCACCATTAAGACGATGGCTAACCAATAGAGGTTCTGCACGACGGCGAAATAATAGACGACCCCCATGAGGTGGTCAAACACCGCGCCTAGGGCGAAAACCATTAAATAGACGTCGATGCCGCTGCGCAGATAGTTGCGCAATTTCAGCGGCGGAACGCGCACGAAGTCGGCCAAGCGACCAAACAGGCCGCGGCTCGCGGATTCGGCTAGCTGCCCCTTGCCAAAGGCCGTGGCGTTCATCAGGGTGGCGATGTGGGTCATGGCCAGCGCAGCGAAGACGACAAAGGAGTAAAGGTAGGCGTGCGGATCGCCGCTTTGGCGCTCCAATGCGCGTCCCAACGCGAGGCAGAGCACCAGTTCGGCGATGCGGTCGAGCAGGCCGTCGAGCCAAGCGCCAAACGGCGAGCTGAGGCCGCGCAAACGAGCGAGTTCGCCGTCGCAGCAATCGAGCGTAAAGGATAGTTGGATGAGCAGGCCGGCCCCGATGAGGGCCATGCGTTCGCCCGTAGAGAGCAGATACACACCGGGCAGGATGACGAGAAAGGAAAGGACCGTTACTTGGTTGGGGCTGAGGGGGGTGCGGACCAACAGGCGGGTGAGCAGGGTGGAGAGGCGGCGGTTGAACAGGACTTCGACTAGCCCCATGACCTCGGGCTTGCTGGCCTTGAAGTCCGCGGCCGTGTACGGGGATTTGCGCACAGGTGCTCCTATAGGGTCTGATTTTTTTGGCCCAAAGATAGCCGCACTCGACCTTCAGTCAACCGGCGAACCTATTGCCCACGATAGGTCCTATGCGCCAAGGGGTTGTGCTGCGGTTGCCGCCGTCGGGGCTAGCGGCTATTTTGCGGCCATGCAAACGGAGGAATTGGTTTGGAGGTGACGCGGCGCGCTCTCGTATTGGGTGCGGGCGCGGCGCTCTTCTTGAACTTAGCTTGTCCCTACTCAGTACTCGTCCTGCAAAACGCCGGTCTGACCTCGGATTACATTGCGGCTGGCGCGATGATGGTCTTTTTGGTTCTCGTCGGGCTGATCAACCCCCTGTTAAAAGTAACCATCAGGTCTTGGGCGCTGCGCACGAGCGAGCTGGTGGTCGTGTACGCGATGATGGTCGTGGCGTCGGCGATTCCCACGTGGGGATTGGTGACCAATCTGTGCCACATCCTCACCCGCCCCTTCTACTACGCCACGCCAGAAAACCGCTGGACCGAGCTGATTCAACCGCTGATTCCCGCTTGGCTTGCGCCGCACGAAGCCGAGGCTGCGCGCTTCTTTTACGAGGGGCTGCCCGCGGGGATGGGCATTCCGTGGGGCGCTTGGCTGGTGCCGCTGGCAGCTTGGGGCAGCGCGATGCTAGCGGTCTATCTGATGATGATCGCCACGATGGTCGTCTTTCGGCGGCCTTGGGTCGAACAGGAGCGGTTGGTCTTTCCGCTGGCGCAGGTGCCCTTGGAGATGCTGCGCGGCAACGACGAGGGCATTTTCCCGCAGTTGTTTCGCAATCCGCTGATGTGGGTCGGTTTTGCGTTGCCCTTTGCCATCCAAGTATTGGACGGGCTGAATCACTACTTCTTTTACGTGCCCGAGGTGCGGCTGGTGTTCGACCCACTGACGCTGTTCCGCGATAGCGTGCGGCTGCACATCTTCGTCAATTTTGCCATCATTGGCGTGGCGTATTTCCTCAATCTCAACGTGGCCTTCTCGGTGTGGTTTTTCCACTTGTTGAGCCGTTGCCAGACCGGGGTTTTTAACGTCATCGGCTTTGAGGTCAAAGGGCACAATGAGGCGCTGACGGGTTCTTCAGTGGCCCTGTCGCATCAGGGGATGGGGGCGATGCTGGTGCTGGTGGCGGCGATTTTGTGGACGGCGCGCGGGCACTTGCGCCAAGTGTTCGGTGCGGCGTTTAGGCGTGGGGTCCAAGCCGACGATGGCGATGAGATTCTCTCGTACCGGGCGGCGGTGTGGCTGTGGATTGTCTGCGCGGCTTACTTCCTCGGCTGGCTGCTACTGAGCGGGGTGCCAGTGGTGGCGGCCGTGGTGTTTTTCTGCGGGGCGTTTGCCATTTTCTTGGCCATTGCGCGGGTCATCGCCCAAGGCGGCGTGGGCTTTACCTCTTCGACTATGCTGCCGCAGCCCTTTGCGGTCTATACCTTGGGCACGGATGTCATCGGTTGGAAGGGGCTGGCATCGATTAGCCTGAGCTATTCGTGGGCCGCTGAAATGCGCACCACGGTCATGGCTTCCACGGCCAACGCACTCAAGCTGGCGCACGGGCATGGAGCCAATCACCGCCGCCTGTTCTGGGGGCTGGTTATCGCGGTCGTCGTCGGCATGATGGGGGCCTTCTGGATCACCCTCTATTTGAACTATACGCACGGTGGGATTAATCTGCGCCAGTTCGGGGTGCCGACGCTGGCCTATCGATTTTTAGAGGACAAGATCCACAATCCCGTCGGCTGGGATCACATCCGCCCGCGACTGCTGTTTACGGGCGTGGGCGCGGCCTTGATGGGCGGGCTGATTTACATGCAGCACCACTTCCCGTGGTGGCCGCTGCACTACATCGGCCTGCCGGTGAGCGATAGTTGGGTCATGGGCGTGGCGTGGTTTTCGGTGTTTTTGGGCTGGTTGTGCAAGGCCGTGATATTCAAATTCACTGGCTCGCGCGGCTACCTCACGTACAAGCCGCTCTTCGTCGGGCTGATCGCCGGGCAGCTCTTGGGCGCGGCCATGTGGATGGTGATCGACTTTTGTCTCGGAGAGATGGGGAATGTGGTGTACGTGGGGGTGCGCTAAAACTACCAAAGGAGGTTCAACATGAGCGACAAGATGTACCGAGCAGCGGCCATAGGCCGGACCGGGCGGGGCAATTGGGGACATGGGCTGCACTTGGGTTTGAAGAACCATCCGCGCATTGAGGTGGTGGCGGTCGCCGATGAGGACGCCGAGGAACGGCGGGCTAAGCAGGAGGAATTGGCTGCTCCGCGCGCGTACGCCGACTGGCGCGAAATGCTAGAGGCCGAGCAGCCGGAGGTGGTGACGGTTGGGCCGCGCTGGACCGATTGCCACTTGGAGATGGTGCTGGCCTGTTTGGAGGTGGGGGCGCACGTGTACTGCGAAAAGCCCATGACGTGGAACTTGGCTGAGGGCGACCAGATTGTGGCTAAGGCCGAGGCGACCGGGCGCAAGGTGGCGGTGGCGCATCAGGGAGCTTACCTGCCGCGCATCCGGCACGTCAAGGAGGTGTTGGCGCAGGGGCGGATCGGCGCGGTGCAGGCCATTCGCGCCCACGGCAAACAGGATCGGCGCGGCGGCGGCGAGGACATGATCGTGTTGGGGACGCATCTATTCAATATGATGCGCCTGTTTGTCGGCGATGTGGCGTGGATGACGGCGCACGTTGAGCACGAAGGCCGCACGCTAACAGTCGAAGACGTGCGCGAGGCGACCGAGCCGGTGGGGCCGGTGGCTGGCGATTGCATCAATAGCTACTTCGCCTTTAAGAGCGGGGTGGCGGGCTTTTTTGATTCGCGGAAATACGCTGAAGGTGGGGGTGCGCGAATGGGTATGGAAATCGAGGGCAGCGAGGGCGTGATCGCGCTGCGCGGCGGCGGCAGTGGCCCGGCCATGCTCTACCCGCATCCGGTGTTTGATCCAACCGATGCGAGCCAGCAGTGGGTTCCCTTGGACGAGGTGGCGGATGAAGCGCTGAGCACGGGCAATGACTTGGCGGTCGCCGATTTGATTGACGCGGCCGAAGCCGACCGCGAGCCGCTGTCGAGCGCGCGCGATGCGGTGGCGGCTTTGGAGATGATTTTAGGGGCTTACGAGGCGGAGATTACTGGGGGGCGGGTAGAGTTCCCCATGCAGCGGCGAGAGCATCCGTTGGTCGCTTGGAGGGAGGGGCGGTAGGCGGCTGAGTTGCGGGGATGAACAGACCCGAGCGTCTAGTTTATAGGTTGACTCAGTGGCCTTAATTTATTCTATTGATTACTTCCCTGGCGCATTTGTGCAAAACTTGCGGCAAGTGCGCTAGATTTTACTTCACCTCTAGCACGTTACAGGAGGCACTCATGCACACTGAGAGGAGGAAGTGGCCGGTGGCACTAGGCGTGGCGCTGTTTTGCGCCCTGCTTGCCCTGCCGGCGTTCGCTGGCAATGGCAAGATCGCTGGCGTAGTACAAGACGATTCCGGGCAGGGGCTGCCCGGGGCCAATGTGGTCGCCGAAGTAGGTGGCGAGCGGGTCGGCACTACAGCCGACGACATGGGCCGCTACTTTTTGCTCAATATTCCACCCGGCACGTATTCGGTCGAAGCTAGTTACATAGGGCACCAAACGGTGCGCCAGACCCAGATCGAGGTCCGCTTGGACCTGACGACGACGGTCGATTTCGCGCTGGCGACCGAGGCGATTGAAGGCGAGGCCATAACGGTGGTTGCTGAGGCACCGCTGGTCGAGCGCTCGCTGACGACCAGCCGGGCGACGATCGGCCGCGCCGAGCTCAACAACACCATGCCGGTGGCCGACTTGCAGGACCTGATTAACACGACGCCGAGCGTGTTCCGCGGCTATATTCGCGGCGGGCGCAAGGCCGAGGCCAAAGTGCTCGTCGATGGGATCGACGTGTCGGATACGTATTTCCGCGCCGGCGAAGGCCTAGTCACTTGGAACCCCTATGTAGATGTCAATCGCACCTCGGATGGCGAGTTCACTGCGGTCGGCGTCAACGCCAGCAACGTGCAATCGCTGGACATTATCGCCGGTACCTTCAACGCCGAGTACGACGCGGCTAGCGCTGGCATCGTCAATGTAGTTACGCGCGAAGGCGGCGACGAGTTAGAGGGGCGGCTGTTTGTCCGTCGCGGCGTCGGCGGCTACAAGAATGCCGGGCCGGATGTCTATGCTGGGCTGGTCAATCCCGAGCCGGCCGACGACGGCACGGTCGATGAGACGACCTATTTCGACCGCTACCTACAGTCCCGCGACGACTTGCTGGCCTCTGAAGACGAGGCCGACAAGGCCAAGGCCGACAAGTACTATATTTTCGACCCCGAGGACGTTACCTACGGCGACAATCCCTCCACCGAGATGGAGCTTTCGCTGGGCGGCAAAGTGTTGCCGCGCACCCATTTCTACTTGACCACGCGCTATCTCAACGACGAGGGACTGTTCCCCAACCAGCTCAACCGCTCGCAGCGCTATTCGCTCAAGCTGACGAATCGGCTCAGCCAGAATGTCAAGCTGACCGGCAACGTGATGATTGACGACGGCGGTGAGTTGGGAGGTTGGGTCAATCGCAACTTCAGCGGTCGCTACGCCTATTTCCCCGAGGGGGCCTTGGGCAACAAGAAGCTAGGGACGATGGCCTATCTGGGGATGAGCCACTCGCTTTCTAACAACACCTTCTACGAGATAAAGCTCTCGCAGGTTACGCGCATGAGCAAGTTCGGCTATTCCGACGACAACGGCGACGGCATCGTCGAGGCCAACGAGAGCGGCGATTTCATCTTCATCGACAGCGCCGAAGAGTCGGAAAAGTACCTAGGCGTTGACGGCTCTGGAGCCGATGCCGACGGCAACTTTACCTTCTTTACCACCAACCCCGGCAATTCGCGCAACTTCGACCTGCCCTTTGGCGACAATCAGTACCGCTTGGCGCAGGCGGGCTTCTATTTTGAGGAGCTCAACCGCGACGTGATGCAGCTCAAGGCCGACATCACCCATCAGTACAACTACCACCACCAGCTCAAGGCCGGTCTGCTGTACCGCAGCCACACGGTCTCAAAGCTCATGCAGCGGACGCAGATTACGGTGGGTTATTCCAACCTGCCGTACGAGATTTCCGACTACGAGCGCAGCCCGAGCGAGTTGGCCTTGTACGTGCAGGACAAAATTGAGTACGAGGGCATCATCCTAAACGCCGGCTTGCGGCTCGACAGTTTCAACGCAGACGCCGAGCAACTCACCGACTTTTTCCGCCCGTCTGAAGAGGGCGAATACACCTATGAAAGCGGCCAGGCCCACACCTACCGCACCCCGATTCGCAGTGGGGCGGTTGAAACGCGCTGGTATTTGCAGCCGAGGCTGGGGATCTCGCATCCGATCAGCGAGCAGGCTGCCATGCACTATTCGTGGGGCAAGTTCTACTCGCCGCCGTCGTTTTCGTACCTCTACGAGGACTACGACAGCTTCACCAACCCAGCGTGGCCGAACGTGCCCGATGTCGAGGCGGATCCGACGACGGCCACCGCGTACGAGATGGGCCTGCAGTACAGCTTCGCGCCCGAGTACTTGTTCGACGTTACGGCCTATTACCGCGACATCGAAAACTACGGGCGGCTCGGCTTTACCATCAGCCCAGCCGACGCTGGCTTTGCCAACTACAGCATCAATACCAGCGGTGGGTACGCCGACAGCCGCGGCATTGAGTTCGGCGTGGAGCGCCGGTCGCAGAGCAAGATCAACGGTCGCGTCAACTACGCGTACAGCTATATCAAGGCATCGCGCAGCGGCAATAACTCGACGCCTTTCCCGGACAAAAACTCGTTTTCGGTCAACGCACCAGCCGATGACGAAGCCTTGGATACGGCGCTGGCCAACAAGGAGCGGTTCAACACGTACGAAGCCAATGTCAACGGCGGTGGCAATCCGCTGATTTCCGGCTACGACCGGGCCCACCGCCTCGCCATTACCCTGTTGGCCGAGTTGCCAGCCGAGGTTGGTTTGACCCTGATCTCGACGGCGCAGAGCGGCTTCAACTACAATGTGACGGCCACCACGGACGATCCGCGTGCGCGCGAGACCCAGCAGGCCCCGTGGAATATGCGCACGGACTTGCGGCTCCACCGCGGCCTTGCGTTGGGTGGCTTGTCGCTAGGGGCCTTCTTTGAGGTGCGCAATCTGTTCGATCGCGAGAACATCCTCACGTGGGACAATCGCAACATCGCCTCTACCACCAA
This sequence comes from Candidatus Latescibacterota bacterium, assembly GCA_022825185.1. The sequence continues at coordinate 6,519 of JAJDYK010000166.1, read as the reverse complement.
GTGGGAGGAAGCGGGAGACCCGACGGGCAACCTCAACCGGGCCTTCACTGGCCAGAGTCAGGCGATTTACGACATCCCGCGCATGGCCAATTTCGGCGTCACCGTGGATTTCTAGGAGGAATAGTAAGATGATTAAACGCATGAAAATTGCGTCCCGGCTGGCGACCGTATTGGTGGTCGCCACGGCCGGGACGATTGCCGCGCAAGAGGGCGGCGTGTTCACGGCTGGCGATCTGTGGGATTCCTTCTTCCCTAGCAACGCCGGCTCTTGGTATCGCGAAACCGATGACGATCCAACCGCGCGCTTTAACCTCTTCCGCGTCGGCAACTGGGATCGCCAGTGGACGACGCCGACCCAGACCTATCCGGGCGGCGAAAATCTACACCTGCCTTGGGGCCAAGATTTGCAGATGTCGGAATACAGCCCCGAAGAGATCAATATCACCACGGCCAGCAACGCGCCCCGGGCCAAGCAGTACTTGCACGGCTTCTACACCAGCAATTTGGCTGGGGCTGGCGATGCGGCGCGCAACTTTACCAGCCCGGGTGCCTACTGGGTTGATGAAGACCGCAATGAAATGCGCTACGAGGGTGCGATGCCGACCAACCTCGGCGTTGATGTGCGCTGGCGGATGCGGCAGTTTGCCGCCAATCACGCCAACCTCAACGACTTTATCGTCGTCGAGTTGGAATTGACCAACACCGGCGTCCTCGATGCCGATGGCGACGGCACGGCCGAAAAGACCGACAATCGCATCCATGCGCTCACGTTGCATTTGCAAAACGAGCCGATCAACTCGATGAGCAATGCCGTTCATGGCCGGCGCGGTGCTTCGGGGTGGTTTACCGGCCCGACCTCGGGCTACGACGCCACGCCCGACGCCGACGGTACACCTTGGGATGTGCCGGTGGTATTCTCCGGTCCGTCGCCGAGTACGCTCGGTGAGCCGCATCCGGTTTTTGGCACGTCAACCGGCTGGGCCGCCGACGGTGCGCGCCTGTTGGGCAATACCATGAATCGGCGCAGATACTACTACGACATCTACAATGGAATGCAGTGGATCGCCGCCAAACAGGGCGCGTTGCCAGAAAGCGGCAGCAGCGTCAGCGCCGAGGACAAGCGCACCATCTACGACAGCCATCCGGTTGGCGTAGATGGCCAGCGCGGTTGGTTTACCTCGGTACTCAAGGACGACGGTGGCTACGCCAATCCGCGCGAGAATCACATCTATGCGATGGCTACGTTTTTCGATGGCGATCAGATTGGCAGCCGCACGTGGGACAAAGGCGCGGCCATCCAGAACGAGAGCAGCTTGGTGCCCGATCCCAACTGGTTCGATCCCGATCACGCGGACATCGTCCCCGGTGACCCGCTGTCGTTCGTCAATGCCGTGCGGCCAGAAGGCGAGCGCGGCCAGCCGTTGGGCGACATGAAGTACAACAACACTTTCATCCAAAACTGGGAGGTCGATCCGAGTCGTTCATTGGACGACCAGCCCGATTGGGCGTGGACGCAGGGCTACTCGATTGGCCACGGCTTCGACGGCATGTTGCAGGTGGGCATCGGCCCATTCTCTTTGGAGGTGGGCGAGACCATCAACTTGGTGCTCATAGAGTACGCGGGGTTCCGCTTGCAAGGGGTACGCGCTGCGCGCAGCACGGCGCAATGGGTCTATAACAACAACTTTGAGGTACCCTCGCCGCCGCCGACGCCCCACATCGAAGTAGCTCCCAACACGGATGTCAAAGTCGATGTCAAGTGGGACGATAGCGCCGAAGCGGCATCTGATTTTGCAGGGTACAAGGTCTATCGCTCGACGCTGTTCCCGCGAGTCAATTCGCTCGACGTCGGTCTGCGCCTCATCGACCGCTACCACGAGCAGACCGCGGTCAATCCCACGGACGCGCAACTGGCCGCCTTTGGTGCCGACAACAACCCCAACATCAGCTCTGGGGGCTACAGGCCGCAGGAGCCAGCAGCGTGGGGGCCTTATCGGCTGATTGCCCACGTGCCTAGCAGTGAGTTGGGCAACTACCTCAACGACGGGCCGGACAGCGGCGAATTCAAATACAAGTTTGCCGATAACAGCGACTTGGTGACCTTTGGGTTTACCTATTACTACTATGTCGCTGCGTATGACAACGAGTCGGGCGAGATCAATGGTCAACCCTTCAACTCGCTGGAGACGCATCGGCACAACTTCAACGGCCGCGATGGGTTGTGGAAGGGCACGTACCACTACGCGACCGCTAGTTCGTTTTTCCCCGGTACCTTGGAAGGGCAAAAGTCCATTGGCGCGCCGTTTATTCTCAAAGCGCCGCTGGCCGATGCCAACGAACTCGTAAACAACCCCGAGTTCTCCATCCGCGTGGTGCCCAATCCCTACAAGAAGGGAGCGCTGCACGATACGGGTACCGAGCACAAGATGCTCTTCATCAACCTGCCGACCGGCACCAAGATCACCATCTTCGACGTGGCTGGGCAGGTCATCGACGTGCTCCACTTCGACAGTACCAACCCGTTCGACGGCACGCTGTTTTGGGACATGTTTTCCAAGGACGGCATTGAGGTAGCCAGCGGGCTGTACATTTACGTGGCCGAGTACCCGGGCGGGACACAGACCGGGCACTTTGCCATTCTGCGCTGAACCGAACAGGGGAGACTTGAAAATGAAAGTGTTAAAACTCATTGCAGTGCTAGGGTTGGCCCTCTCGTTGGCGCAACCCGGAGTCGCCGATGTGCGCAAGTCTGGCCTGACTGGTGCCGCGTTTCTCAAGGTTGGCGTGGGAGCCAGACCGGTCGCGCTCGGTTCGGCCTATACGACCGTGGCCGGCGACGTCCACCAGTTGTTCTGGAACCCAGCCGGTGCGTCTCTGAGCGGTGGTGAGAGCCAAGTGCTACTGTCGCACAACTCGTGGATCGCGGATTTGTCGCACGACGCCATTGGGTTCGCGCGCGATATGGGCGACATGGGCACCTTGGGCATTGGCATAGTGACGCTCGGGTTGAGCGACATTGCCGCCGACCGCGACGTGGTGCCGCAGTTCGTACTCGACGCGGGGACGTTCAATCCCAACGACACCGAGACCTCGGGCACCTATAGCTACCGAGACTTGGCCGTGGGCGCGACGTGGGCGCGCAACATCACCGACCGACTCAGCTTAGGAGCGACCGGCAAGATCGTCAGCCAGACCATCGATGGCGTCAGCGCCACCGCGTATGCGGCTGATTTCGGCGCGCTCTACCGCATCAATCCCATGTACACCATCGGCGCGCGGATCAACAATCTCGGCAGCGATCTGACGTTCTACGACATCGGTGCGCCGCTGCCGCTGATATTCAGCATTGGCGCGGCCGCCGCCATCCTCGACGACCCAGACAGCGGCATGAAGGTGACCCTGCTCGCCGATGCCACCAAGCCGCAAGACGCCGAGCAGCTCGTGTACGCGGCGGCCGAGGTGGAGCTTTTCGACATGCTCAGCCTCCGCTCTGGCTACAAGTACAATTACCAGGGCGTAGAGGACGAGAAAGTCGATGAGGTCAGCGGCGCGGTCGTCCCGGCTGGCCGCAGCGAGGAGGGCTTGACGGCTGGGCTGGGCCTCGATTTGAACATGGCCACGGTCGATTACGCCTTCACCTCGTTTGGCATCCTCGACAGCGTGCATCAGTTTTCCTTGCAGTTCCGCTTCTGAGGCTGCGTTGCGGGTTCGCTTAGAAAAAAGCCTCCAGGACCTCTGGTCCTTGGGGGCTTTTTTCTCGTAATGGCAACTTAGAGAGAAAGACGATATGACAACTAAGCCCGTGCCGCATGAGGTGATCCCCTGTGATCGGCTGCCGGCAGGGCAGTACCGCGACCTCCCCGAGCCGCCCCGCTGGCGCAAGCTGGTCGGGCCGAGTATTCTGCTGTTGGGGCTTTCACTGGGCAGCGGGGAGTTCGTGCTCTGGCCCTACATAACGTACAAGTTCGGCTTCGCGGTGTTCTGGGCCTGCATGGTGGGGGTGCTGACCCAGTATTTCATCAACATGGAAATCGAGCGCTGGACTTTGGCTACCGGCGAGACCGCGGTGACTGGATTTTGCCGCCAATGGTCGGGCTGGGCTGGAATTTTTCTGGTGTGCAACGTGGTTCCGTGGATGTGGCCGGGCTGGGCGTCGGGGGCGGCGACCATCCTGACTTGGGAGTTCGGCGGCGACGAGAGTACGCGGGTTGGCTATTCGATTGCGAGCCTGTTGGTGGTCGGGTTGGCGCTGAGTTTGGGGCCGGTGGTGTACCGCACGGTAGAGCGCATCCAGACGGTGCTGATCGCCGTGGTGTTGGTCTTTCTGGTGGTCATTTTCTTTTTAGTCGTAGAGCCAATTCACGTGTGGGACATGTGCAAGGGCATCGTCAATATCGGCTACATCCCAGAGGAGATGGAGTTGCCGCTCTTTTTGGGGGCCTTGGCCTTTGCGGGTGCTGGCGGGACGATGAACTTGGCGCAGAGCGATTTCGTCCGCGACAAAGGCTATGCCATGGGCGCGTACGTGGGGCGGCTGACCAGTCCGCTGACCGGGCGAGAAGAGGCCGTGGGCGATATTGGCTATCACTTTGAGCAGACGCCGGAGAACATGCGACGCTGGCGCGGCTGGTGGCAGGCGGCCAACCGCGAGCATTTGATTACCTTCTATGCGCTCTCGGTTCTGTCGCTGATACTGCTGTCGCTTATCGCCTATGCCACTACGCGACAGGCTCCTGGGTTGGAGCAGGGGTTGGGGTTTGTCGGGACTGAGGGCGACTTTATCGCGCAGGAACACGGCAGCTTTTTCAAGCACCTTTTCAACTGGATGGGCATTGCCATTTTGCTGACGACCGAACTGGGACTGTTGGACGCCTGCTCTCGCATTTCCACTGACATCATCAAGACGAACTGGCTGCGCGAAAATGCCAAGTGGACGCGGAACCGGCTCTATTTCATCCTGCTGTGGGCGCAGATTTTCTTCGGCGTGCTGATTATGCTTTCGGACTACAACAAGCCGGTGCAGTTGCTGGTTTTGAGCGCCTCGCTCAACGCGGGGGTCATGCTGCTGTATTCGGTATTGCTCTTGTGGCAGAACAACCGCGTGCTCAAAGGGGCGTTGGCCATGCACCCGGTGCGCTTTGTGGCCTTGATTTGGGCCTGCGCCTTCTTCGGCTATTTCTCGTTTGTCACGCTGCGGGAGCAGTTGCCCAAGCTCTGGGGGTGAGGACGTTTGGTAGCATCACTTCGTTTGGGATACAAGCCATACGGGCAAGCCTCTGGGCCTCGATGCCTAGGGGTTTTCCTTTTTCCGTTATTGGCGGTGCTGCTCGTTCCATCGCTGGCCATTGGTGACGAGGAGGCGCGTCTGCGCCGCACGGTGGAGACGTTATCCGCATCTGACTCGCGGATGACGGGCTATCCGGGGGCTGCGGTAGCTCGCGAATGGCTGGTCGCTGAGTTGGAGAGTTTGGGGATAGCAGAATTCTACCGGCACGAGTTTCCGGTGTTGGTGCCGATCGACGAGGGGTTCTGGCTCGAATGCGCCGGCGAGCGGCTCGAATTGTTCGGCGTTTGGCCCAATTTGGTGCGGACGCCGACGCTGCCGGCCGAGGGGATTGAGGGGCAGTTGGTGTATGGTGGGGATGGCAGCCGACTCGAAGGGCAGCCGGTGGCTGGGCGGATCGTCCTGCTCGACTATGTCTCGGGCACAGCTTGGGTGGATGCGTTTCACTTGGGGGCCGCGGCCGTGGTGTTTTTGGAATCGGCTGGGGCGCATCGCAAGGAAGCGGAGCAGAAGTTCCTCGACGTGCCGGCCGACTTGCCACGGCTCTATGCGCGCAAAGATGTGGCGGAGCGGTTGCAGGTGTTGGAAGAGTCGCAGGCGCAGGTGCGCTTGCGGGGGCGGATGGCGTGGCGGGAGGTGACGGCGCAGAATTTGGTCGCCGTGATCCCTGGGAGTGATGCGACGCTGAAGGAGGAGGTCGTCTTTCTCGCCGCGCACTACGACGCGGTGTCGCCGGTGCCCGCGTTAGCGCCGGGGGCCGAGCAAGCGGCGAGTGCGGCGGCACTGTTGGAATTGGCACGGGGGTTTGCCGAGCGGCCGCCCAAGCGCACGGTTGCGTTGCTGTGGATGGCTGGGCACTTCCAGAACATGGCGGGGATGCGCCATTTTGCGCCGTTGTTGCTAACGGCTGCGGGACAGCGGGAGGGCGAGGTGGAGGAGACTGCGCTTTTGCAGCGGCTCAGTGCGCTGGAGACGCGCTTTTTGGTGGGGTTGGATCTGTCGTCGCACAGTCCGCGGCTCGGGGCGTTTAGGCCGCGAGAGCCGTATCGCGTCTCTTTGCTCGCGCCGCCGATTACCGAGCGGTTGCTAAAGCTGGTAACGGCGTACGAAGACTCTGCGTTGGGGGGTGAGCGGGTGCTGGTCAATGGACTGAAGCAGGACTTTGCCCGCCAGGGCTTGGGGGGAATGGCGCTGACGGTGCCGTTGGATGCGGCGGTAGCGGCCCTCACCGGATG
>JAJDYK010000314.1 GCA_022825185.1 Candidatus Latescibacterota bacterium | reverse complement strand
TGCGCTGTTTTTTACTCAAGACAGCCACACTGCAAACGACCGCGAGTTTGAGATGTTTCCTCCGCACTGCATCGAAGGCAGCGAGGAGGAGCACATCATTGACGAGTTAGCAGCGTTGGCCCAAGACGCGCAGATTGTCAAGAAGCGGCGCTACAGTGCCTTTTTCGAGACCGAGTTGGCCGCGATGTTGGACGAGTTAGCGCCGGACAAGGTCGTGGTGATGGGCGATTGCACGGACATTTGCGTCCTGCACACTGTGGCCGGGCTGCGCAACCGCGACTATCCGGTCGAGGTCCCGGCCGATTGCGTCGCTAGCTTTGATCCGCAACAGCACGAATGGGCCTTGGGGCATATAGAGAAAATTCTAGGGGCACAGGTTACCAACCGCTGATGGTAGAGCGCGACTTATACGCGCCCTCGGCGGCGACGCTGGCGGGCGATAACGCGGATATTTACTTCCGCCGAGGTTGCGACATCCTCGCGGCTGAGCAGCTCAATCCGGTCGTGGCGATGGAGGTGTTTACTCGGCGGCGCGCCCTGCTCTGCGGTATGCGCGAGGTGCAGGCCCTCTTGCGGCAGGTGCTCGGCGCGGAGGCGGAGGTGTGGAGCTTGGACGAAGGGGATTGGATCGAGCCGCGCGAGGTTGTACTGCGGATTCGCGCGCCCTACCGGCAGTTCGGGCTGTACGAGACGGCGCTGTTGGGGATGCTCAGCAGCGAGACGGGGTGGGCCACGGCTGCGGCGGAGTGCGTGGCTGCGGCCGACGGGGTGCCGATCATCAGCTTCGGCGCTCGGCACATCCATCCGGAGGTCAGCGCCCGGATGGAATACGCGGCCATCGTCGGGGGATGCGTTGGATGTGCCACTCCGCAGGGGGCTGCTCTCGCTGGCATTGAGGCAACCGGGACTATGTCCCACGCCTTGATCTTGTGCTTCGGCGACACGCTCAAAGCAGCCGAGGCATTTGATCGTCACATCGACACCGAGGTCGAGCGCATCGCGTTGGTTGACACTTTTAAGGACGAAGCCGAAGAGAGTCTGCGACTGGCCGAGGCCCTGGGCGAGAAGCTGTGGGGGGTGCGGCTGGATACTCCTAGCGAGCGCGGCCGTGTCACGGCTGAGTTGGTAGCGGAAGTGCGAGCGAGACTTGACCAAGCTGGGTATAGCCATGTAAAGATCGCGGTCTCTGGCGGCTTGGACGCCGAGCGGATCGGCTATTTCCGGGCGGCAGGAGCGCCGGTAGATGCCTTTGGCGTCGGCAGTGCGATCAGCGGTGCCTCGGCGATTGATTTTACTGCGGACATCAAGGAAGTAGAAGGCCGGCCCGTGGCCAAGCGGGGGCGGATACCGGGGCTTACTGAAAACCCCCGGCTCAAGCGATTGGAACTCTAAGAAGCTGTTAAGTTATTCGGCGGAGGACCTATCCCCCCGGCCCCCTTTCCGACGCGGAAAGGGGGAGCACAAGCCGTTCCCCCCTTCCTCTCAGGAAGGGGGGATAGGGGGGTAGGTCTAACGCCGAATAGCTCAACTGCTTCTAAAAAGACAAAAGGAGCATATGTATGAACAAATACGATTTTGGTAGTGGACGCACGGATCCCGGCTCGTTTCCCACGGAGGCGTTGGCCGAGGCCGCTAGTGAAGCCGTGCGCGAATTAGGTGCGACGCTGGTGAGCTATCCTGGCGACATGGGCCATCAGGGCTTGCGCGAGGTCATGGCCATGCGCGAATCCAAGCGCGAGGGAATAGACGTGTCTGCCGATCACATCGCGTTGATGAACGGCTCCATGCAGGCGGTCACGCTGGTGGCCGAGGCGCTGATGGAAGGGCCGGGGGACGTGATCGTCACCGAGGAGCTGACGTATTCCGGGACGATTGGCGCGTATAAGCGTTTGGGAGCCGAGTTGGTCGGGGTGCCGCTCGATGAGCAGGGCATGCGCGTCGATGTGCTGGCCGACGTTTTGGCGGATTTGCGCCGCAAGGGTACCCGGCCGCGCTTTATTTACACCTTGGCGACCTACCAGAACCCGACCGGCTCGGTCATGCCGAGGCAGCGCCGCCTCGAATTGCTCGAAGTAGCGCGCTACTACGAGACCATTGTGGTGGAAGACAACTGCTACGGCGACGTGCATTTTGAGGGGCCGGAAGAGCCGGCGCTCTACGCGCTCGACGACAGCCCCAACGTCCTGTACATCGGCTCGCTGTCCAAAATTTTGGGACCCGGCGTGCGGTTGGGTTATTTGCTGGCCCGGCCGCCCATGCTAGGGCGGATCCTCGACCGCCGCTACGATGGGGGCAACAGCTTGCTGGCGGCCGCTTGCTGCGCGGCCCTGTTCCGCGACCGGCTGTGGCAGCACCTAGCAGAGACCAATGCCATCCTCAAGGAAAAGCGCGACGCCGTCTTCGCCGGTCTAGAAGAAGGCGCGAGTGACCTGTGTACGTGGTCGCGGCCCGTGGGTGGCATGTTTCTATGGATCGAGTTCCCCGAAGATGTGGATCGCGATCGCCTGATGGCCTTGTGCGCTGAGCGCGGCATTGTGGTGGCGCGGGGGCAGGGCTTCCACATCCGGCGCGAGGACGTGCCGGCCATACGCCTCGCCTTTGGCTTTGCCTCGCTGGAGGCGATTCGCGAGGGCGTGCCGCTGTTGGCCGAGTGCATCCACGAGGCGCGAGTCCCCGTGATGGCCTGATGGGTCTGCCCGCAATCGCCTTGGTGCAGATGGAGGTCAAGCCCGGGCGACCCGACCTGAATGCGGAGCGGATGCTGGCCTTTATCGCGCAGGCGCGGGAGGGCGGCGCTGAGGTCGTGGTGTTTTCCGAGCTGTGCATCAGCGGCTATATCCTCGGCGACTTGTGGGAGATGGACGCTTACGTCGAGGATTTTGCCGCGTACAGCGACGAGATTTGTCGGGCTAGTACCGAATTAACTGTAATTTTTGGCAATGTGGCGGTGGACCCCGTCCACATGGGCCAAGATGGACGGCGGCGCAAGTACAATGCTGTCTATGTGTGTTCCAACGGCGAATACGCGGTGCGCGAAGCCGTGCCCGCCGGACTGCCCTGTGGCGTCCACCCCAAGACCTTGCATCCCAATTACCGATTTTTTGACGACGACCGGCACTTTTTCTCACTGCGCCACTTGGCTGAGGCCGAGGGTCGGCCGCTGGAGGACTGGTTGCATCCGTACAAGGTGCGGCTCAAGGACGGGCAGCCCTTTAGCTTTGGCGTGCAGCTATGCGAGGACATGTGGTGCGAGGACTACTGCCACAGCGGCGAACCCCTCGACACGCTCGCGCTGTATCGCCGCCGTGGGGCTGAGGCCGTATTCAACCTCTCGTCCTCGCCCTTTACTTGGCAGAAAAGCGACAAGCGCAATCGCGTGGTGCGCCAGATATTGGCGCGCTCGCCCCTGCCGTTTTTCTACGTCAACCAAGTTGGGGCGCAGAACAACGGCAAGAATATCATTGTGTTTGACGGGGACAGCACTGCGTACGCGGCTAGCGGGGACATTGCGTGCCGTGCGCGTCCATGGCGGGAACAGCTCGTGCTCACGGGCCGCGGGGAGGTTGCGTCGCCCCAAAGCGAGATCGAAGCTCAGTACGAGGGCATCCTCACCGGGCTGCGGCATTTGGATGATGTGCGCGGTGCGGAGAGTAAGTTCCTGATTGCGACGAGCGGCGGCGTGGACTCCAGTGTGGTCTGCTGTCTGCTGGAGCGAGCCTTTGGCCCGGAGCGCGTGTTTGCGGTCAACATGCCGACGCGTTTTAATGCCGCGGTTACCCAAGACAATGCCCGCTCGTTGTGCGCCGCGCTGGGCGTTGATTACCTTTGCTGCCCGATAGAATCGCTGTACGAGGCCGTCGCCGCTCTCGTGCAGGGTGCGGAATTTTCCGTGGGTCGGGGCGAGTACACTCGGTTGGTGGATGAGAACGTGCAGGCGCGCATCCGCTTTGCCGATGTGCTCTCCGGCTTAGCGGCCAAATACGGCCTCGTGTTCACGTCCAACGGCAACAAGACCGAAGTCGCCTTGGGCTACGCCACGCTCTACGGGGATGTCAGCGGCGCGGTGGCTCCGATTGCCGACCTGTACAAGGTGCAGGTCTTTGCGCTGGCGCACTTTCTCAATGAGAGTGTCTATGGCCGCGTTGTGGTGCCGGAGAATCTGCTGGACGGCTCGGTGGTGCCCAGTGCTGAGCTGTCTGAGGCCCAAGACGTGACGCAGGGCTTGGGTGATCCGATCAAGTACGGATATCACGACGCTGTGCTGCGGCAGTTCATCGAATATCGGCGGCACAGCAGCGATTTGTTGCAGTGGTTTATAGAGGGCGTGCTGCTAGAGAAGTTGGAGTGGGACGACGAGGCGCGTTTCCGCGCGTACTTCCCAGACGCGCGCAGTTGGATCGAAGACCTCGAATGGGTGGAGCGCCAGGTGCGGATCAACTACTTCAAGCGGATTCAAGCGCCGCCAGTCATCGTTTTGAGCAAGCGCGCCTTTGGCTTTGATTTGCGCGAGACCCAACAGTCCCCGTATGCGCCGCGTCGCTGTGCACAGTTAAAGGCCGAGGCCCTGAAGGTGCGGATTTGAATGATATTTCAACAGTGAAGGAGCTTGTCTTATGACCGACCCGATCCTGCTCACCGACGAGCAGATGCGCGAGTTTATCGTCAACGGCTATCTGGTCTTTGAGCCGACCGTGCCCGAGGGGACACACGAGGCGTGCTATGAGCGGCTCAATCAAATCATCGACTCCGAGCTAAACCCGGGCAACAATATCCTGCCGCGCGTACCCGCCATGCGCCACGTGCTCAACTCGCCCGAGGTGCGCGGCGCGCTCATCAGCGTCTTAGGCCCGAACTACTTGGAGCATCCGCACCGCTACTGCCATCCGCTCAAGCCGGTGGATGAAGCTGTGCCAGCAGCCGAGGCTGAAGAAAGGCTGCGCCGCAACTGCCATCAGGATGGGTACACGCCGATGGGGCATCCGCGCCAGCACTATCTGCGCTATGCACGGATCATGTACTACCCGCAGGATTCGCCGGTCGAGTTAGGACCGACGCACGTGATTCCGGGCACGCAGTTCAATCGCGGATTGACCGACGAGGATCGGGCGCGCGCGTTGCCATTGGCTGGCCGGGCCGGCACGGTGTCGCTGACGCACTTCGACGTGGGCCACGCGGCTGGCGTCAGCCTGCTGCCGAGGCATCGGCACATGATCAAGTTCATCTACATGCGGGCCTCTGAGCCGACGGCACCGACTTGGGACTGCAAAAGCATGCACTGGCAAAAGCCTCAACGCATTGAATCTCCCTACGATCTGGAACTGGCTTGGGCGCACACTTGGGACTGGCTCTGCGGCAAGCGGGATCGCTACGATAGCTGGCCACAGGCCACCGGAGACGTGGCGGCGCTCATCGCTCAGCTCGACTTAGAGGTGGATTTAGCACAGCGGCTGACGGCGGCACAGCAATTGGCGGGATTAGGCGTTGATGCGGCTGCAGCCGTGCCAGTGCTCGTCGAGTGCTTGGGCACTGATCACCAAGCCATGCGCACGGCCGCGACCTATGCGCTGGGCGCGATCGGCGAGCCCGCGGTCGCGCCGTTGGCCAAAGCGTTGCGCGCAGCAGGTCGCGAGGCCGACCAACACGAGGCCCCGCCCGCTTGGAACGAGGGGGCGACTAACATGGAAGACGCGGCGCAGGCTTTGGCGGCGGTTGGCGAACCTGCGGTCGAGGTGCTTTGCGAGTTGTTGGGGGACGAAAGCGAATGGACTCAAGTCAACGCCGCCTTTGCCCTCGGCGAGATGGATTCGCACGCGGTGGCGGCAGTCCCGGCGCTGACGCGGAGCCTTGAAGATGGCTCGCATCGCTTGGTGCGCACGGCGCTCGTCGCGCTGGGCAATATCGCTCAGGGGGTACCAGTGGAAGTCTTGGGGCGAATGCTCTCGGCCGATCACCCAAACTGGCAGGAGGAAGCTGGCCGCCGCTGGGTGCCGCGCGATCAGGTGCGGACCAACGCGGCGATAGCGTGCGCCCAACTGGGCCAAGCTGCCGCTCCGTTAGAACCCCAGCTTTTCAGGGCGCTCGACGATTCCTGCGGTCACGTGGGCGCGTTCGCGCTCAGCGCCCTGCAACAGATTGGCTCGCCCACCGCTACGCAGGCCGCGATGGATTACCTGTACTCGCAGCGTTGGGATGCAGCTATTGATGGCGAGCGGCAGTTTTGAGGGGATTGTGAGATAACGCGAGCGTCGCTCAGGGCTTCTTGCGCACGCCTTGGAGGAAGATCCGCATGATGGTATCGACCATTGCCTCGACGCTCAGACCTCTTGAGTGGATCATCACTGAACGCACCATGTCGCGGAGGATAGCGGCTTCGATCTTCGGGTGTTCGACGGAGAAGACGCCCTCTTCAGTGCCGTCTTGCAGGACGGTTTCGATTGCTGCGAGTTGGATGCGCCGTTCCTCACGCCAGCGCTTGCGGTTTTCGCCCCTGCCACCTTCGCCCCCACCGTCCTCGTGCGACATCAAGCGGAAGAAGAAGCGGTTCTGGCTGAAGAAGGA
>JAJDYK010000125.1 GCA_022825185.1 Candidatus Latescibacterota bacterium | reverse complement strand
GGAGGCGAGGGTAGTGAGACCAGCGGCCATGTCGAAGGCCCCGAAGGCGGCGGAGGCGATCCATCGAGCCCGATCCTCGCGCTCGACGAGTCGTTTGACGGCGTCGTCAACGGCGTGCGCGTGGCCATGTCCTATGACCCGATCAGGCGCTCGTTCTCGGGCATCGTCGAGAACGCGATGGCACTGACCGCCTGCTCCGTCCAGATCGAACTCAACCTCAAGCAGGGCACGCGCACGGTCGTCGAGTTGGGGCCGTCCCCAGTCGGCGATTTAGCACCGGGTGCCAGTGCGACCACTGAGCTGTTGGTTGACGACGAGCCAGAGGCGGCGGGAGTAGATTTCGACGCTTGGGAGATCCATCCAGAGGTGTTTGACTGCAACTGCCCCGTTCCCACCTCCTCAAGTGGGGAAGGCGGCGACATAGCTCAGCAACTGGCTCCCGACCAATCCTACGACCAGACGCGCAACGGCGCACGGTTAGTCATGTCGTATAACTCCAGCCAAGATGCGTTCTACGGCATAGTGGAGAATACGACCAACCAAACGTTGACCCGGGTGCGGGTGGAAATACATCTGACGGACCAGTCCGGCGCGATCACCGCGGAGTTGGGACCCACTACGCCGACGAATCTCGCGCCGGGTAAGAAGCTACTCATCGTCCTACCTGCCGCTGGCCAGACTTTTGCTGGCTGGTCGCCCCATGCGGAGATCGGCTCTGGCGAAGGCGGAGAGGGCGGCGGTGAGCACGGAAGCGGTGCAGGTGGCAGCGAAGGCGGCGGTGAGCACGGAAGCGGTGCAGGTGGTGGAGAAGGTGGTGAAAGCCACGCTGGCCGTGAAGGCGGCAGCGGGTGAAATTTCATAGTTGCCAACTCGCCCACTCGGCGAGATAGCGAAAGCGAGGGTAAAGCTGGCCGGTTGTACATTCAATCGGCCAGCTTTTCTCTATGCCTCCTATCTCCCCAAGTGGCGGTCGGCAAAGTCCAAGTATTGCTCCCAATCGCACTCGGCGAGATCGTGACCCCCGCTGCGGATGTGGTAGCCGATCTGGCCCATGGTCGCTAGTCTGACTGTGGTTTAGTCGCCGAAGTTATAGACGAAGGAGAGCCAAGGGATGGGAAATCCCTCTTTGAGGACCTCGCCGATGATAATGGCACCGGCATCAACAGCTATCTTGGAGCCGAGAAAGCGGAGGGAGAGGCCCAGTGGCTGTTGGTCAAGTTTGAAATCTCCGCCAGTGATGAGCCAGTTGTCTGAGACCAAGGCCATGCTCTCGGAGAGGCGGATATTGCCGCCGAGGAGGAGAACTGGATGCTCGGCGAAATCCACGTCCTCGCCTTCCTCGGCGATGTAGCCTAGGCCAATGCCACAGGTGAAGCTCTTGTCGGGGTTGCCTTTGGTCCCTACCACAAAGGCCATACCTGCAGCATCGTCTTCAATACGCATATAGAGCACGCCCGCGGAAAGAGCAACATCGCCGCTAGTGTAGAGACCAAGCTTGGGGGCCACTGACAGGAGTTGTTCGTCCAACCCCACTCCCGGCAAAACGGACACGCCCCCTGACAAGGTAAAGTGGTCGGTGAAGCCGTAGGCCATGCCGGGGAAGAATACGTAGTGATTGAAAAAATAAGCGTCTCCTCGACGCAATGGCCTACCAGTAGGTGAGAACATCAGGCGGGTGTAGTTGGGGTCGGGACGGGAGAAGGCACTAGCATGGTGCTTTTCTATGGAAACGATGGATGCTCTCGGCACCTTTACTTCCAAGCCGGCCAGTGTCTCGACGAAAATGTAGATTTCGGTTTCCTGAGTGATGGTACCTTCAAGTTGGGTGCCGTCAGTGAGGGAAATGGATACCAGCGAATCGGTGCCGCCAGTATGGCGCTTTTCTATAGAGACGATGGATACTCTCGGCACCTTTACTTCCAAGCCGGCCAGTGTCTCGACGAAAATGTAGATTTCGGTTTCCTGAGTAATAGTACCTTCAACTTGGGTGCCGTCAGTGAGAGAAATGGATACCACTGAGCCGACGCGGGTGTTCTGTGCCTCGGCACCTAGGGGCATGGCCACTATGATTAGGATCCAGAGCGTCCACGAGACCCATTTAACCTGGAACTGAGCAATCATTGTAATCACCTTTCAAAATGTTATGGGGATCGATTCGGTCAGAGGATGCAGTCTCAATCGCCCGCCAGAATGGGATGCAGCGGATGGTCCCAAGGGCCGCCAGCCTCCATCTCGTCGGCCGCGCCAGCCGCATCGTGCGTCCCGGTAAACGTGGTATAGTCGGGCATGTAAATAATGGCGAACGCGCGGCGCGGCGCAGCCGTCTGGTTGGGACCGGCGTAGTGGAAGGTGCAGCCGTGGTGGAAGGTAACGCCGCCGGCTTGCATGTCCATGGTCACCGGCTCGGGCACATCGTAGCCCCGTTCCTTCATTTTGGCGACGATGCTCTCGCCAGCAACGCCGAGTTTGATCGGTTCAAGCCGCTCGTACTGGTGCGAGCCAGGCACAAAGTGGAGGCAGCCGTTATCTGCGGTCACGTCATCTACCGCGATCCACGCCGACAGCGCGCCGACCGGGTCCATCGGCCAATAGGGAGCGTCCTGATGCCAGTTCGTCTCCTTGCTCGTTTGGCCGGGAGGCTTGATCATCGCGTGATCGTGATAGATGCGCACGTGGCGGCAGCCGCTCAGGCGGCGGGCGGTCTCGGCCAAGCGCGGATGGAAGGCGATTTCCTTGGCGGCCGGGTAGTCGGTCCAGAGGTTGACCATCTGATTGAAGACGCGCTCGTACTCTTCCGACACGCGGCCATCCCTCTCGGCCCCTTTGATGCGGGCGCGATGCGTGTCAATGGCGTGGTCAATGGCTTGGCGCAGCGAGGCGACCTCCTCGGCGGAGAAGAAGTGCTCGTAGCGGATGTAGCCGTTTTGCTGAAAGAATTCGGCGTCGGCTGGCGTCGCCGGGCTTATTGTAGGCATGAGGGCAAGACCTTAATTTTGGCGGTGGTAATCAAACACTCAACGGGAGTAAAAAATGGCCGAAGTAACGATGTACCACAACCCGCAATGCTCTAAAAGTCGGCAGACGTTGGCTTTGTTGTCCGAGCAAGGCGTAGAGGCAGACGTCGTCGAGTACCTAAAGACGCCGCCGGATGCCAGGACCCTAGACGAACTCTTGCAAAAGCTCGGACTGGAACCCCGGGAACTGATGCGTACCAAAGAAGACGAATACACGGCTCTGGGGTTGGCTGAGGTGACAGATCGCACACAACTCATTCAGGCGATGGTAGAACACCCCATCCTGATCGAGCGACCCATCGTGGTCAAAGGAGACCAAGCGCGCCTCGGTCGGCCACCAGAGCAAGTTCTGGACATCCTCTAAATGCTAAAACTGGGATTTCTCGCCTCGCACACCGGCTCGAATATGCAGGCGATTATCGACGCTTGTCAGGCGGGGACGCTAGCGGCCGAGCCTCGCGTGGTGATTAGCAACAACTCGCAGTCGGGTGCGCTAGCGCGGGCACGGCAGGCGAACATCGCGGCGTACCACCTGAGCGAGCGAACGCACGGAGAGACGCTGGGGGGAGCGATTCTGGCGGCCATGCAGCAGCACGAGGCCGAAGTAATTTGTCTAGCCGGATACATGAAGAAGCTGGGGGCCGAGGTTTTGACGGCCTACGAAGGACGGATTTTGAACATCCATCCCGCCCTGTTGCCCAAGTTCGGCGGACAGGGCATGTATGGAATGCGGGTTCACGAAGCGGTGCTAGCCGCCGGAGAACGAGAGAGCGGGGCGACGGTCCACCTAGTAGATGAAGAATACGACCACGGGCGAGTGTTGGCGCAGGCAAAGGTTCTGGTTAAAGCAGAAGACACGCCCGAGACGTTACAAAAGCGGGTATTAGCGGCGGAACACCAACTCTACGCGGCGACGCTCGCACAGATCGCAGCCGGCGAAATAGAAATTGGCACCGATCCGCGATAGACGGTCAAAAGTACGTGGTCGTCCTGCGTTTTCTATTCCTCTTCCTCGCCCCCGCGCATAATGCGACGCAAGTGCCCAAGCTCCTCGACGATAGTGCGACGCTCTAGCAGTCCAAGAACAATCCCATACGCCAACGCCATAGTTCCACTCCGCAAGACAAAATCGCCCACGGCATAATCCAAAGCCCAACGGTCGTACAACCATCCACATACCGCGGCTGCCAGCAATCCCACGGCCGGCGCGGCCAACACCTTGAACCAATTGACGCACACATAGGCGCGCAAACCTACACACAGTCCTAAGAAACCCACGCCCGCCACCGCGCCCATGCTGTACGCCACACCCTCCGCGCCCCACAACACGGCCAGCGCCGGGACGGCAAAAAGAGCCACTACCCCCTGCATCCCCATTATGCACGCGGACCGGCGCGTCGCTCCTACCGCCCACAGCAGGCCAAATCCATCGCTGAGCAGCGGGCGCAACAGCGCATACGCCGCCAGCCAAACCACGATGCGCGCCGACCCAGCCCATTGGCCACCTAAAAGGGTGACTACTTCGCGGGCATTAAAGACCAAAATCAGCGATACCGGAGCCGACACTCTCAGCACTAGGCTAATCATCTTGGAGAACAACTCACCCAGCCGCTCGCGCTCGTGCCGATACCGCGAGTACAGAGCACTACTGTAGTTGAAGATGATATGCGCAATGACCGCAGTGGGAATCTGCACCAGCCACCACGCCGTCTCGTAGAGCGCCAGCGCCGTATCGCCTACTACCAAGCGCACGACCAATTTGTCGTACCACCAAATAAAAATCTGCAACACCCAACCAATCCAAATCCACACGCCATAGCCCAACAAGCGGCGTGCCCAAACCCAGTCAAAGTGCAAGGAGGCGCGGCGCAGGGGACGGCTGCACCAAGTAGCCGTAGAAAAAAACAGCACGTACACCACGCTGAGCACCGAGTACGTAGTCCACCCCCCCAATATCAAACTCCACTCTTCCCACCCGGCGCGGGCCGCCAGCAGCGCACTGCCCAAGGCCAACAGCGTCCCCACTCCGTGCAACAGGGAGAGCCGGCCAAACTCAAAATCCATCCTCAGCAGAGCCTCTGAAGTCAGGCTCAGTTGGCGCACAAAGTGCAGCGCCGCCAGTACCCACGCGACTTGGGCGAAAGTCCAAGAAAAATCCGCTGGGAAAAGAAACGTCAAGGCCAAGACGACCCCGCTAGTCAACAAACACGACAGCAGGGTAATACAGACATTCAGCGCAAAATGCGTGCCGACGAATTCCTCGACGCGGTCTTGGAAATGCAGCAGCGCGTGCATTAGGCCGAATTCGCGCAGACTGGACAGCATGGTAAAGACCGTCACGCCCAAAAACACATCGGCAAAAACGCTGGGCTCGAGTTGCCTTTTGATCAGGACCGTCAGTCCCACGCTGCACAGCCGCGCCGCATAGCCCGTGCCCAAGGTATAGAAAAACCCCTTGAACATCTTTTGCGGGGTAATCATGGATTCCTAGCGGACGCGGGACGCGCCGCATCGGTAGTCGCGTGGGTCGCCGAGGCGGGCTTGTAGATCGTTGGCAGTCATGCCAGTATGGCGTTGGACCCAGTTGACCTCGTCGGCCAATGTGCAGTCGAAAAGGCCGGGGTCGTCGGCACCGATAGCCAATCGGACATCAGAGGCCAAGAAGCGATGCACCGGGTGATCTTTAGCGTCGGGCACGGCACCGATGCGCAAGTTGGAGGTCGGGCAGGTTTCTACTACGGTGCCGAGCGCAGCTAGGCGGCTAAGCGCGAAGTCCTGCCGTCGGCGCACCGCTTCAAGGCGCGGGGGATCGTATGCGAGGCAAACGAGCGCATCGCCGGGACGGGACGAGAGGCTGCTGCGTTCCTGCATCAGGGCTTGGTCATCGACCGGAACGCCGAATTCTTCCAATGCGGCCTTGTGTTGCAAATCGTAGGCGATCTGGACCAAGCGTTCGCTGACCAACTCCCTCTCGTGGGCTTGGGGTCGGCGGGATACGGCAACTTCCGGGTCGAGCCCGAGCGCAGTGCAGTGCCCCAAGCGCAGCGCACCCAACTCCGCGGCTTCGTGGCACCAGCGCACTGCGCTTTCGAGTGATTTGTCGAAGTAGGACTCGCCGACGTGATAGGCCACGTCGAGGGCGCGCTCCGGGCACCGCTCGTTGTCGCGGCGCAGGCGGCGGAAGAAGGCGCGGGTGCTCGCGGGCGGATAGCCTTCCTCAAAGTGACAGAAGTCGAGGCCGACGATCGTGGGGACCAAATCCTCGTTTTCGTCGAGCAGGCGTTGAACCAACTTGTAGCA
>JAJDYK010000034.1 GCA_022825185.1 Candidatus Latescibacterota bacterium | reverse complement strand
TTGAATCGACGCATCGTCTGTTCGAGCAAGCCTGCTTGTTCGGCCGTAGGGCGCACCTGTATTTGAATCACCCGCTTCATAAGTATAAATTGAACCATCGTAATCAACCGGGTCAACCTCAATCGGTCTTCACTCAGGCGGCCTGCGCGCCCGTCGTGCAGATCGCTTGTTTCGGCTGAGCGTTCGACTGAGCAACTCGACTGAGCGTGCCGAAATTCGCATCGTGCGCGGGGCTGGGTTCCCGCTTTCGCGGGAATGACGGCGGGCGGAGCAACAAGCCGCAGACAATGCATAAGGTTGTGTAACATCAGATACCAAATTGCCGGATAATCACAAAGGGATCCGTCGATTCCGCGAGAACCACGAGGAGGACCTCATGGACGACAAGACGATGACCAACGAGGAAAACTACCGCTTCGACGTGGCGGGGTATATGATCGTCCCCGGCGTCCTGACGGCAGCCGAACTGAACGCCTGCAATCAGGCACTAGACCAGCTAGCGTCTAACAACGGGCCGCTGCGCTGGACGTCGCCCGTTTGCAACCCCCTGCGCGCCCTGCGCGAGCATCCCGTGCTAATGCAGTATCTGGAGCAAATCTGCGGCGAAGGGACCCGGCTCGACGAATCGCCGCGACTCGTCGAGTCATGCACCGAGGCGACGGATCTGTCGGGGGGCGACGAGTGGGTGGATTGGTCGCGGGCGTATCGTCAGTACAACGGGCATCGCTTCTGCCAGGGAGTGCGGGCCTTCTGGGCACTGGCAGACGTGGGCGCAGAGGACGGAGGTTTGGTCGTAGTACCAGCCAGCCACAACAGCACAGTACCGGCCCCACAAGACCTAGTGGACGGAACCGATCCGATGGGACTCGTCGAACAGCCGGTCTTGCAGGCGGGCGACCTCCTGCTCTGCACCGACTCGCTGATGCGCGGCGTGCGGCCTTGGCAGGGCGCGGGGCCGCAACGCCTGCTCGAATGCGGGTACATCAGCACGGGCGTGCGGCCAGGGGCGGCGTCCGAAATCCACGGCGAGGACAGCGCGCTACCCGAGTGGGCCGACGATCTGACCGATATCGAACGCGCCGTCTTGCACAATCCCAACCGCCCGTACCCGCCGCCCGTAGTGCATTCGGACGGCGAAAAGGTTTGGCTGGCAGAGGAACGAGGGGTTTTCCATCCCTCGATCTACATCCGCGACCCAGATTCCGCGATTGACGAGCAGGAGTTTTTCCACTGGGATCTGTGCGGCCACCTCGTTTTGCGGGGGGTGATGGACGAGGAATGGCTGGCCGCGGCCAACGAAGCCATCGACAAAAATCCCGACCGCATAAGCCACGGCGGATCGGCTGCCGGTGATTCAACGCCACTAGCCGGTACCGGAGTCGGCCGCTCGTCCATGGGCAACCCGTGGGCCTTGCCCGCGCCATACGGCGAGCCGTTCCAGCGCATGATCGCCAATCCAGCGCTCATCCAGCGCCTGAACTGGATCATGGGCAGCGGCTTCGAGTGCATGATGTGCAACGGCTTCCTGTCTGGGAAAGGGTCGTCCGGGCACTTTCTGCACTCGCCAGCCACGCCAGCCAAAATAGCCAACCACTACCGCCAGCAGAATGGCCGCGTGTACGCCGAGTACCTCAACGTGGCTTGGCAATTGCGCGATGTGACGCGAGCCGACGGAGGCTTCGTCTGCGTGCCTGGCTCGCACAAAACCGCCTATCCCATGCCCGACGGCATCCGCACCTGCGAGAATGAAATGGGCCTAGTTAAACACATAGAGATGAAGGCGGGCGATGTACTGCTGTTCCTCGCATCGGCGCAGGCGCACGGGGCGTATCCGTGGACGGGAGAACAGAATCGGCGGATGATATTTTTTCAATACCGGTCGCACAATGTGTACGCACCTTGACAAACAACGGCTGGCTCGAATTGGAATTCGGCGGCAACAACCTCACCGACACCGTCGAGTTCCGCGACTACTTGCGCACGCTCGTTGCCTAGCCAAAGTTGAATGCAATCGAGAATTACCCTAAGATCGAGGAACCCATTGGCAAGTCAGGGCGTCTTTCGACGGACTGACCTAACTCAACCACACCACAACTTTTCTAAATAGGGAGCAAATCATGCTGAAATACGTCCTCACCCTCACCGCCTTAGCCTTTTTACTAGCCCCGGCCCCCACTCTCGCCGGCACCGTCCCAGTAGAAGGCGAAGGCGACCCAGCCTTGTATGTAGTCAAAGTCCACGCTGATTGGTGCGGCTCCTGCACGGCCCTCGTGCCCATCCTCGAAGAAGTCCAAGCCGGGGTGGCTGATCGGCCCGTCCTCTTCGTCCAATTGGACGTCACCGACTCAACATTGACATCCCAAGCCCGCCTGCTTGCCGCGGCCCTCGACGTAGAAGACCACTTCAAAGCCAACAACCAAACCGGCCTCGTCCTGCTCATCAACGCCCAAGACCACACCCTGCTAGAAACAGTAACCAAGCAAAACTCCGCCGCTGAGATCGTCGGCAAAATCAAAACCCATCTCGCCGCCGAGCAAGCAACCGATTAGCTGCAATCGGGACGAGATTACAGCGCAACAAAAAGCCGCCACCGGATCGCGTTCCGGTGGCGGCTTTGCGTTTGTGGAGAGGACACAACGAAAGGCAGGACATCGCCGAACAGTGTTGAGATTCCATTGTTCCTAACCGCGCAACTCGTACTCGTCCATCAAGGCGCGCACTCGCGCTAAAAACGGGGCAATATCCGACGGTTGGTTGGCCGCGTTGTGGAGAACTATATCCTCACCTGTCTCCGCGTGAAACACGGTCGCGGCCGGCGACAGGCTCACCTTTTTGACCTCGGCCCACGCCAGCGTCTGCCGGCCAAACAGGCCCTCCTCGACAGTCACGCCTTCCGGTCCCAGCCAGACCAAGCGCCGATGGAGGCGGTGGACGAAGAACGCCGCCGCGCAAAACGCCGCGATCCCGCCGCCGAGCACCGCGAGTCCATACGCGAAGCCGCCGCGCTGGAAGGCGATGGTGCTCAATATCAACTGGCTAATGCCCAATAGGGCAAAAACTAGGCGCTGGCTGGTGCCGGGGCTGGTGGATAAATCGAACGGTTCAGCCATGCCTCAGCGCGGTACGATCCACTCGTCTGCTATTTCCATGCCAAAACCCGGCGCGTCCGAAGGGACCAAGCGCCCATCTTGAGGCACGGCCGTACCCGGTATGGTGTGAACTTCATCCAAGGGAATGCCCGGAGGCGAGCCGAGCCAGAACTCGGCCATCGGCGACTCGGGAAAGGCAAAGGCGAAGTGCTGGCCGTAGGCACTGTTGGCACCGCCGTGGGGGATGGTGACAAGGCCGGCGGCTTCGGCGATGTAGTAGATCTTGACCGCTTCGGAAAGACCGCCGCACCAGTTGAGGTCCGGTTGCAGCACATCGACGCAGCGGTGCTCCACTAACTGGCGGAAAGCCTGACGGCCGTGGTGGTCCTCGCCGGTGGCAATGGGCACGTACGGAGCGGCCCGCTTGAGCGCGATGTGGCCTTCGAGATCCGTGGGAATCAGCGGCTCCTCAATCCAGCGCATCTGGTAGGGCCTGAGCCGCTCGGCAACTTGAACGGCGTATTCGACGTTGTAGGACATGACCGCGTTGAGCATCAGCTCGCAGTCCGGGCCGATAGTCTCGCGCACTTGGGCGATTTTGTCTTCGAGGCGGTTGAGACCTTCCTGACCCTCGCGGTAGTGAACCGGATTGGTAACCTTGAAGGCGCTAAACCCCAGTTCGAGACCCCAGTCGAGATCGTCGCCCGTAGCGTAGAGTTCGAGATGGTCGCGGCAGGGGCCGCCGAGCAAGCGATACACAGGCAGACCCAGCAGCTTGCCTTTAAGATCCCAAAGCGCCAAATCGATGCCACTTTGGGCAACGGCTGCGGTTCCAGCATGACCGAGGCGCTGAGCGGCGCGCCACATCAGGTCGTTGAGAAATTCCGTGGCCAGACAATCGCGGCCCGTCAGCAGGGGCGCGAAAACCTGCTCGACGATAGCGGCAACCGGCGCGCCAAAGGAACAGTTGCCCAAACCCCAAGTACCGTCTTCAGCCGTGATCTGCACCCAGACGGGGCCGCCGCCCATGCCCGGCATCTGGCCGGGTAGGCGCGAAAATTCTGGATACTTGTTGATCGGCAACGAACGCGGCGAACTCTGGTTCCAAGAGGGGCGGCGGGGCGCGGTTTTGGGCGGGTTGTGCGGAATCTTGAGATCAACTACGCGGATGGATTGTATTTGCACGGCTAACGCTCCAAATGGCGGTCGGCCAAGTCGTGGCCGCCGCTTTTGTGTCCCATGACCGGCTGTTCAACCACAGGCATTTGCGCGATGGCAAGCCATCGGTGCCTAACTATTGTCGATACCATCTTCCTCCGCGTCATCGGCGATCAAGCCGAGAAATATCAAGAGTGCCCGATTTAAGCGGACGATATCGGCGTCTTCGAGATAGCCGATCTGCCTCCCCAACCGTTCTCTGGATACCGTGGTCATCTTATCTACCATCAGCCGCGAGACCGAGCGCAGGCCGTTGCTCTCGCTTGGGTTGATCGGCAGGCGGAATAGCGGAGCTTCTGTTTCGTTGGTAGTGAAAACGCAGATCGTCACCGACGCGGTGGCGTCGAAATGATCGCTTTGGACGACGACGGCAGGGCGCGGTTTACCGGCGTAGCCGGTAGCTGAAACCGTCCAAATTTCGCCGCGCTTCACGTTAGGTCGCAGCCTGAGATCGCTTCGATGAAGGTCTGATCCTCGCGTTCGCCCTTGCTTTGCGCCACTGCGAGCGACTGGCAATGGGCCTCGGCCCGGAACCGCTCGGTCCGGGTTTCGGGGACCCATATCTGAATCCGCCGCATCTCTCGCGGCTGCTGGTCACGCGAATCCGGCCTTCCAATTTCCTTCGGTTGCATCATCGAATCTCCTCACAGAGGACGATAAATATGCGGAATTATAAGTTATGGGATTAGAGGCGGTTCGTGTCATACTGGGCTACAAGCGATCTCGTTACGCCCACTAGGTCTGCCACCTCTTCTTGTGTTAGATGATAGTCGCGGAGGCCTAGTCGCTCGAATAACTCAAGACGATCTTTGCCTATTAGAGGCTTCTCCTTCCGAAAAATGGAAAGCAGTTCGGCTCTTGATAGATCGGGCTTCTCGCCTTTGTCGAGAATCTCGCGTAGTTCACTTAGGTACATCTTACATCTCCCTAAATATGGTGAATATTGAATATAGTAAATGTAGTAGATACTGTCCTATCTACGGCACGGACAATGCGGGCGTAGCCTCTACGCTGGCGACCATTAGAAGGAGTATTGTAGTTGCATCGAGTAGATGTTGTCGGCGTAGCTCTGGGTGGGGTCGTTCGAGTCGTTGGTCGCAAATGCGTATTCCAGCCGCGCCGCAAAATTGTCGCGGAGGTCCTGCTTAAAGCCGAAGCGCAACAGGGTGAGGTTGTCGCGCCTTTTGGTGCCGGTCTCGGGCACGATCCAATCTTGGTATAACTTGAAATGATGGCGCGCAGCAAGGCTCGCGTTGGAACGCGGCGCGAGTCGCCAGATGAAAAAAGACCCTATGCGGTGGTTGGCGAAGTTGAAATCAACATCGTCCTCATCGCCGTCGTGATGGCCCAATTCACCCCTTTGCTCAGGCTCGCGAGAAAGCGGTTCCTGGCGTGGGAGTTCGCCGGTGGCTAGATCGATTTCAAACTGATATTGCAAATTCAGCAACACCCGCCCCAAGGCCATGCCCTCAAACCCGAAGCTGGCGGTCTGGCGGATCCCGCCCACGTTCTCGTTGAGTTCGGATATGATGATTCTCGGATCGATGACGCCCCGGTACGCGCGCACCTGATAACCAGCGGAAACATGTGCAATCGCGCTGAGCTGTCGTCTGAGCCCGCCTTGGACCATGACACTGCTATACCTGCTGTGTTTGCTGTTTGGAAAGTACTTGTTCCGCAGCTCGGCCCCGAACCGGGACGACCACGACGGATTCCACCGTATCTGGAGTTGACCACTGATGTCTTGCTTGAAGTATTCGTTGATGCGGTCGTTGGGTTGGTGCCGCAGGCCGAGGTTGGCGACGGTCAGGAGCGTGGCATCGCCGGAAAGCCTGCGGTGCCAAAGGCCGGACAGCAGGTGATCGTAGCGATTCTTCTCGGTTACATCGGCAAAGCGACGCGGGGCCATCTCATAGCGTACGGCGATGCGCGTACGAGGATCAAGCGCGGCCCTGACATTGACCCCTGCCCATATATACGCGGCAAAATCCCGTTGTTCGCCCAAGTCCTTCGGCACCTGCAAGACATTGTCTTCGTACTGGTAGCGGAAGTCAAAAAAGGGCTTAATCCGCAGCGATGACTCGGCGAAAACTAGGCACGGGGTGCTCAGCACGAGCAACCATATCACAGCTACAATTCTCAATGACACGAGGGGATACCGTCACTTTCCTCGGAGCATATTCTCGAGTTCTTGGGCGAGATGTACCGCTTTCTCACCGTGGATTTTTTCTTTCGCGTCCCAGCTCTCCCGTTCGGCTCGCCAAATCTCCAGCGCCGATTCCGCATCTGCAATCTCTCCTTCCAACTCGGCGATATCGAGGCTGCGGTCGAGATCAAATTCGTCTTCTTCGCCGCGGCGAACGTCGCGGAGCAACTCCAGCATGTTGCGCCGCAAATCGAGTGCTTTACTGGTTTCGCGGATCTGCCGGTCAAGCTCTTCGATTTTGCTCCGTATAATATCCTGTTGGTCTTGCAGCACGGCCAATTTCTGCTGGATTTCATCGGGGCCGTCGGTTGGCGCTGGGGCGACATCCAACGACAACAGCAACTCGCTGGACTCTCTGGCCATTTGCTCTCGGTAGGTTTCTGCTTCTTCCTGAAGTTTTAGCACCTCGGCAAGGATCCGAGTCTTGGTCTTGGCGTCTTTAGCGGCGCGGGCTTCCCCAGAAAGCCGCTCGATCTCGTCATTCAGCATGCCCACGAGCAGGCGTTGCTTGGCGACCGATTCCTCGGTGAGCGCATAGATCCGGTCGTCGAGCGCTTGGATCCGATCCGACAATTCCCGGGACGCCTGCAGGTCATCCTGCAATTGTCGCTCAAGCAGTCGGTCGCTGCCTTGTTGCAGGTCTTGTTTGGCCGTGCGGATCCTATCGGTCAACTGCTTGTTTTCGCGCAGCAGCTTGTTGCTCTCCGCGGAGATGCCTGTGACCTGTGCGGCGAGTTGTTCAATCTGTATTCTCAAGTTTTGTAGGGTTGGTTCTTGCGCGAACGCCGCTGGCACCGCCTCGATTGAGATGGCGCAAAATAGCAGGAGACACCGCCAGCTAAAAAGCATGGTCCTGAATGCTCGCCGAGAGACTAGAGTTCGTATTTTTCAAATTTGTAGCGGAACGTGGTTCGCTCGATACCGAGCAATTTCGCGGCGTCCGCTTTGACCTTGTTTGCCTTTAGATAGGCATCCCACAAGAGCTGCTTTTCAAAAGCCTCGACGCGCTCCGTCAATGTACCGCTTTCTAGGTGGTGTTCAGGCGATTGCGCGTTTAGCGAGAGGTCATCGGACGTAATCTCGTTGCCCTGCGCCAACACCACGGCGCGTTCAATGGCGTTTTCGAGTTCCCTGACATTGCCGGCCCAAGAGTGCGTCGTCAGCAATTCCATGGCGCTGGGATGCACGGACGACACCTTCTTGCCGATCTCGGCGTTGTACTTGAGCAGGAAATGGGCCACCAGCAGCGGAATGTCTTCGCGACGTTCGCGCAAGGGCGGGACCTCAATGGGCACCACGTTGAGGCGATAGTACAGATCTTCGCGGAATGCCCCTTCTCTGATGCGGTCGGGCAAGTTTCGGTTGGTCGCGGCGACGAGCCGGACATCGACTGCGATTGAGCGGGTTCCCCCGACCCGCTCGAATTCCCGTTCCTGCAGGACGCGCAGCAGTTTGACCTGCATCGCCGGCGTACTCTCGCCAATCTCATCGAGGAACAACGTAC
Source organism: Candidatus Latescibacterota bacterium (assembly GCA_022825185.1). Next base: position 2,856 of record JAJDYK010000034.1, on the reverse strand, counting down.
CGCCATCGGCGATCTCGAAACGACCGGGTTTCATCTTCACGGCCTGGGTAAATGCGCCTTTCTCATGGCCGAAGAGTTCGCTTTCCAGCACGCCCTCGGCCAGCGCCGCGCAATTGACTTTGACGAAGGGTTTTTCCCGGCGCGTACTGTGCTGGTGGATCGCGCGGGCAACCAGCTCTTTCCCAGTGCCACTTTCCCCGCCGATGAGCACGGTCGAATGGGTTGGCGCGGCCGTTTGTATCCTGCGAAAGACCGCTTGCATCTGCGGGCTTTCACCCATGATCTCGTCGAAGCTGTAGCGCAGCTCGTCCTCTCGGCGCAGGTAGGCGTTTTCTTGACTGAGACGGCGTCCGGCAAGCGCCTGTTCAATTTTTACTTCAATCTGTTCGAGCGTGTACGGTTTGGTTATAAAATCCACCGCCCCCTTTTGCATAGCCTCAACGGCCAAATCGATCGTGCCGAAAGCCGTCATCATTACGACACTCGTTTCGGGCGAGATCTCAGCAAAGGCTTCGAGGACTTCAATCCCGGTCTTCTTTGGCATCTGGATATCGACCATGGCCAAATCGAAAGAGTACTTCCCGACCGCGGCGATCGCATCCTCTCCGTCAGATGCAACATGGGTCGAATGCCCTAGCCCCCCAAGCGCGAGGGCGAGCCCTTCTCTGGTGCTTTTATGGTCGTCGGCAATCAGTATCCGGCTCATGCCTGTCTTTCTCGCTCCATAGTCGTCGGCAGTTTGAGGGCAAACGTCGTACCGTCGCCTTGCTTACTCGTGCATTCGATCGTGCCTTGGTGATGCTCGACCAGCCGTTTGACGATGGCCAACCCCAGCCCCGTGCCCTGGTCTTTCGTGGTGAAAAACGGGATAAAAGCGCGTTCCGCCGTCTCGGGGGACATACCCACTCCGGTATCCCGAACCTCGACGCGGATGGCATCGGCGTCCGCATCGACAAAACCTTCGATGGCGATGGTTCCGCCCCGGTCGATTGCTTGAGCAGCATTCTTGACCAGATTGGTGAACACCCACTTGAGTTGGTCGGCGTCTGCTTCGATGGTGGGCAAGGTGTCCAAGTTTACCGTTTGCACCTCGATAGTTCCCGCACGCAACTCCGCATCGAGCAGCGCCAGTACTGAAGCGACTACGTCCGCCAAGTCCACCGGCTCGGTCTGCAACGGCGTCGGACGCGCAAAGTCGAGAAATTCGCTGACTAGCTGATTCAAGGACTGCACTTCGCCATCTACTTGTTCAATCAGTTGCTCTGCCTTTGGGTCAGCGGGGATTTGGCGTTTGAGCAAGCCTAGAAAAATACGCATCCCGTTAAGCGGGTTTCTGACTTCATGGGCGAGCCCGGCCGATAGCTGTCGAAGCTCTTCGGCCATGCGCGATACCTGCTGGTCCCGCTCTTGAATCGCGATACTCATCTCGTTGAATGTCGTGGCTAGTTCGCCGACTTCGTCTTTGCTGCGCGCTTCAACCTGCGTCCCGAACGCCCCGGCCTTAATCTGTTGGGTCGCTTGCGAGAGTCTCTCAATCGGCACGACGATCGACCGAGCTAAAAAGATGCTGAGAACAACTGCAAAAACCATACCAACGACGCCGATGAGTACCATGTTGCGGCTCATCCCCGCGAGGGTTTCGAGAAACAGCACACTCGCATCCACGGCGAGGATGGCGACGATATCACCGTCTTCGTCGCGGATGGGCGCATACGCCGACCGATAAAAAACATCGTCTTTGCCGTGAAAGGCGACGGAGGCAGCCCCTATCCCTCGCTTGGCTTGGTCAATATGGACTCTGTCTTCGCCCAGTGAGTGGTATTGACTGCCAATGGGCACATCGAGGCGGGAATCGACGAGGCTTTTGTATTCAAGGTCGATCACGTACATCGCCCGCGCTTCGGAAGCATCGCGCATAGACTGTAGCTGCTTTTGCAGCCTCCCGTACAACCGCCTGTCTTCGTCGCCCGGCTGGAGCACGCTCAAGTAGCTTCCGTTGAGTCCGTTGAGTTGTGCGGCAGAGGTCTTGGCGACCGCCACGAGCCGTTCGCCCATCTCGGCGTCGAGCGCACGCTTTGCCGTGTCGTAGAATAGATAACTACTAGCCGTCAAAACCAAGACCACGAGCAGCGCAATGGTGAGGGTCGTCTTGGTTTGGAGTCGGATCTTCATGCGCTTTTTCGCACGTAGTAATCAATGAATAGCGACCTGATAAAAAATTGCTCCATGGCGTAGGCCGTGTGTTGAGCCTCCACTGAATTTATCGGAAAAATCCCTTCCCCGGCAAATTTCTGCCGTCCTCGACAAAAATTTGCCGCGTCCCATTCCAAAATCTGCCCTAAAACCCCTTTGATTCAGTGTCTTTTTCGTTGGCACGGGAATTGCTCAACAGAAAGGTGTCCAATGCCATGGCAAAAAATGCACAATGCAGCAACACGGCGTTCATAGTTTGAACTACCCGCTTAAATCGGAGGAAATATCATGAAACTCAACATGAGCAAACCAATCGTTGCGGTGCTTATTCCCGCATTTATTGGAATAATTAGCTGTGCTGATAATCCAATAAAGTCCGCCGGCGAAAACGCTGAATCCGGCAGGTCTGAGTCAGCCGGAGAACACAGGGGCAACGCAAATGGCGAAGGCCACGAAGGTGGTGAAGGCAGTGAAGGCGGAGCAGGCCGTTTAGTCGCCAGTGCAGGTGGTGGCGAAGGCGGCGGAGGCGAGGGTAGTGAGACCAGCGGCCATGTCGAAGGCCCCGAAGGCGGCGGAGGCGATCCATCGAGCCCGATCCTCGCGCTCGACGAGTCGTTTGACGGCGTCGTCAACGGCGTGCGCGTGGCCATGTCCTATGACCCG
>JAJDYK010000272.1 GCA_022825185.1 Candidatus Latescibacterota bacterium | reverse complement strand
AATTTCGGGGGAGTACGCGTTTTCCAAGGTGCCTTGGCCCTACGGGGATATGCAGTCCATGGTCGAGGATGTGTATCGGGCCTATGGCGCGGATCGGATGATGTGGTGTACGGATTCGCCGTGGATTGTGGTGGAGCCGGGCTACCAGAAACTGGTGGATTTGCTCGACTGTCATCTGCCGAATATCTCTGCGGCGGAGAAGGAGATGATTATGGGTGGGACGGCGATGAAGTTGTGGTTTAAGGGGCGCTAGGGGATGGGGCTAAAGATAGATTGAGGAGCAGTGCAATGAAACGAGCGGAACTTCTCGAACTGATAGCCGGCGGCGAGAACTCTGGAATGGAGTTCAAGCGGGATGATTTGCGTCCGGAGCAACTGGCGAGGGAGGTGGTGGCACTCGCCAACTTTCAGGGGGGGCGCGTCCTGCTCGGCGTGGAAGACGACGGCACCATCACTGGCATACAGAGAGACGATCTCGAACAGTGGGTAATGGATTCGGTGTTTGGGCGGGTGGTTCATCCGATGATACTGCCGTTCTACGAGGAAGTTCCGATAGATGATGTTCGCCGCGTCGCGGTTGTTACTGTCATGCAAGGTGCTACCAAACCTTATGTCGTCCGGTATCGCGGGAGGGAAGACATCTACGTACGGGTTGGCAGTACCTCTCGGCTGGCTTCGCGCGAGCAGCAGGCGCGGCTTTTTGCTGCTGGTGGGTTGATTCACACGGAGCTATTGCCTGTTTCCGGCAGCGGTCTGTGCGATTTGAGCCGGGAACGGCTGGCAGACTACCTCACTGCTATCGTCGGCGACCGGGAAGTGCCAGAGACCGATGAGGAGTGGAATGAGCGGCTTTGTGCGCTGGGGTTCATGGTCGAGCGGGAAGACGGCCCGCCCGCCTGTACTATCGCTGGATTGATCTTGTTTGGCTATCGGCCGCGTCGCCTGTTACGCCATGCCGGTATTCGCTGGATGTGCTTTGAGGGGCTGGATAAAACCTACGATGCCCTTGACGATCAAGTGCTTGAAGGGCCGCTTGTCGATCTTTGGCAGGTGTTGTCAGGGGGTCGTGAATTGGTGGAAAAGGGGCTGATCGAACGTCTTGCTGATGCGATGCGGCCGTTTGTATCTGAAGAGGCGGGCCAAGTGGAAGAGTCCATGCGTCGGGAACGACGCTGGCACTATCCGCTGGAAGCGCTGCGCGAAGGCGTTGTCAATGCGCTGACGCATCGGGATTGGACGCGGTACGAGGAGATTGAGGTGGTTCGTTATGCAGATCGGATAGAGATACTCAGCCCTGGTGCGCTGCAAAACGGCATGACAGTCGAAAAAATGATCGCTGGCCAACGGGTTCCGCGCAATCTGCTTATCTCCGAGACGTTGCGGGACTATAGCTATTCGGATGCACGTGGCATGGGAGTGCGGAACAAGATCATTCCGTTGATGCGGGCGCACAACGGCGTTGACCCGGAGTTTGAGGCGACGGAGGACTACTTGCGATTGACGCTTCGCCGAGGTTCGGCACCCTGTCCCGAAGCTGAACGGTGACGAGACGGATGAATCGGTATTCTGTTGGCTACGATGAGCGCACGGCTGGTTTCTTCCAAGAGCGCACAGCCGACACGCACGCTCAGTTCCTTCTGGAGTACCTCGTGCCCGGGATGGCTCTCTTGGACGGTGGATGTGGGCCTGGGACCATAACCAAAGGACTCGCAGAGATCGTAGCACCTGGGCGCGTCGTAGGAATCGACAGAGAGCAGAGTCAAATCGATCTTGCTCAGGGCCTCACCGATGGATTCCCTACAATCGAGTTCAAAACGGACGACCTTTGCAGCCTGACTGCTGATGACGAGTCCTTCGACGTCGTCTTCGTTCACGGAGTCCTAGAGCACATCGCCGACCCAGAGCAAGCTACCTCTGAGATTCGCCGAGTACTGAAATCGGGAGGGCTAGTAGGCTCAAGACACGCCGACTTCGGAGGATTCCTGCTTGAGCCTACGCCTGAGCCGCTTGGGAAATTTTCGCAGTTATTCATCGAACTGATGAAACGAAATGGCGGAGATCCGTACTGTGGACGTCGCCAGCCAGGACTATTCCACAAGGCAGGATTCGAGATTGTCAAGGTTTCCGCGTCGTATGACTGTTGGACGTCGGATGCGGAGTCCACGCGGAGAAACGCGCACTTTCTGGCGGAGTTGTGCGGCGACTCTGAATTCTCTGAGCAGCTTGTGGAATACGGACTAGCGGACAAACGGGTCTTGGCTCAACTAAAGTCATCATTCCTCACGTGGGGCGAGATGCCAGAGGCGTTTGCCGCAGAAGCGTGGGGCGAGCTCGTCGCCAGAAAAGCGTAAATTTGGGTTCTGCAGATTCAACAGACAGTGTTAGTTGAATCCACCGAACCGACCAAGAATCGGCAATCAATTTCCGGCAGCCGGGAGATTTCCGAGACACCGTCGTGGTAGATGTGAACCTGAAGTCGGAAGACGGCGGAGAATATCTGGAAATCGCGGTTGATCCCTACCCTAATCCAATCAGCTACAAAGGCGAATTCTACTATCGCAGCGGCAGCACCAAGCAGGTGCTCAGAGGTGCTGCGCTTAGCCGCTTCCTGTTGCAGAAATACGGCCGAACGTGGGACGATGTGCCCCTGCCGGGCGTCGGCCTCAGGGATCTGGACGGTCGCGTATTTGATGGATTTCGTCGGCGAGGTGCTGACAGCGAACGATTGCCACAGGACATCTTGGACGAATCCGACGAAGGGGTAATCGAAAGGCTTCAGTTGCGAGAGGCGGGTTTCCTAAAGCGCGCCGCGGTCCTGCTCTTTCATCCAGCGCCGGACCGATTCGTGATGGAAGCCTATGTGAAGATCGGCTATTTCCGTGGTTCGGAGCTGCTGTATCAGGATGTTATTGAAGGCGACCTGTTCACTCAGGTAGATCGGACGATGGACTTGCTGTACACGAAGTACACGAGGGCACTGATTTCCTACGACGGCGTCTATCGCGTGGAGACCTTTCCCGTGCCGCGTGAAGCCATGCGCGAAGCGGTGATCAACGCCATCATTCACCGGGATTACGCCAGTCCTACCACAATTCAGATTAGCGTGTACGACGACCGTATCGCGATCTGGAATGCGGTGCAGTTGCCGTCTGAATGGACCGCCGAACAACTTGCTGGGGAACTTTCGTCAAATCCGTACAACCCGCGAATCGCCTACGCCTTTTTCCGCGCCGGAATGATCGAAGCCTGGGGACGAGGCATCCGGCGGATTGCGGAAATGTGCAAGGAGGCTGGCAACCCCGCACCAGAGTGGAAGCTACAATCTAGCGGCGACGGCCTGTGGTTGAGGTTCCCGTTCTCCGCCGCGTACTTGGAGAAGGCGAGAGAGCACATAGGGGAGCCAGAATCGCTGATAGAGCCGCAGCCAGATCAGAATCAAGCTGGGGTCCAAGCTGGGGTCCAAGCTACATTGTCAGTCAGGGATGTTGCCATGCTGCAAGCCTGTGTTCAGCAACCAGCTACAAGTAAAGAGTTGCGAGCGGCTGCACGCTATTCGGGTCGAACGAAAAATTTCAGGATGTGGCTAGAGCGACTCCTGCAAGAAGAACTGCTAGAAATGACTGTCCCTGATAAACCGAGAAGTCCATTGCAGAGGTACCGGCTGACGGACAAGGGGCGTGCCGCGCTCGCAAGTCTAAAATCAGGGAACACACAGACATGAGTTCCGCCGTCCCGGACATCTGCCGTCCTGCGTCCGCTGCGCGTCCAAGGCCGGTCAATCGTCGCGACGCAAGCGCTCGCGCTGCATCCATTCTTGCATGACGTGCTCGGAGCGGTTCAACAAGCGCAAGTAACCGCCCTGTACCTCGCTGCGAACCTTCCCGGACTTCGGCGGTTTGTTGGGCACTGCGTTGTAGCGCCCCCTCGCCTGAGTCACCGTCCGGCTCTTGATGTCCAGCGCGACCGTCAGCACGTGCTCCCGTTCCTCGGCTCCGTCTTGAAGCACGCAAATTGACCAGATCGCGGTGTTGCCATCGGCGCACTGGTCTGAATACGAGACCACGCAGTGGTGCATTGCCCGGCCTTCGGCGGCCAGCTCCCAACTCGACAACAGCTCCTGCACTATCCACCGCACCTGGCCCAGTTCGTCTGTCTCGTCCTCCAACTCCCACGGCCGGATCCCACACGGCTGCCAAGATTGAAAATTGACGTATTCCTCGCGGCTCAAGTGACCGTGCCAGGCCTCGACTTGGCGCAGGAGCTTGGTGGCGCTGCGGCCCTTCATGGTGAAATTGGGCTGCGGCGGCGGTGCTTCCTCCAAGCCGCCACCCTCCTGCACAGTGCGGCGCGGGGCGAATTTCATGTTGTGGACATAATCGACAAGCGGCCCCACCCAAGTTGGGTCCAGCATCGCGTTGTTGACTAGGAAAAGCACCACTGTACTCCAGAACTCGTCGTTTTCGAAATTGCGGCCTAGGCGGGTCTTGAGAATTGCCTGCGCCAGAGGCCCATTGCCGCCCATGCCGAGGACCTGCGCCCAGCGCATGCTCTTTTCGACGCTGCCTAGTTGCGGCGAGCGCTGGAAGAGATGGGCCATGCGCCGCGTCAGTTTGACAGGCGCGTCCAAGCTGCGGATACTACCGCCAGAGGCCATGTGGATAAACCACTCCTGCTGCCGCACCCCCTGCTCTTCGACGCCCCCGAACCAAGCCGAAACCATGGCATTGGGCACGGGGTAACGCCCTAACAAATAGCACGCCAGCGAGAAAATTTGGTCGCTGCGCCGGGGATGGCCGCCTTTGGGAGGGACGCAGCGCCACTCCTCTAGGGGGCGAATCCAGCGGCGGTGGTGACGAGCCAAGGCCAAAAGACAGTGGATTAGGTGTCGGTAAGGCCCCGATCTATAGATGCTTTTGGCCGTTATCACATTCATGAATCCATCGACGTGGAAAATCAGGCGTTGGAACGCCTTGTGTGCCTCTGCGTCTTGCCCGAGCCATTCTACGACAAAGCCTTTCCAGGGGAGTTGGCCGGCGGCGAGTTGCGCTAGAGTCTGCTGGCGTTTCTCCGTCAGCGGGCGCTTAGGCGCTAGGGCCTCGGCCAAGTGGTGCTCCAGCCAGCGAGCGGGCTGCTCCTGATCTAGGCTGTCGTCCGTGCCGCTGAGCCGACACCAGTGCTGGTAGGATTTGAGCGATTCAAAGCCCACCTTGGCCAGTTCATCCCAGGTTGGGACGACCGTTGTATTGGCTGCGATTTGCGTCAATCCTGTCAACTGTCTCACTCCTCTATTATTACAACCTGACAAAGACGGCCATCAAGCCGCTATAATGTCAAGTAGAGACCCATCCATTACTATAGCATAATCGACCGCAACGCGCCGTTGCACGTACCTTCCAAGCCAGCTAATTTTCATCGCAATGCGAAAGGAGAGATAGTGATATCAGAATACAAGGTTTTGCTCATCGGCGGGCGCGGCACGATTGGATCGGGTCTGCGGACCTATATGCCTCGGCTCGATCCGCGCTACCGCATGGTGTCCGTGGATTTGCCCGGCGCGCCGGACAAGGCGACTGAGCCGGGTGCCGGAGGGGATTTTATCGATCTCGATATTATGGAGTCGCCGGATGATTTCCGTGCGCTGATCCCCGGGTGCGACTTGGTCGTCTATCTGGCCCGCTGTGGCGGCTTGGTGGCCATGAACCAGATGACCGATTTGGTTTTTGAAGCGGTGTTGGCCCAAGATGAGCCGCCGATGATTGTCGGCTCCAGCTCGGTACACGCGGTGGATGGGCTGTACGACTTTAACCAGCCGGGCTTCTTTTGGACCTTGGCCGAGCGGCAGTTCGACGAGATAACCGATTGGCCCGAGCGGATTTCCGCGGCCGTGCCCGCGCACCCGATTAACGACTACGGACGCGAAAAAGCCCATGTGGAGGAGTGGGTGCAGAAGGTCGCCGCCTTGGGGCACAGCGCGGTTGCCATGCGCTGGGGCGGCGTCAATCCGCGCAACGCCGTCCGCGTAGCAGAGCGAGGCTACTTCGCCGTCTGGTGCCACCAAGAGGACGCCGCCCGCCTAGTCCACGCCTGCTTCCAGCGGCATTGCGCGGGAGACCTGCCCAGCGGCGCACATTACTTTGCGATCTCGGACAATACCTATAACATCTTTGACATTGAAACGCCCCGGCGCGAAGTCGGCTACGACCCGGTTCACAACGCGGAGACGTATTATTATGATGAATGATACTGAGAAATTTCTCTTCGACCTACAGGGCTTCCTGAAGGTCCCCGACTTCCTCACCCCTGACGAAGTCGATGCACTCAACGCGGCTTTTGACGCCAATGAAGACAAGCGCGGCGAAGACGGCAATCACAATACCGGCGGCAGCGACGCGCTCGCGGGCCGGCGGCGCGGCATGTTCACGGGGATGCTCGAATGGGAAAAACCCCACTGCCTGCCCTTCCGCGCCCTGTTGGCGCACAAAAAGCTCATCCCCTATCTCGACGCGCTCTTTGG
>JAJDYK010000234.1 GCA_022825185.1 Candidatus Latescibacterota bacterium | reverse complement strand
GGCACTAAGAACGGCCTGATGTTGGGGGAAGCCGTGGTCTTTTTTCAGCCTGAGCTAGCCGAGGACTATCGCCGCGCGCGCAAGCAGGGGATGCAACTGGCCTCTAAGATGCGCTTTGTCGCCGCGCAGTTTACGGCCCTGCTGACCGACGATCTGTGGCGTCGGAGCGCCGAGCACGCCAACGCCATGGCGCAGGTGCTGGCCGAGCGGGTGCGGCCCATTCGCGGGGTGGAGGTGATCTACCCCGTGCAGGCCAATGCCGTTTTCGCGCGGTTGCCGGTGGACGTGATTCCCATTTTGCAGCAGGAGTTTTTCTTTTATCCCTGGAATGCCACGCGAGGCGAGGTGCGCTGGATGACCTCGTTCGACACTGAGGCAGAGGACATAGAGGCGTTTGCGACGCTTATCGAAACGCTTCTCTCTCCGACTGAATAGTCGGAGCCAAACACTATGACAGAAAGGAACGCATCGTGATCATTGATACTCATACTCACTTCTACGATCCCACGCGGCCGGAAGGCGTGCCTTGGCCGCCGGCTGACAACGAACTGCTCTACCGCACGGTATTGCCCGAGCACCATCGCGCCCTTGCCGCGCCCGAAGGGGTGACCGGGACGGTGGTGGTGGAAGCCAGTGCGTGGCTGGCGGACAACCAGTGGATTCTGGATTTGGCCGCTGATGATCCTTGGATCGTCGGGCTGGTGGGCCACGTCGATCCCAATCGGGAGGAATTCAAAAGCGACATCGACCGCCTTGCAGGAAACGCGCTCTTTCGCGGCATTCGCTGCGGCGGTGGGTATTTTGCCGACTTGGAGGCTGGGTCTTTTCTCGCCGACATGGAGCATCTCGTCGCAAGGGACTTGAACCTCGACGCGCTGGTGGGGCCGGCGGACTTGGCCCAAGTGGTGGAACTGGCCCGGCGGCTGCCCGAATTGCGCATTGTTATCAACCACTGCGGCGGAGTTGGGGCCGACGGCGGCGATCCCCATCCGATGTGGTTGGACGCCATAGCTCAAGCGGCCGAGCAGCCGCGGGTCTTTATGAAGGTCTCGGCGATCATGGAGCAAAGCAGGGTGGAGCCGGTGCCGGAAGAGCTGGACTTCTATCGCCCGATCCTCGACGCCATGTGGGACGCCTTTGGCGCAGACCGCGTGATCTACGGCAGCAATTGGCCTGTCAGCGACCGCGCGGGGAGTTTCAAGGCCGCCATCTCCATTGTCAAAGCGTACTTTGGCGAAAAGGGTGTGACCGAGAAGTACTTCTGGCAAAATAGCAAGATCGCCTACAAGTGGCCAGACCGCTAAGGAGGCCCCCGTGAAATTCTGGATCTTCACCCACAGCGACCAGCCCCTCGAACACTGGCTTGAAGGCTACCAGCAGCGCTTTGACGCTTGGGAAGAAGGCGGCGTTGAGGGCATTATCGTCGGTCGCATGCAGTTTAAGCAGGACGATGGTTCGATTATCTCCAGCTATCCGGTCAATACCAAGCTCTACGCTGAGCACGGCGTCGAGCCGCCGGAGGAGACGCCCCGCGATCTAGAAAAAGAAAAAAAGCTGCAAGGCATGATGGACGACGCGGCGGCGCGTGGCTGGCAGATTATGACTTTTGGCATGGGGCGCGGCGGGTTGGTCGGGCTGGAGGAATTGATCGCGTTTTACCCGCAGATCCACGGCGTCATTATCGACGGTCCTGGAGAAAACCACTACGAGCTAGCGTTCCACCACGGCGGGGAGCTTTTGGAACTCCGGCCCGGTGAAGATCAGCTCTTTGCTGGTATGGGGGCCGATGTCGGGCGGATGCAGCGCGGCATTGACCATCTGCGGCAGGCTCTGGGTCGGCTGACGCCCCAGCGGGTGCGCTACCTCGCCCAAGGTGGCCTGTTTTCGGTGTTGAATTTGATTGACCTCGACGAGGATGGGTTGTATTGGTTGCGGATGCGGCAGGAGAAGTCGCGTCGTGCTTGGGAAGACGCTCGCACCATCGTCGATCAGGCTTCGCGCAAGATCGAGTTGGGCGGGATTCCGCGCACGGCTGTTTTCTCTGGGTTGACCGGGCAGGACTACGAGCGGATGGCCGGGTATTTCGATTATATACTGCCCAAGCACTACTACTGGCATCGCGGGTTTGACGGCCTGTACGGCACGGTGGCGCGCTGGGTGCAGACGATTGGGGAGTGGAATCCGGGGCTAACGGAGGAGGACACTTTTGCCGTGGTGCAGGCACTTTTTGGCATCAAACTGCCTCAGGTGCGGACGCTTTTTGACTTGGAGGCGGGCTTTCCCGACGAGTTTTTCAGCGAGGTCGTTTACGGCGAAACGCGCCGCGCCATAGAGGCGGCTGGTGTCGATAAGGTGATTTGCTGGGTTTCGACTGGTCGCACGCCGCACGCTGGCGACCCCATGCCTGCGCGCGATTTGCTCGGCATTTTGCGGGCGTCCGAGGCGGCTGGGCTCAAGCGCTTCGTCTTTCATCCAGAGGTCATGGGCGCGTCTGAGTGGCGGGTTTTGACGGAAGTTTGTGGGACGCCGTGGCGCGAGGATCCGAGTGGGTATTGGCCTTCGGGGACTCAGAAGCCGGATGCTTTTAATGGGGGACGCAGGAAATAGGGCACTTGGAGAAAGATAAAATTCTGCAACAGCTTGTTGCAAAATTGCTGGAACAGCCTGTTCCAGAACTGAGATTGTTGCGATACTGTCGCAACAATTGACTGCCGAAATAAACAAAAGGAAAATAAACGTATGGCTACACCCAAGAGGGTGCTTGTTACAGGCGCAACTGGGCAGATTGGTTACATGACATACAAACGGCTAAAAGAACAACCGGAAAAGTACGATGCGTATGCACTCGACTACGAATTGGAGCCATCTGTTCGCGTTCCGGGGTCATGGACGCTCGAAATTCCAGACGAGAAATTCATCCTGTGCGATATTGCTGATTTTAATCAAGTCCGACGCGCTGTTGAAGGTATGGATGTTGTCGCACATCTTGCCGCGGATCCGGGCGGGGAGAGTTGGAAGAGTTTGCTGAACAACAACATCATTGGGACTTACAATGTCTTTGAAGCGTGCAAAGTTTCCGGCGTTGCGCGTATCGTCGCCGCCAGCAGCATTATGGTCTCGGAGGGACATCGCGATCAAGAGCCGTACAAGGCGATGATGGAACGCCGACATGCAGATATACCGGACAATGTAGAGATGATTACGCCCAATATACCCGCGGAACCGAGAGGTCTATATGCCTCAACCAAAGTGTGGACGGAGTCTTTGGCGCGAACCTACGCCCATCGTCATGGGTTGTCGTGTATCTGCGTCCGTATCGGTCAAGTCGAGCGCGATCGTCCTCGTCCGCCACAGGGTGCCGACATCTATGTGAGCCAACGCGATATTGTCCAGATATTCGAGCGGTGCATCAATGCTGATGGTAGTTTGCGCTTTGAGATTTTCTACGGCATGTCAAACAACGACCTACGTTGGGTGGACATCTCAGATGCACAGCGAAAGGTGGGATTTGTACCACAGGATCGAGCGGAGGATAATCACGACTATGACGCGTAACCAGTGGAAACCTATCTACTCGGCTTTAGTTACTGATATCATGCGGCTACAAGGGAAGCTAGAAACGGACAAGTAAATTTTCAGCAGGATCAGATATGAGCGACGAACATTTAGATATTATTGATACGCCGGACGGCTTGTTTGCCGACGTGCAGAGCATGATTGAGCAGACCCGTGCGGGAGTTGCTCAGACCGTCAATACAGGGATAGCGAGATTCTTCAAGGACAACGAGCTGACTACGGAAAGGAGATTGTCGCGACGTTGTCGCGATAATTGGTGAGCAGGTTTGGAACCGGGTTTTCGGCAACGAATCTTCGCCACATAATTCGCTTTGCCGAGCATTTCCCAGATGGGAAGATTGTCGCCACAGTGTGGCGACAATTGGGCTGGTCGTACTTGTCTTTTGTCTGTTATCAATCTAGAGTACGTTCTTGATCTCAGGAAATTTTCTATTCCTCATTGCGAAACTTAAAGAGAGGCTATTGATGACCCGTTGGAATATCGTCGTCTCGGAGGATACGGACCGCACCGTTCGGAGCTATTTGGCCCGAACGGGTGGGAAAAGGGGTGACCTATCGCGCTTTGTCACCCGTGCGGTCCGCCAAGCGATTTTTTGGGAGACTGTTGACTCCATCTGGGAACGCAACAAGCACCTCTCGGCCGAGGAAGCCCAAGCCCTCGCTGACGAAGCTGTAGCTCAAGTTCGTGCGGATCGTTCTTGACACCAACGTCCTCGTGAGTGCGTTAATCTCGGGGAAAGGCTCGCCTGGCCGTTTGTTGGCTATCGTCAAACGCAAGAACTTCACGCTAGTCACCTCTACTTACCAGATCGAGGAGCTGCGGGAAGTCTTGAGCCGCGATCATCTAAAGCAATGCATCCTTCCTGGGGAGGCCGCTGACCTGCTCTACACTCTGGAATCGGTCGGGGTGGTTGTCAGCGAACTGCCGACCGTACATCTGTCGCCGGACCCAAAAGATAATCCAATCTTGGCTACGGGAATTGCTGGCCGAGCAGACCTGATCGTTTCTGGGGACAAAACCCATATGCTGGACCTTAACCATGTCGAAGGTATCCCAGTCGTCGCACCACGCGAGGCGGTTATGCGGCTACAAGAGAGGCCAGAAACGGACAAGTAGATGATCCGTTTTGCCGACTGTTTCCCCGATCCTGAGATAGTCGTATCGCTGATACGACAATTAAGTTGGTTGCACTTAAGGGAACTAGGAGATTAAAAATGTACGACGAATGGAAGCCTATCTACTCGGCTTTAGTTACCGACATCATGGACCAACTCGGCTACCGCGATCAGGCCATGATGCCCGATATCCGGCCCAGTCGTTCCGACGCCTTTATTGCTGGTCCGGCTCTCACCATCGACGCGTACGCCGATACTAGCTCCGATCCTGATCCCTACGGCCAAATTTTTGCCGCCTACGATCAAGCTAGCCCCGGCGACGTTTTCGTCATTGCCACTAATGGCGAAGAGCGCTCTGGTCTTTGGGGCGAGCTTCTCTCCACGGCTGCCCAAGCTCGCGGCGTTGAATCCGTGCTCACCGACGGCTTAGTCCGCGATGTGCGCCAGATGAACGCCATGGGCTACCACTGCTTCTGCAAAGGGTATTCGCCGCTCGACTCGGCGGGCCGCATCCTCGCCAAAACGATCAACCAACCTATCGCCTGCGGTGGCGTACAGGTTCACCCTGGCGATTTTATTCTAGCCGACTACGATGGAGTGGCAGTGATTCCGGCGGCGATCAAAGGCGAAGTCCACAAAAAGGCTATGGAAAAGCTCGCCGGAGAAAATGTTGTGCGCGATGAGCTGGCTGCTGGGAAGTCGCCGAGGGAGGTTTTTGACCGATACGGGATACTGTGATTGTTGGACGCTTATAGACGACCACGTAATTCAGTTTTATCCAACGACGCTTGATTCGCTTAGGTCTGTTCAGTATCATAATTTTTAAACGGGTCAAGTCATATTCGCAGCCCTAAATGGAGGAGCGACCTGTGCCCACGCGTTTTACAGCCGTAATAACCAAGAGCGAAGATTTGCCTTTATTCGTCGCCCGTTGCCCCCAGGTAGGCACGGTTAGCCAAGGAAAGACTGAGGAGGAGGCATTGAAAAATCTCAAGGAGGCTACCGAGCTGTACTTAGAAGAAGTCACAGACTCTTCACATCAGACGCTTCACCTTGCCTAGCCTTCCTTCTGGAATCTCAGCTAGAAAAGCCCAGCGTGCTCTTGAGCGCTTGGGCTTTTACTTTGTCCGGCAGAAGGGCAGCCATATTGTACTTAAGCGACCACATCCTACAGGTCCAGAGGATGTAATCGTTCTTCCCAACCATAAGGAAATCGATAAATGGACGCTAGGGGATAGCCTAAAGTTGGGGAATGTCGGTATAGAGGAGTTTTTAGATTCACTCTGACCGAGTGATACATGGATGACATGGAAGTGGAAACTTATCGTGGTTTCCGCCGGCGTTGGGTTTAGTACCGATAAATCTAAGGAAAGAGACAGCTATGATGTGGAAAATACTCATTTTGGCTTTGCTCTTCGGGAGCCTCGGCTGCGACGACGATGAGGGCCGTACGTCACTGCATTTAGCGGCGAAGTCAGGTTTCTCGGGGGTCACCGAGCACTTGATAGAACGGGGAGAAGACGTCCACGCCAAAGACAATGATGGCCGTACGCCACTGCACTATGCGGCACGTGAGAATGCGTCTGAGGCCACCGAGGTCTTGCGTCGTTACGGTGCCCGACGGTGAAGGCTGACGCTTGATATGGTCGAGGCAGAACACAACCCGAGCCAAAAGGAGAAAGTATGCGACAGTGGACGACAGAGACGATGACAGAGAGGGTCATCAGGCAGCTAGCCGAAAAACTTCGCTATTTTGAAGCGGTAGTGTCGAGCGAACCGGGGCATTTATCAATTCATCGTCTATCAATTTACGATAATAAGCAGCGGAATCCCCACAGAAGAGACCCAACAATGTCGGTTGCTAGGGTTCGGCAGTTCACGAAGGCAGGCGAGACAGCCAACTGGTACAAGATCGAGTCAGTAAATGAACGTGCGCGGCAGTACGGGCCGTACGTTAAAAAGCTAGTGGGAGAAGAGTTTGGTAGCACCCCGCAACTCGAAATGGCTGTTCGGCACGCAGCCTTCGAGTATGAGGTCCGCCAACTATTAGTAAAAGAGACACAGGATGTACTGCGGAGGAACTCTCTCAGCAACGACTCTGGGCGGCAAAGATACTAACGATAAGGACCCGAGCGGCTTGTATTGCTGCTTCCATAATTCCCTCCTAGCGACCCTACACCCCAACCAACGCCTCCCCAAAATCCGCGCACAAATCCTCGGCGGCTTCAATGCCGCACGCCACTCGCACCAAGCCGTCGGCTATACCTATGGCCGCTAGCTCCTCTCGACTCAAGCCGTTGTGCGACGTGTGACTGGCCGCGTGATGAGGGTTTCGACCCCGCCGAGACTGGGGGCTGACGCCGGCAGAACCAGCTTGGACAGCAACCGCTCGGCGGCCTCCACGCCCCCGTGCAGCTCAAAGCTCAACACCCCACCCGCCCCGGCAAACAGCCGTTGTGCCGGCTCGGGGAGACGGTGACTCCCGATCTGACCTATCCCAAGCGTCGGGTGCCGAATAGGCAGATAGGGAGGACCAAATATCTACGGGCAGCAGAGATTTGAATTTAGCTATGCTAGTCCCTAAAGGTTGCACTCATGGGTTGTGTCCGATACAGTCGAACCCGGCACGGCCCTGTCCTCCCCACTGTGCTGCCGCTTTGGCATGGATATTGCAATATCCCTAATTGATAGATCGCCATGGCCGAAATCGACACCGTTTCCAAGCACCTGATCCAAACCTACCCGGCTGACTTCGCCCGCTTTGCCCTCCAGCGCGACGACATAGAAGACGTCGAAGTGCTAGAGAGCGAGCAGCCCATCGTCAAAGCCCGCCGCACCGACAGCCTCCTCCGCGTGCGCATCGCCGGCGAGGACGCCTTAGTCCACCACGAGTTTCAAACCACCGACCACCCGGCCATGCCTCGCCGCATGGCCGGCTACATCGGCCGCAGTATCGAGCACTACGACTTGCCGGTGTACGCCCACGTCTTCTACCTGCGCCCGACCGCAGGACGACGCGATCCGGGCTACTACCTCCAGGAGCATCCCGGCTACCAAATCCTCGTTCAGTATAAGGTGATCCGCCTGAGCCAACTCGCCGGTCAAGCCGTGCTCGACCGCGAATTTGTAGGCTTGCTGCCATTTGCGCCGTTGATGCAGCCACCAACTGGTCAGACCGAGGCGGCGTGGTTAGAGCAGTGTGTCGCTCGGGCGGCAGC
>JAJDYK010000214.1 GCA_022825185.1 Candidatus Latescibacterota bacterium | reverse complement strand
AATCCTATATCATTCACAAGATGATCCGCAGATGGACGCAGATAGACGCAGAATAGGATGGACAAGACGATCCACCGCCTAGATGGCTATAGGTAGTTGAGACCGAGTTCGGAAACCAACTCGCGCGTTTCGTTGTCGAGGAGGGCGCAGATCAGGGCGATGCCCAACTCGCGCTCCATGCCTGCGGCGTACGCGGTGTGTTCGTCGCGAAAGTTGATTCGCTGGAAGCCGAGGACGGCCTTTTTGAACTCCTCGCGCCGCTCGTAGAGGACAACTTGGGCAATGGGCGCGTTGGCGAGAGCCTCGGCAACAAAGGATACGCCGAAAATTTCCTCCAAGGCGTTTCTGAGTTGGCGATGCAGCATTAGAAGGGATAGACCTCGTCGAGCTTGCGCTTGAGCGCACTGCTGCGCTGCTCGCCCTTGTCTTCAATCACGTACTGGACGATGGGCGCGCGCCGCCAATAGCTCAACATGGTCTCAAAATTGAGGGTGGGCTGGTGAAACTCCAAGCGGAAGACTAAAAAGGCGCGGAGCAAGTTTTTGACCATAGCTCTCTAATTAGTTGATGTACTCCGCAATCCGTTCCTCAATGCGCTGCAAAACCGGCGTTGCTCCGAGTTCGGCGTCGAAGTCTGTGCCTGTAACCCGTTGAAACAGGTCGATATAGCGTTCGGCAACTTGGACGCGGATCTCGTCGTCGAGTTCGGGGATATTGTCGTCGGAAATGCCCTTGTCGCGGAGCCAAAGGCGCAAGAATTCCTTGTCGAGGCTTTCGGGTTCCTCGCCGCGAGCGTGGCGTTCCGCGTAGGTGTCGCTAATCCAGAAGCGCGACGAGTCGGGCGTGTGGATCTCGTCGGCAAGCGTGATGCGCCCGTCCGCATCCAGCCCCATTTCGTATTTGGTATCGACGAGGATTAAGCCTTGCTTGGCCGCTAGCTCTTCGCCGCGCGCAAAGAGCGCGAAGGCGATATCCTCGACTTGGGCCCAGGTATCTTCTGGTACGAGGCCTTGGGCGATGATCTCGTCGCGCGAAATCAGCTCGTCGTGGACTTCGTCCTTGGTAGTAGGCGTGATGATCGCCTCGTCGAAGGGTTGGTTTTTGACCATGCCGTCGGGCAACGTGTGGCCACAATAGTGGCGCACGCCTCTGTTGTAATGGGTCCAGATGGCGGTGTCCGAACTGCCGGTCAGATATTTGCGCACCACCACCTCGACGGGCAGGATGTCCAACTCGCGGGCGACGGTGACGTTGGCATCGGGCACGGAGATGATTTGATTGGGGGCGATGTCTTGGGTCTGCTCAAACCAGTACTGGGCAATGCGGTTGAGCACTTGGCCCTTGAGGGGAATGGTGCCGAGCACGTGGTCGAACGCGCTTTGGCGATCGGTAGTGATCAGCACGCGATGGTTTTCGAGCAAGTACATATCGCGCACCTTGCCGCGCTTATAGCGCGACTCCCACTGGGGGAATTTGGCCTCTAACAGGCAGTTGTCGAGCTGGGATTGGATCTGTTCGCGAGTTACCATGGAATAGATGTCCTCAAGTAAGAGAGTAGGATGCGAAAAAATTGATATTATGAGCGCGTATAAGCCCCGTCAATAGGGTCCGGCGGAGCGCGCGCTTGATTTTCGCTTCTCTGCGGCGTATTTTGAGGCCGACGGAACGGACAATCTCACCCCTACAAAGGGAGGTCTATATGTCGAGGAAACTGGCTGCGTTGGCACTAGCAGTGGGTCTGGTCGCCTGCGGTGGCGAGGAGGCGGAAAGGCAGATTCTGCTCGAATACGTCCAGCAGATGCAGAAACTAGACGGTAGAAACAGGGAGATCGTCGAAACCATTGAGCATCTGAGAAAACCGCTCTCCGAGATTTCTGAGCAAGACTTAGTCAAGGCGCGCCAACTCATCAACGACTACGTCGCAGAGTTGCAAGAGCTCGTGCCAGACAATCTGGACTA
The DNA here is from genome assembly GCA_022825185.1 of Candidatus Latescibacterota bacterium. The sequence continues at coordinate 1,123 of JAJDYK010000214.1, read as the reverse complement.
TAAAGAATTGCGCTTGGCCCACAATCTCTACGTCACGAAGGTAGCGGAAGCAATTCCGCTGTCTGGGGACAAAGGCCGCGAGGTGCGGCGCGAAAAGAGCAACGTGGATATCGGCGTGCGCCACATCGAGAAGCTGACCATCCGGCATTACAAAGCCGTTGACATCTTGTGGTTGCAGCGGAAGATTACCGATCCCTATCCGCTCGCGTGGCCCTCTAGCTAGGCTATAATATCAGCGCGAGAAAAGCCCTTAGCCGCCATGCGGCCGGGGGCTTTTTGCGTTCTATGACACCCAATGAAACCAGCGCTGGCCGCTGGAGAGCAAACCGGTGTAGAGAAAGCCGGCGTGGAACAGCAGCAGGAAGGGCATCCCCAAATAGAGGCCAGTCGCATAGGCGTGGTAGAGGGCAAAGACGAAGTAGAGCGCCATGCCCAACTCGCCCAAAGACAGCAGCGGCCAGCGGCTTAGGTACTTGCGCCGCCGGCCTTGGTTGCGGCCCGAATGCTGAGGCCGAACGGCGCGGCGTCCGGTAAGCCCGTATTTGGGGGTGCGGAGGAAAGCGGTTTGATACCCGACGAGACCCTCAATTACCGCTCGGGTGTTGTTGATGCAGAGACTCATGCCAATGGCCATCAACATGGGCAAGTACTTGATCTGTCGTCGCCAATCTGGATAGAGCACGCGCTGGGAGGTAATGTAGAAGCCGGAGATGGCCATGGTGGCGAAAGAAAACAGCGGCAGGTCGATGATAAAGAACCGCTCCCAGCCGAGTTGCGAGCGAATGGAAAGCACCGGAACGGTCAATAGGGCCATCAAGAGCATCATAATGTAGCAGAGGTTGGCCGTCAGGTGGAAGGTGGCCTCGACCTTGACTTTGGCTGGTAGCGCAGAATGCCAGATTCGCGGCAGCACCTTTTTGGCCGTCTGGACCGCGCCTTTGGTCCAGCGGTGCTGTTGCGACTTGAAGGCATTGATCTCGATGGGGATCTCGCCGGGCACTTCAATTTCGGGCAGATAGAGAAACTGCCAGCCCGCTAGCTGGGCGCGGTAGCTCAAATCGAGGTCTTCGGTGAGCGTGTCGTGCTGCCAGCCGCCGGCGTCGTAGATGGCCTTTTTGCGCCA
>JAJDYK010000018.1 GCA_022825185.1 Candidatus Latescibacterota bacterium | reverse complement strand
TCGCGCTGGGTCCAGACCCAGCCTTCCCGCAGCGCGGCCATCTTAAACTTGTGCTCGCGGCCACTGCCAGCCTCCGACAAGGGCAGCACCCAATCCGGCCGCAAGTATTGCATGAGACTGGTTTCCATCTCGTTGGCGTGGTCGCCGCCCTCCGCAAAAAGCCCCTGATCGGCGATGCGGTACCAATCCATGCAGCAAATAAACATCGCATAACGCGGCAATAGCTCCCGCACCATTTGCTTGAAGTCGTTGCCGCCGTGGCCGTTCACAATGAGCAGTTTGGGAATGCCCTGATGGGCGAGCGCTTCGACCAAGTCTTGCAGGACGGCAAGCTGAGTCGAGGGATTGAGATTGAGGTCCAGCTTGATGTCGAGTTGGCCGGTGTTGACGCCAAAGGGCACAGTCGGCAAGACGATGACCTTAGCGTCTTGCTCCCAAGCGATGCCAGCCGCAGCCGCCGCGATCTCGTCGCACTGCACCACATCGGTCGAATAGGGCAGGTGGTAATTGTGCGCTTCCGTCGCCCCCCACGGGAGGATCGCCACCTCGTACGGGGTGTGCTCTACGGTCTGCCAATTGGTCTCGGCGAGGATGTACGGTCTGCCGGGCATGGAGGCTCCTTTACGATGTAAGCACCGCTCGGTGCAAGGTCCGATACTCGGCTCCGGCTGGCTTGAGGATGCTTTCGATCAGCTCCACCGCTTTCACCGGAATCTGCAACCGAGGCAGGTCGCCGCTCTGCTCGCTTCTCGGCGAACGCACCCTCGCCCGCACCCGACCCAGCGTCACGTGCGGACGAAAATCCCGTTCCTCCCGCTCCCAACCAGCAGCGCACACCACCTCTTCAACATCCCGTTGCAACGCACCCAACCGTCCGTCCGCATCCGCCACACCAGCCCAAATAACCTTCGGTCGGCGGCGATTGGGAAAGCAGCCGCTTCGCTCTACAGTCGCAACAAACCCCTCGTGCCGCGCGGCAACCGCCGTCAATCCTTCCCTCAAGGCCGCGATTTGCGCGTCCTCCGCCGCGCCGAGAAAGCGCAGCGTCAAATGGAGATTCTCCGGCCGCACCCAACTCACACCCTGCGCCGGCCACAACGGTCGCATCGCGTCGCTCAGCTCTCCCAATGCCGCTGGCACCCGGAGGGCGACGAAGGCGCGACTAACGGGCACCGCAAGCCCGCAAGCAGGCGTTCAAATACCCTCGGCTCTCCGCTGCAATCGTCGCCACCTGTCCCAAATCGTACTCCTTGGCACCTATCACTTCCAAATTAGCCGCCACGTCTAGTCCCGATTCGTGCAGCACCTTGACATATCCGAACAAATCGATGTTGCCCCGACCACACGCCTGCAACTCCGGCGCACCCGGCCCACCTTCTGCCACGGCGCAATCCCGGATATGCACGTGCTTGACCCGCGAGATAACCGCCGCCAGCGCCTCTACCGTATTCTCCCCCGCCCGATGGATGTGGCTCGGATCCATATCCACCCCAAATCCCGGTGAGTCGATCCGCTCCATCGCCCGCAACGTAGTCGGCGTATCGTAAATGCACTGCCCCACGTGCGCCTTAGCGCACAGCGTCACGCCGTGTTCGTGCGCCCTATCCGCCATCTTGCCCAGCAGCGCAACCTGCCGGTCGAAATCTTCCTCCACATCGCTTTTGCCCCCTGGGCCGACGTTGACGACGGGAATGCCAATCTCAGCACCAGCCGCAAACGCCAGCATCAGCCGCTCTTCGTCGAGTGCAGCCTCTTCCATAGCCAGCAGTTTTAGCTCGTATTTTTCCGCCAACTCTTTGATCTGGTTGGCCTGCGCCTGCCAGTTGTCCAACTCCAAGTGCTCGCACATGCCCTTGATCGCCGAAAGCTCGACGCCGTCGTAGCCAGCGAGGTGAATGTGGCGCATCGCCGTTTCCAGATCGAATCCTGCAAAGAGCACCGAATTGGCCCCTAAATGAATCATTTTAGCAACTCCTCTTGAGTGATAAACAATTGATTTTACTGAATTACCGAGCGGTCATTATAAGCAGATGAAAAAGGGGCGTCAATCGGCCAGACGCTGTTGGTCTAGATATGCCGCTACGCATTTACATTCTCGAGATCGCGCACCTTACGTGTAGTGATTTTGAAATCATGCCCTAAGACCCCGAGGATATTGAAAAGTACATCGAAGCTAATTTTTCCGATCTTGGTTCTGTTTTCTATCTGGGCAATGCGCGGTTGGGAGACGCCGACCATCTCGGCCAATTGGCCTTGCGTCAAGCCAAATCGCTTTCTACTCTTCACGATCTTTTCGATGAGCTGTTCTTTCTGGTGTAGTTCGTTAGTATTGACGCCGAGTTCCTCTGCCCATTGCTCAATGTTGACCTTTTTCCAAGGCATTTTCAAACCTCCTTCAGTCTTCTGAGAATAAGCCCTCTATCCTCATAGGTAAAGGGGGCTTCCCATTCCGCACCCCTACGCTTGCCCGCTGCACATTCGTACAGTATATTGTCTGTTTCCGTCCCCCGCCCCTCGCGCCTACACGAGTCATGGAAACACAAGATATCGTCGTCCGCGGTGCCCGCGTCCACAACCTCAAGAACCTCCACCTCACCCTCCCCAAAAACAAACTAATTTGCTTCACCGGCGTCTCCGGCTCGGGCAAATCCTCGTTGGCCTTCGACACCCTGTACGCCGAAGGACAGCGCCGCTACGTTACCTCGCTGTCGGCGTACGCGCGCCAGTTTTTGGGCCAGATGGAAAAGCCCGACGTCGATCAAATCACCGGCCTGTCCCCCACCATCTCCATCGCCCAGAAAACCGCCGGCCAAAACCCCCGCTCCACCGTCGGCACTATCACGGAAATCTACGACTACTTGCGCGTGCTCTTCGCCCGCGTCGGCACCCCGCACTGCACAGAGTGCGGCGCGCCGATCGGCGCACAGACCCGCGCACAGATCGCCGCCCGCATCCGCGCCCTGCCGGTCAACTCGCGCCTGCACATCCTCGCCCCAGTCGTCCAAGAGCGCAAAGGCGAATACCACGAGCTTTTTGCCGACCTGCAAAAGGCCGGCTACATCCGCGTGCGCGTCGATGGCCAAATTTTCACCCTCGACCAAGCCCCCGAACTCGACCGCTACAGCCGCCACAACATTGAAGTCGTGGTCGATCGCTTGATTCTCCGCGAGGGGGAAAACCGCCGCTTGGAAGAAGCCATTGACAACGCCCTACGCCTCGGGCAAGGGACTTTTATCGTCGCCCGCGAAGGAGCCGCCGACTTCCTGCTCAGCGACCGCTTCGACTGCACGGCCTGCGGCATCTCCTACCAAGAGCCAACGCCGCAGATGTTTTCCTTCAACAACCCCCAAGGCATGTGCCCGGACTGCCACGGCCTCGGCACGCAAGTGCTGATGAGCGAGCGTCTGATGGTGCCCGACCCGGCCAAAACCCTACGCGCTGGAGCACTCGCGCCGCTCGGCGAGTTGGGCAGCAATCGCTGGCGCTTGCATCTATACGAAGGCGCGGCTGAGCACCTCGGCTTTGATCTCGACACGCCGTGGGGTGAACTCGTAGCCGAGCAAAAGCACGGGTTCCTCTACGGCCTCGGCGACGAAAAAGTCACCTTTACGTACACCAACCTCCGTGGCTCAAGTTGGTCGCACAACGACAAGTACGAAGGCGTCATCCCGTTTCTCGAAGAAAAATTTCGCGGGGCCAAGGAGAAACAGCGCCGCGAATTAGAGCAATACATGGGCGTGCAGCACTGTGAGCGGTGCGACGGCGGCCGCCTGCGGCCAGAGTCCCTCGCCGTCAAAATCGACGGGCGCAACCTCCCGCAGCTAACCGCCATCCCCATCGAAGAAGCGCGCGACTTCTTTCGCGCTGTGGCCTTTGAGGACGCCAAGGCCCTCATCGCCGAAGAGGCGCTCAAAGAAATCCGCGGCCGCTTGCAGCTCATGTGCGACATGGGCTTGGGCTATCTAACGCTCGACCGAGGCGCGCACACCCTGTCCGGCGGCGAGGCCCAGCGCATCCGCCTCGCCTCGCAGATCGGCTCCGGCTTGGTCGGCGTGCTGTACATCCTCGACGAGCCTTCCATTGGCCTGCACCACCGCGACAACCAGCGACTATTGGACACCCTCAAGCGCCTGCGCGACATCGGCAACACGGTCATCGTCGTAGAACACGACGAAGAAACCATGCGCGAGGCCGATGTGGTCGTGGACTTCGGTCCCGGGGCGGGCGAGCGCGGCGGCACGCTAGTCGCCTGCGGCCCGCCGAGCCACGTCGAGCACAACCCCCAATCTCTCACCGGGCGCTATCTCGCGGGAGAGGAAGCCATCCCGGTCCCTAGCCAGCGCCGCCAAGGCAACGGCAAGTGGCTAGTCGTCGAAGGGGCGAGCCAGCACAACCTCAAAGACATCGAGGCGCGCATCCCCCTCGGCCTGTTCACCTGCGTCACTGGCGTCTCCGGCTCGGGCAAAAGCTCGCTGATCAACGACATCGTCTTCAAACAGCTCGACTGCGTCCTCCACCGCGCCCTGCAAGAACCGGGCGCACACGCGGCAATTCAAGGCGTGGAACACCTCGACAAAGTCATCCGCATCGACCAGAAGCCCATCGGTCGCACGCCCCGCTCCAACCCGGCCACGTACACCGACGCGTTCACGCCCATCCGCCAGCTCTTTGCCAAGCTGCCCGAGGCCCGCCTGCGCGGCTACCAGCCGGGCCGCTTTTCCTTTAACGTCAAAGGCGGGCGCTGCGAAGCCTGCGCGGGCAATGGCGCGAACTTGGTGGAGATGGAGTTCCTCGCCGATATCTGGGTCACTTGCGAAGTCTGCGCGGGTCGTCGCTTTAACCGCCAGACCCAGACCATCAAATACAAGGGCCATTCAATCGCCGATGTGCTAGAAATGGAAGTCGAGGAAGCACTCAATCTTTTCGAGAACGTCGCCCCCGTGCGCCGCGTGCTCCAGACCCTGTACGATGTGGGCCTCGGCTACATCAAGCTCGGCCAGCCCGCCCCCACTCTGTCCGGCGGCGAGGCCCAGCGCATCAAATTGGCCAAGGAACTCTGCCGCCGCAGCACGGGCCGCACCCTCTACATTCTCGACGAGCCGACCACTGGCCTGCACTTTGCCGACGTGGATAAGCTGCTGCGTATCCTCCACACCTTTGCCGACCAAGGCAACAGCGTCGTCGTCGTCGAGCACAACATGGAGGTCATCAAGACCGCGGATTACATCCTCGATTTAGGCCCGGAAGGGGGCGAGGACGGCGGCTGGATCATCGCGGCCGGGTCGCCGGAAGCCGTGGCCCAAAACGAGCAGTCGCACACCGGCCACGCGCTCAAAAAGGCGCTCAAACCACAGCGGGTCGAACTGCCAGCGGCAGCCACCAACGGCCACGGCGAGGGCAACGGCTGGATCCGGGAAATCGAGATCCTCGGCGCGCGCCAGCACAACTTGCGCAACATCGACGTCAAAATCCCCCGCGACCAGCTAACGGTCATCTCCGGCGTCTCCGGCTCGGGCAAATCCTCATTGGCCTTCGACACCCTGTACGCCGAGGGACAGCGCCGCTACGTGGAGTCGCTGTCGGCGTATGCGCGGCAGTTTCTCGAACAGATGCAAAAGCCCAAGGTCGAGCGCGTCTCTGGGCTGTCGCCAGCCATTGCCATCGAGCAGAAAGCACCCAGCCGCAATCCCCGCTCCACGGTCGGCACGGTCACCGAAGTGTACGATTACATCCGCGCCCTGTACGCGGCCTTGGGGACCCAGTACTGCCCGCGCTGCCATGTGCCGGCCGGCACGCAGACCGCGCAGGAAATGGTCGAGCGCATCGCGCAGATGCCGGCTGGCCGCCGCATCCTCATCCTCGCGCCCATAGAGCCGCGCCAAAACGAGGGCTACGAAACCCTGTTGGCGCGCGCCCGCAGCGATGGCTTCCTCCGCGCCCGCATCGACGGCACGGTCCACGACTTGCGCGAAGAAATCCAACTAGAGCGCCGCCATCGCCACCGCATCGAACTCGTCGTCGATCGCCTCGCCGTCCGCGCCAGCGACCGCGGCCGTCTCACCGAATCCGTCGAGCGCGCCCTAGAATTGGGAGACGGCGAGTTGATCGTAGCCTCGCCCGACGACGAGACCGAGGAACGCTTCAGCCGCCGCTACTCCTGCCCGGAGTGCGGTCGAGCCTTCTCGCCCCTGTCGCCACAGTGCTTCTCCTTCAACCACCAGCAGGGCATGTGCCAAGTCTGCGAGGGGTTGGGGTTGGGGGAAGGCGTCGATCGCGAGCGGGTCGTAGCGCCGCATCTCAGCGTGCGCGAGGGAGCCATCCGCGCTTGGGGGCCAGTGCAAGACCCGGCGTTTGACCGTCTGCTATCCGTCGCGGGGGATGCCTTAGGTTTCAGCTTGGACACGCCGTATGCTGCGCTCGCGCCCGAAGCCCGGCGCGCCCTGCTTTACGGCGCACCCGAGCAGCAATTGACCGTAGAAAACCTCAGCTTCCGCTACGCTGGCGTCCTGCCGCCCCTCGACGAGTACGCAAGCACCAGCAAGCGGCACCGGCACCTCTTGGGCCAAGTTCCGTGCTCGGCCTGCGAAGGCAGTCGTCTTAAGACCGACAGCCGCGCCGTGTACCTGCGCGACAAAAGCATTGTCCAAGTCGCCCGCCTGCCTATCGCCGAGAGCTTGCCTTTCTTCCGCGATATGCAGCTCCACGAGCGCGAGCGCGACATCGCCGGGGAGCTGTTGCAGGAAATCCGTACGCGCCTCGGCTTTTTAGAGCGCGTCGGTCTCGGTTACATCGACTTGGAGCGCCGCGCCTCGACCCTGTCCGGCGGCGAAGCCCAGCGCATCCGCCTCGCTTCCCAGATCGGCTCCGGCCTCACCGGCGTGCTCTACCTGCTCGACGAACCGACCATCGGCCTGCATCCACGCGACAACGCCCGGCTGTTGGACGCCCTCAACTCCCTGAAGGACTTGGGCAATACCATCGTATTAGTCGAGCACGACCGCGATACGCTCGAAGGGGCCGACCACATCGTCGATCTCGGCCCGGGCGCGGGCAGCGAGGGGGGCAACCTAGTCGCAGCCGGAGTGCCCAGCCAACTCGGCAACGGTCGGCAGTCGCTCACCAGCGCATACCTGCGCGGCGAATTGCACATCCCAGTCCCGACCAACCGTCGCAAGCGTCGCAAGGGGCAACTCGTGGTGCGCGGCGCGCGCCAGCACAACCTCAAAAACATCGACGTGCCCATCCCGCTCGGCCGCCTCGTGTGCGTCACCGGCGTCTCGGGATCGGGCAAGTCCTCGCTCGTGGAAAGCGTGCTCTTCAACGCGCTCGCCAACGAGCTGCACAAGGCCAATCGCCCGGTCGGCGAGCACGACCAAATCGACGGGGTCGAGCACATCGACAAAGTCATCCACATCGACCAAACCCCCATCGGCCACTCCCCGCGCTCCACTCCGGCCACGGTCATGGGCGTCTTCGACCTGATGCGCCAGCTCTACGCAGACCTGCCGGACGCCAAGGTCGCTGGCTTTGGGGCCGGGCACTTCAGCTTCAACAAGCCCGGGGGCCGCTGCGAGACTTGCGAGGGATTGGGGCAGCGCTGCATTGAGATGCACTTCTTGCCCGACGTGTGGGTCGAATGCGACGAATGTCGCGGCCAGCGCTACATGCCCGAGGTGCTGCGGGTGCAATTCAAGGGATACTCGATTGCCGACGTGCTACAGATGCGGGTGCGCGACGCGCTCGTCCTCTGCGAAAACATCCCCCGCATTCGCAAGCGCCTGCAAATCATGGAAGACGTCGGCTTGGGCTACATGTCCTTGGGACAATCCTCGACCACCCTGTCCGGCGGCGAGGCCCAGCGCCTCAAGCTGGCCGCGGAATTGTGCCGCCCTGACACCGGGCAGACTCTCTACATCCTCGACGAGCCAACCACCGGCTTGCACTTGGCCGACATTGAGTGCCTGCTCGCCGTGCTCCACCGCCTCGTCGATGCCGGCAACACCATGGTCGTCATCGAGCACAACATGGATGTCATCAAAACCGCCGACCATCTCATCGACTTGGGGCCAGAGGGCGGCGATCAAGGGGGGACGCTCGTCGCCGCCGGTGCGCCAGAAAAAGTCGCCCAGAGCCAGCAATCGCACACCGGGCGCATTCTCGCCGATGTGCTGCGGCGCGAGCGCAAGGCACGGCGAACATGAGCAATTTGTACCTGCCCCAACGCGCCTTTTTCGAGTTTTCCTTTCGCTGCCTGCGGCGGGAAAAACCGCCCAAAATCAACGGCAACCTACGAGATTGGGACGACGCCGAGCGCGTGCCCGACCTGATGGCTGTCGATGGCCACCAGCCCTTTGCCTCGGTCTATATGGCCTACGACGACAGCGGCCTGTATTTTGCCTGCGAGGTCAAGCGCAAGACGACCTACAAGCTCAATCCGCTCCAGCCTTCTGACGGCGACAGCCTCGAACTGTTCATCGACACCCGCGACGTCAAGGAGCACCGCGCCAACCGCTTCTGCCATCGGTTTTACGTCTTGCCCGGCGGCAGCGGCAAGGGCGGCAAGCAACCCATCGCCCGCCAGACTTCCATTGAAGACGCCCGCGAACAGGCACCGCCCTGCCCAGAAGGTTCGATTGAAACCGGCCTGCGCCGACTCAAGCGGAGCTATCAGCTAGAGATCAAACTGCCGGCTACCGGTCTCAATGGTTTTGCGCCGCGAGAGTTCAATCGAGTGGGGTTTGCGTACCTGTTGCACGACTCACAGCACGGCACCCAGTCTTGGTCGTCGATCTCGGACATGGGCGTAGAGCGCGATCCGAGTACTTGGGGCACGGCCGAGTTGGTGGGCTAGGGCCGTCGGCGGCCACCTAGCCACGACGGCAAGAAAATTTTTCTATCCGCCAAATTCCCCTATACTATTTAATAGATCGTCTATCCGCGCATTCATCTAAGACCATTGCCAATGCCTAATTCCTCCTACCCGCGCATTCCCTATGGCTGGGCTGATTTCCGCGCCATTCGCTTGGAAAAGCGCCTGTATGTCGATAAGACGCGCTTTGTCCACGCGCTGGAAGAGGAACGCTACGTCTTTCTGATTCGTCCGCGTCGCTTTGGCAAATCCTGCTGGGTATCCCTGCTGGACAATTACTACGACCGCAACCGCGCCGACGAATTCGAGGACGTCTTCGGCGGCACGGACTTGGGGCGGCAGCCGACGGAAAACCGCCATCGCTACGTCATCCTGCGCTTCAACTTTTCGGCGTTCAAAAACGCACTGGAAACCCTCGAATACCACTTTGAAGAGTATTGTCAACTGATAATCCGCACTACGCTAGAGCGCAATGCGGATTTGTTTCCCGAGGCAGCGCGGCAGCACATCTGCTCGTCTGACTCGGCCAATGGCCAGCTCAATGAACTGTTCGTATATGCCGGCGATCACCATATCCCGCTGTATGTGCTCATCGACGAGTACGACAACTTCGCCAACACGATACTAGCCTATCACGGCGAAGCGGCGTACCAGTCGTTCACCTACGGCGGCGGCTTTTATCGCAACTTTTTCGCCACGCTCAAGGTCGGAGCCGGACACAGCGGCGGCGGCTTGGAGCGCATGTTCATCACCGGCGTATCGCCGATTACCATGGACGACGTCACCAGCGGCTTCAACATCGGCCGCAACATCAGTTTGCACTCGGAATTCAACGACATGCTCGGCTTCACCGAAGCCGAGGTGCAAAACCTGCTAGAGCTGTACCGCGACTACGGCGTGTTCAGTCAGGATGTCGAAGAAGCAATGGACGTGATGCGGGAGTGGTACAATGGCTATCGGTTCTCCGAAGAGGCCGAGGGCGACCTCTACAACACCGACATGGTGCTCTATTTTCTCGCTGAATCCATGCCGAATAAAAAAGCACCCCGGGAACTGATCGACACCAATGTCCGCATCGACTACGGCAAGCTGCGCCACCTGCTGACGGTCAACCGCCAACTCAACGGCAACTTCGACCTGCTGCGCCACATCATCGGCCAAGAACAGGTAAATACCCCCATCCAACTCAGCTTTCCCCTCAACCAGCTAGACCAACGCGAAAACTTCCTGTCGCTGCTGCATTACTTCGGCCTGCTCAGCATTCGCGCCGTCGAGCGCGGGGTGCCTCGGCTGGGTATTCCCAATCAAACGGTCAAGCGGTTGATGTACGGCTACCTGCGCGATGCGTACGATGATGTAGGGGTGTTCTCGGTCGATGTGTACACCTTTTTCCGCTTAGTTCAAGCAATGGCCTACGACGGTGCTTGGCAGCCGGCCTTGGACTTTTTGCGCGATGCCTTAGCCGAACAAACCGGCATCCGCGACTACATGGACGGCGAGAAGGTGGTGCATGGCTTTGTCGCCGCCCACTTGAGCCTGTCCCCGTATTTTCTGCTGCACTCAGAGTATGAACTCAACAAGGGGTATGCGGATTTGTACTTGGAGCCGTTTGTGGCACAGTATCCCGATATGCAGTTCGGCTACGTGCTCGAACTCAAGTATCTGCAGCGGCGTGCGTCGCTCGACGAATCCGTCGCCGCGGACAAGGTGCAGGAGGCCGTAGGGCAGTTGCGCGGCTATCTGGCCGACCCGTTCTTGCGCCGCCGTTACCCGTCGGTGCGACACATCGGCTTGGCAATGGTGTTTCACGGCTGGGAGTTGGTCGCCTACCAAGCCATAGACGACGCGGCGGAAGACTAAACTCCAAGTACAGGCCGCGTAACCCAAGCTCACGTTATCTTATATTTCTTATATTTAAAGTTTAGATTGTTACCCGCGCATTCACCTAAGACCATGCCAATGCCTAATTCCGTTGTAATCCACCGAGTTTTCGGGGTGGGGATTTTCGTGCTGACGCTGGGGATGTACGTAAAGACCCTCGCGCCGACCACGTCCTTTTGGGACTGCGGAGAATTCATCGCCACGTCCTATATCCTCGGCGTACCTCATCCTCCGGGCGCTCCGTTGTACGTACTGCTAGGGCGAGTCTTCACCTTGTTCCCCTTCGGCGAAGTCGCCATCCGCGTCAACTTCATGTCCGCGCTGACCTCGGCGCTGGCGATTTGGTGCGTCTATCTAACGACCGTCGCGCTCGGGCGGCGGGCCTTGGGCGGCCAGCCTCTGCAACCGCTGGGCGACGCCCGCGACATCGGCGTCCTCGCCGGTGGGGCCGTGGCCGCGCTGACGTTGGCGTTTTCCTACACCCAGTGGTACAACGCCTCCGAAGCCGAGGTGTACGGCTACTCCATCTTGTTCACTTGTTTGGGGCTGTGGCTGATTTTCTACTGGGAAGGCAGCGGCGCGGGCGCGGCCAACGACCGCTGGCTGTTGGCGCTGGCGTATTTGTTCGGCCTCGGCGGCGGCGTCCACCTGTTGTGCCTATTGACGATTCCATCGCTCATGCTGCTGGCGTGGTTTGCCGACCGCCAGTTGCAACGGCTGATCGTGCTGCTGGTCGGCTGGGGAGTGGTCAGCGGGCTGGGGCTGGTGGCATTGGGTCCAGGGGCTGGCTCGAATGGGGTAATGGTGCTGGGGCTGGTGGGGCTGTTAGCGTACCTGTACGGCCAAGATCGGCGGCTGTTTGTACTCCTGCTCGGCGTCCTCGTGCTGTTCGCGCTGGGCTATTCCACCTATGGGGCGCTGTACATTCGCTCTGGCCTGAATCCGGCTATCGACGAGAACGATCCAGAGACCTGGGTGGCGTTCCTCAAATTCCTCAACCGCGAGCAATACGGCACTGAGAGCATGCTTACTACCATGCTGACGGCGCGGGCGAGCCGCACCTATCAGTTTTGGGATCAGCAGATGAAGTACTTCTTTCAGCAGTTTCCCTTTCCGCTTTTCGAGCGGGTCGAGGTGTTCCGCAAGGCCACCATAAATATACCGGATCCAGTGTCTATTTCACTGGTGCCGTACGGGCTAGGGCTGTGGGGGCTGTGGTGGCACGGGCGGCGGGACTGGCGGCGGTTCGGGGGCGTGTTGCTACTGTTTTTAATCATGGGCTTTGGGCTGTCGCTGTACCTGAACATGCCAGACCCGCAGCCGCGCGAGCGGCACTACGTGTTCGGCGGGATGTACTTGGCGTTCGCGCTGTGGATCGGATTGGGCTGGCTGGGCGTGGTCGAGGCAGTGCGGCAGCAGTGGGGAAAACATCGGGCGGTCGTGCTAGCCGTGGCCGCGGCTGGGTTGCTGCTACCAGCCGGAGTGGCCGCGCGGCTCTATCACGTGCAAGATCGCACGGGCGACTATATCGCCTATGATTACGCGTACAACATGCTGACGAGCTGCGAGGAAGGCTCCATCCTATTTACCAACGGAGACAACGACACCTTCCCGCTGTGGTTTTTGCAAGAAGTAGAAGGATTTCGGCGCGACGTGCGGGTGGTCAACTTGAGCCTGTTGAACACCAACTGGTACATCAAGCAACTGCGCGACCGCGAGCCGCGCATCGACATCCGCTACACCGACGACTTCATCGACTCCGTGCTCACCGACACGCAGATGGTCGATTTCTACAAGCGGTACTGGCCCGAGCCTAAAGTGCCGCCGGAGCTAAAGAAACTGGGAATCGACGTGGAAGTGAGCGCTCCACCTGAGTACCCGATCCTCCGCGTCCAAGACGTCATGGTCATCAAAATTCTGGCTTGGAACGAGTGGAAAAAACCCATCCACTTTGCCATCACCGTTCCCACCAGCAACCTGCTCAACCTCGACCCCTATTTGACCATGGTCGGCATGAGCGTAAAAGTCTCACCCGAGCCTACAGACGGCGTCGATGACGCGGCCCTAGAGCGCAATCTGCTCGAAAAATACCGCTTCCGCGGCCTCACCGATCCGTCCCTGTACAAAGACGAAAACTCCGAGCGCCTCTTGGGCAACTATTGGGCTTGTGTCATGCAATTGACCCGCAGCTACGAGGAGCAGGGGCGCACAGCCGAGGTGCCGCAACTCATGCAGTGGGCGCGGGACAACATCTACATGAGTTGGGAGAACCACTATGCGGCGGCCGATTACTTCAGCGAACTCGGCCATCACGACATCGCAAGCGATCACATTCGCGACGCCGTGCTGTTCCTCATCGAGCGCGTGGGCGTTGAGCCAGCCGCCACCTACGACAATATCATTGCGCTGACCGGCGTGCTGATCCAAGAACCCTACTCGGCCTACGACCGCGCCGTGGGCCTCTATCACCAAGCCATCGCCCTCGCGCCGAAACGCTGGGAAGGCTACTACGAATTGGCTGCTACCCTCCAAGCCAAGGGCGATGTTGCCGGGGCACTGGCTGTTCTCCAGCAATACAAAGAGCAGTACGGCGAGCGGTCGGAATTGGTCGAGGCCGAGCGCATCCTCCGCCAACCCACCACTCCATGACCGAGGCCGTCACCGTCGTCATTCCGCACTACCGCGCAGACGTGCTCTACGACTGCGTGGCCTCGGTCTATGCCCACAGCAATTATCCCGTCTGCGTGCTCGTCGTTGACGACGGCGGCAACGCGCCTAGCTTGCAGCGGGCCAAAGCCGCCTTTCCCGCGTTAGAGGTCTTGCCCAACGAGCGCAATTTAGGGTTTGCCGCAGCCTGCAATCGCGGCTTGGCGGCCGCTCACACTCGCTACGCCGTGCTGCTCAACGACGACACCCGCGTCGAGCCGAACTGGCTCGCTCCCCTCGTCGCCATGGCCGACAGCGATCCCCGAATCGCCGCCTGCCAGCCCAAGTTGCGCTCGGCCAGCGCACCTGAGCATTTCGATTACGGAGGCGGAGCTGGCGGCTATATCGACGCCTTGGGCTACGCCTTTTGTCGGGGGCGGCTCTTCGACCGCTGCGAGCGCGACGAGGGCCAATACGACGCGTCCGTGCCGCTCTTTTGGGCTTGCGGCGCAGCCCTCTTTCTCCGCGTCGCTGCGGCCCGCCAAGTCGGGTTTTTCGACCCCGAATACTTCATGCACTTTGAAGAAATCGACTTGTGCTGGCGTCTCCAACTCGCCGGCTACCAAATCCGCGCCGTGCCGCAATCTGTGGTTTTTCACCACTCGGGCTTTTCCCAGCCTCCGGCCACCTTCCGCAAGACGTACTTCAACCACCGCAACAGCCTCATCACGCTGTGCAAAAACGCGGGACTGGGCCGCCTGCTGTGGCTGCTGCCCTTGCGCCTGTGGCTGGAAGTGGTGGCCGTGCTCTACTACCTTCGCCGAGGCCAGTGGTCCAGCGCCTTGGCCCCTTGTGCCGCCTTGCTCTGGTGCCTTGTGCATCCGCGCAACATCTATCGCCGCCGCCGCCAAAGCCAAGCCATTCGCAGCGCATCCGTCGCACACGACGGCGTCTATGCCGGCAGCATTCTCTACCAGTACTTTGCGCGCCGCGTCCAGCACGCCTCCGCGCTCGTACCCGAGCCATGAGCCGCGTCGTCCTCGGCTGCGAACGCCTGCTTGCGCAAGCCAACCTGATCCGCGGCCAGCGCGTCGGCCTGATTACCAATCACTCAGGCGTTGATGCGCGTCTGCAATCCACAGCCGACCAGCTACACCAATCCGATCTCTGTACGCTCGTCGCCTTGTACGGGCCAGAGCACGGAATCCGCGGTGCCGCGCAGGACGGCGAGCACATCGCCCATGCTACCGATGAGCGCACCGGCGTGCCAACCTACAGCCTCTACGGCCAAGCGCGAGCACCAGACGCGGCCATGCTCGCTGGCGTCGAACTGATGCTCTTTGACATCCAAGACGTGGGCGCGCGCTTTTACACCTATCTCTACACCATGAGCCTCAGCATGGCCGCCTGCGCCCAAGCGGGCATACCCTTCCTCGTCCTCGACCGCCCCAACCCCATTGGCGGCCAAGCCATCGCCGGAAATTGTCTCGACCCGGCGTTTGCTTCTTTCGTCGGTCAGTACCCAATCCCAGTGCGCTACGGCCTGACCATCGGCGAACTCGCCCGGCTCTTCAACGAGGAATACGAAATCGGCGCGGACCTGCTCGTCGTTGCCATGGAGGGCTGGCAACGCTCCTTTTACTGGGAGGATACCGGCCTGCCGTGGGTGCCGCCGTCGCCCAACATGCCCAGTCCAGAGACGGCAGTGATCTATCCGGGAACCTGCTTCTTTGAGGGGACCAACGTGTCTGAGGGACGGGGGACGGCCAAACCTTTTGAGCAGTTTGGCGCGCCGTTTATCGACGGGGCGCGCCTAGTCGATGCGCTCAACAGCCGCGCGCTACCCGGGGTGGGCTTCCGCCCGGTGTTTTTTCAGCCGACGGCTGGCAAGTACGCGGGCGAAACCTGCGAGGGCGTCCAAGTCCACGTCCTCGATCGCGCAGCTTTCGAGCCGGTCGGCGTTGGCTTTGAGGCGCTCGCGGCCGTGCGTCGGCTCTATCCGCGCGAATTCGCCTGGCGCGTGCCGGCCGGTGGCATCCACAATTTCGACCGCCTCGCTGGCACCGACCAGATCCGCGGCGCACTCGACGCGGGCACAGAAGTTTCCGAGTTGCTAGCCGTTTGGGCCGAGGCGTGCCAAGCCTTTGACGCTATCCGCCGCCGCTACTTGATGTACTCTTGAACGCGGTTGTTTCGCCGCGCGATCTTTGTTATCGTTCACAGCAGCACTCGCTACACCTGATACCTGTCATGCCTGCACCGCTCCAAACCGGCACCCTGTTGGTCGCCACGCCCGCACTCGACGCGCTCGACTTCGACCGCGCGGTCGTGCTCATTACCCACTATAGCGAAACAGATATCACGATGGGCTTGGTGATCAACCAGCCCCTCGGCAAGCGGATCCAGCGCTATGCGGCTGATTCCCTGCAACAACTCGCAGGCGGCGAAGATGCGTGTGCAGAGTTGGGGCGGATATTCTATCAGGGGGGGCCGGTGCATCAGCGCTATCTTTTCTTTTTGCACCGGCTCGACGGCTTAGTCGAAGGAGGGACGCAAATTCTCGACGGCCTCTATTTGGGTGGCGACCTCGATACCAAGTACGCTGAGGCCGATATCCTCCAACCCGCCGCGCCACGGCTGCGGTTCTACTTGGGCTATGCCGGCTGGGAGCCAGGCCAACTCGAATCCGAGATTAGTGCCGGCACTTGGTTTTTGGCCCCAGGCGAATCCGAGGTAGTCCTCGCGTCCACGCCCGAAACCATGTGGCAAACCGTGATGTATTCCTTGGGGGGCAAATATCGCCCCATCTCCGTATTCCCCAAAGACCCGTCCGTCAACTAATTAGCATACCATGCCCCGCTTGGCGCGGATGCCGTGCGCGGGCGGGTCGTCGCCGATCCAGCGGGCGTCTATTGGCTCGTGGGAACGCTGATAGCGCGTATCGGAAGACAGGCGAATGCGGTCCGTCTGGTTGTCTGAGCTGGCGTGCAACAGGTACATGCAGAAGACCAGCAAATCCCCCATCTGGTACTCGGCCGTCAGCCAGCGGCCCTGTAGCTCTTCGCGCACGGCAATCGCGTCGTGCGAGTAGGCCCCGGACGAGTTCCAGCGAATTTGCTCGCGTTCTTCGCGTGTTAGTTCGCGGCCCTGCTGCTGCGCGGCCTCGACGATTTGGCGCGCGGTGGGGCCGTCGTTTTCGCAGAACGCATCCACATCGGTCTGACCGTAGCCTTGTTTCAGGGCTTCGTTCTTGTGCGACCCTTCCAAGACCATCAACCCTCCCATCTCGTAGGGCACGTCGCTGAAGGGCGTCCACGACGTGTAGAGCGCCTTGGTCCCTCGGCCCATATAGACGATGTCGCAATGTGGGGTCGTAGCCGTGTTAGTGCCCGGTTGCTTGGCACGAAACCAAGTGTAGTCGTAATGCCTAACCGGGCCGCCCAAGAGGAATTCGTAAAAGTCCATCATCGGGCCGTCGTGGAGAACCTTATCTAACGGCGGGTTGTTGCGCGCTAAAACTGGCATAAACGGGCCTGTGGCCGCCGGATTGATCTTCTTGCCCGTGGCCACCACGCCTTCCATGGGCGGCCGCGCTGGGTCTAGCACCCCGGCCTTGAAGAGGCGATCGCACAATTCGGCCCGCGCTGCCAGCACGTCGCGCCGGTCCAAATACCCCGGCAAAAACAAATATCCATCTTCTTCCATCCGCTCCCAGAGCGCGTCTCGATCGTCGATTATATCATCCGAGCGGCGGAGTTCGCCCACCTGATTCATGGCGATCGGCTTGCCGCTGTACGTGAGTTGAGGTATCGTTGCCGTAGTCATAGGTCGTCCTTTCTGGATCTAAAATTACGCTGCTGGTCCTCGTAAGGAAACACCCATTGACCAAAAGGACGAAATGACGTCCCCCTCTTTGTTCGAATGAGCGGAGCAACATCTTGATTGACCTAACATGCCTTAATTATTACATTTAGACCCATCCCCAATACTCCCTATTAGCTTTTTGAGCGAGAAAAATAATGTACATTCGTTCGCTATGCGTTGCCGTATGTTTATTCTGTGTACCGTTGCAAGCTGCCGACTTCGACCCTGGCCAGAGGCCGCCGTATGCCGCTGCCCTTTTGCTCGAAGCCGAAAGCGGTACCGTGCTCTTTGCCCATCACCCAGATAGAAAGCGCTCGCCAGCCAGCACCCAAAAGCTGGTGCTCGAACTGGTGGTCTTGGAAATGGTCAAAGCCGGCGAGATCTCATTAGAGGATTCGGTCTGGGTCTCCCGTCGCGCCGCGCGCACCGGCGGCTCTCAGGTTTTCTTGAAGCAAGGCGAAGTCTTTACACTGCGGGAACTGATGGAGGCTGCGGCCATTTCCTCGGCTAACGATGCTTGCGTTGCCATTGCCGAGCACGTCAGCGGCTCGACCACCGGCTTTGTCAGGCTGATGAACGAGCGTGCCCGAAGCCTCGGGATGCACAACACGCGTGTTGTCAATGTCCACGGCCTCGACAACACGCCACGCGGCAAGGGCAACCTAAGCACGGCCCACGACCTCTCCAAAGTCGCCCGCGAACTCATCTTGGGCCACCCGGAGACTCTAAAATGGTCATCTACCCGCCGCAAGCCTTTCCGCAACGGCAAGTTCACACTTCGCGCCACCAACAAGCTGCTGGGGCGGTTCCAAGGGCTTGACGGGCTAAAAACTGGCTATACGCGGCGCGCCGGCCCCTGCCTCGTTTCCACGGCCATGCGCCACGACATGCGCCTAATCTCCGTAATTTTGGGAGCCTCCTCTTCGAGCGTCCGCAACCGAGAAACTCGCCGCCTGCTAACCTGGGGCTTTGAAAACTTCTCGCGCGTGCCCATCGTCGAAACCGGCGAGCTGATGGGCAAGGTCGCGCTCAACTGGGGAATAGAGCCAGAAGTGCGCGTCTTGGCCCAAGACACCATAGTCGCCGTGCTTACCCCCGAACAGGAGAAACAACTCGTCCACCACCTAGAGCTGCCCGAGGAATTTCCAGCACCGGTCGCGGCCGGAACTAAACTGGGCAAGTTGCGGGTCTCGCTGGGCGACAGCCTACTGGCCGTAGTACCCATCCACGCAGAAAAAAGCATTGGCCGCATGGGGCTGTGGGACAAGCTAATGACGTATTTTTAAGCGCGGCTATTTGTGGTACCGCCTACCGCTTAAAATATCAAAGGACCGATACAAGGCTTCCAACAACAGCAGACGCGCTAGCTGGTGGGAAAAAGTCAACGGCGACAGCGACCACTGTTCTCGTATTTGAGATTCTACTCCCGTCGGCATTCCCTCAGCCTCTCCTATTACCAGCACTAGGTGCGAGCGGCCTTGGTTCATCAGCCGCTGAAGCCGCTGGGCCAACTGTTCAGAAGTAAACTGTTCTCCTTCCACGTACAGCCCAACTACATACGTCCCTTTCAACAGCCGATCCGGTAGGCCGCCCCGCGCCTTGCCTGACCAGAGCGCGACCCGCGCCTGCCGCGAGAGCCGCTTGATATACTCCTGCTCGGCGACTTCTAATGCTGAGTTGCGGTGTTTCTCGTAGGAGACAATGCTGATTTGCATTGGCATTAGTAGTGATCCGGCGCAATCGACAAGGCCCGGTTCTCCAGCGGCAAGGCCACCCGCGCCCCACCCTGCCGATGCGACTCGACGATTGCGAAAATTAGCTCTTGGCTGCGACAGGCGAGCGTTAGATTGCCTTGCGTATCGCCGTCCTCGTCGATGGCCCGGACGATGTCCTCCATCCCGCGCAGCGTGCCGCTCTCAATGACAGCTTCGGGCGCGGGCACCGGGCGTAATTCGCCGTGCTCGTCTTTCTTGCGCAGGCTATAGCCCATCCCATTGCTCAGGGTACGTAGCGTGCCCTCGGTGCCGCTGATTTCGAATTCCCAGCCGGGCGCACCCACTAAGTACGAGTGAATCCCGTTTTTGAACTGCACGTATCCATTGCTGATCCTCGGATCTATGGTCAGCCGATCGCCCTCCCAATCCGCGGCCTCTGCCTGTACCGTACCCTGCGCGAATTCCGCCTCCGAATCCAGCGCAAAAAAGAGCATCATGTCGGCCGCGTGCGTGTGCCCCCATTGCGCCACGCTGATCCCGCAGTTTGCCACAACCGCCAGTACCTCGCCGATGTCGCCGCGCTCGATCATGGCGCGCGCATCGCGGTAGAGCGCGGCATAGCGCCGCTGCGTGCCGTAGTTGAATTTGACGCCCCGAGGCAGGCAGGCTTGCAGCATGGCGTCCATCTCGTGTACGGCGTTGCACAGCGACTTCTCGCAGTAGATACCTTTGACGCCAGCTTCGGCCGCGAAAATCACCTGCTCGGCGTGCGGACCCGGTCGGGTGGCAATGCTGACCACGTCGAGATTTTCGCGCTCGATCATTTCCCTGTAGTCGGCATAGGCTCGTTGGGCACCGTAGCGGTTGCGGATGCGTTCGGCCTTCTCCTCGACCGGGTCGCAGACGGCGACCAGTTCCATGCGCTCGCAGGCGACGATTGCTGCCGCATGCGAATACGGCAGAAAGAGCTGGGCATTGGGGCCACCTTTGACTTCGTCGTCGATGGTAGCCCCCATGCGTCCACAGCCGATGAGTCCAACTCGGTAGGTAATGGGCATTTTGCTCTCCTCTTGGCGCAATCTTGACGCAGTTGGTATGCGAGGATATATTATTGACCCGTCTGCAATTAGACAACACGAGGGCGATTAGCTCAGCTGGCTAGAGCGCCTGCTTGACATGCAGGAGGTCCGCAGTTCAAGTCTGCGATTGCCCACCATCTTCTAAGCCCCTGACTTTTCAGGGGCTTTCTTTTTATCCCCTTGTTTTTGTTTCTCAGCGCACAGTGGAACTGGCGCAGGAGAATCTGCGCTTGGCCAAGGATCGCTATCGAGTGGGACTTATGCGGACATAATAGGAGTGTTCAATGCCTCAAGAAAAGAACATAAACGACCAGTTGGCTCAAGCCGCTATGGCTGGCCATTTTGATGAAGTCCGTCGTCTCGTTGAAATAGGTGCGGATGTAAATTACGGGGATAAATCCTCGTTTCTCGGGGCCTATTTCAACGGCCACAAAGAAATTGTCCGTTATCTTTTAGACAACGGTGGCAATATCAACCACGATAAACACAGCGAAGTAAGCCTCTTAATGGCCGCTGTGAATATGGAGGACATCGAGTTTGCGGCGTATCTCATTGAAGCAGGAGCAGACGTAAATCTCGGCCTGCCACGCGGTGGGGAGACCGCGCTCCACAAAGCAGCCGTTAACAATAAATTTAAATCTATGCAATTGTTGATTAATAAGGGAGGCGAAGTAAATCGGCGTGCCAAAGACGGGGGCCGATCAGAAATGGCTGTGTTTGGGGAATTATGGGGTGAATGCCCGCTACATATTGCCGCTGTGCGTAGTGATAGGAATATTATTGAACTATTATTAGATGCTGGAGCAGACAAGACACTCAAAACGAGCCAGGGGAAAACGCCTTTTGACTTCGCCATACAATACGAGCGGTCTGGAGATATTATTAAGCTTCTTCAAATCGAGGATTAATAAGTAGCGCTCACTCACAATTGCGATCACGGAGATTAGAATGAGGACATTCGGTCGAGGTGATCAGGTTGTATGGCGCTCGCTTCCGGAAGGGAATGTCGGCTATGTCTTTCCTGCTACGATAGTCTGCGACGACGATGATGTGATCGGGCTGTTCCAGCACACGGGAAGCATCTGCAAAAAACGGACAGGGAAACGAGGTGGCCCAGGCGGAAGAAACATGCTTCCGGGTGGGTGGGACGGTGGCTACGCAGATAGAGAATGGACCGGCAGAAGCAATTTGCACCTCCACAAGATGGGATCCGGTCACACCGTTATTCGCTCGTGGGATCCGGATCAGCAACGCTTCGCGGGATGGTATGTAAACCTCGAAGCGGAGTGGGTTCGCACGCCCATCGGGTTCGATACTCGGGACCTGATTCTGGATGTGACAGTCGCTGACGATCTGTCCTCTTGGTGCCTAAAAGATGAGGACGAGCTCCAATGGGCTCAGGATGAAGGCATTGTATCTGCTGATGAGGCCTCATTTGCTAAGTCGGAGGCCAACACCGTCAGAGAAGCCCTCAAGAATCGCTCTTGGCCATTCTTCGAGGACTGGTCTGGGTGGCAACCAGACCCCGACTGGCCAGTCCCTCTTGTTCCATGCGACTGGGATAAATACTGACCATTTAAGTATTCACTCCATCAACGATCATGCTAATATGATTGTATTGTTAAGAATTCCTATCATCCTATCAGAAAACTCAGGATGGAGGTTCCTCTGTAATCTAAATCCTAACTTTCTCATCAGATTCTGCGAAGGGATATTATCCTGGTTAGTAACGGACACAATCCGTCGAAGTTTCAATTCGGTAAAAGCGTGTTGGACCAGAGCGTGGCAGGCTTCGAACGCAAAGCCCTGGCGCCGGTAGTCTATACCTATATGATATGCAAGTTCTACTTCAATCGAATGATATAGATTGGCGGGATCATCCTCGAATTGCAAGAAATCGGTCAAATAAGAGTCAAGGCCACATCTACCTATGAAACTTCCATCGGTTTGTAAAGTTACTGCCCACCATCCCAAACCGGGTTCCAGTGCGTCATTGGTTAGGTAGGCGTGAATACGGTCGATTCTCTGCTCAAGGGAGATCTGTCCAGCGTGCTTGGGATCTTCGTCAACGATGCGATAAAAGTCCTTGGCGTCATCCAACGTCAGGGGACGAACAATAAGTCTCTCAGTATGAAATGTTTTTTTCATAATAAATCCCTCCAAAAATGGCCACAGCTTTGGGTGCTCTTGTCTTCTGCAAATCAAACTAATAGGGGCGATAAAGAGAATAAGTCGAAGGAACTGATATAATGTCAAACTCTTTTCTACTCTGTTTTCAATGAATGAGTTGCATGCTAAATTATATAGTCAACGACTTATAACACAGCAATGCACGCGGCATCGCTTACGCTCCTTGGGGCTTCGCCCACCCCGCATTCGCGGGGTCGTGCATTGTGAGGGCGTTATGCGCAATTCTCCGGGTGCGGCTCGTTCGCCCTGTTTGTCTTTCGTTGCGCTGGGAAATCGTGCCGAGGAGTTGGTGACCAACCAGGATATGGGTCGAATCTATGGCTCGAACGGTGCGTTTGGGGGACTGAGCAGCGTAAACGGATGGGTCCTGTACGCCGGAGTGGGGTTTGAGGCCGCCACGTCGGTGCATCGCGCCGAAGATCACATGGACATGCCGTACCTAGCACGGGACGTTCCGCTTCGTATCAAGATCGCCGATGACGAGTGGTCAGAGTTCCCCGAAGGCCGGGACTACGGATGTAGTGCCAACTTCAAATCGGTGTTGTCCGTGCTTCAATCACGAGGCGAGCTGCACGAGGTCTGGTAGAGCGATGAATAAGTTTCACGAAGTTAATCGGGCAAACTGGGATGGTCATGCGGCAGCATACAAGCTTCGTGTCGACGAGCAGAACATCTGGAACAGATGCCACCTCGATCCGACGGTGGCACTATCGCCGTCTGAGATAGAGGCATTAGGTGATCTCAAAGGTAAGCGGGCGTGTGCTCTTGGGAGCGGCAACAATTGTGCGGTCTTCGCATTGGCAGGCATGGGAGCAAGTGTCACTTCAGTGGACATTTCATATAATCAGTTGCGTAATGCTAAGACGCGAGCTGGAATCCTTGGTCTCTGCATCACCTTCGTCACGGCGGATGTTACCGACTTGAGCTTGGGACCGGAAACATTCGATGTAATCCACACTGGTGGCCATGTCGCCTGTTGGGTCTCAGACTTGGATCGTTACTATGCTGAAGCCTACCGGATTATGAAGCCTGGAGGCGTTCTGGTGATCCAAGAATATCATCCGTTCTTTCGCGAAATCTGGTCTCCGTTGAACGAACGTCTGATCATCGAGAGGCCGTATGGTGAACGAGGCCCATACTTAGAAGAAGGCAACGCGGGAGATCCTTACGTATTCACTTGGACGGTTTCTGACTACATAAATGCTGTGTTGAATGCCGGATTTGATCTGGTAAAGTTTGAAGAAATATCAAACTCAGACGTGAAAGATATATGGAGGAATACTCAGTTCAATGGGCTACCAGACGAAATTGTACTAGTTGGCCGAAAACACTGATTCCCACTAGCATCTTGTTCCGAGATGAAGCAACGAAGCGGCGTCTAACCCACATTCGCGGGTTCGCAAATCGTGAAACCGTTAACTGAAATCCGTTATTATCAACCTCACAGCGAACGGAAGCAGATGACAGATACCGTATTGGATCGCTCTGTCGCCGAAGTGGTTGCCAGACTAAAAGACAAAGGCTTGATTTCGCTATACCTATGTGGTTCATTCGGCACTCAAGACGAACTCCCTTCAAGCGATGTTGATCTCCTATCGGTTGTCAAGGATGATTTTGATAGCAGAGAAGCAGCAGATGTGGATGCCTATCTTCGAACAGAATTCACCAGTCAAACAGGTATAAAAGCTTCATTAGCACGTATTACACTATCCGAGTTAGCCGGTGATATGGAAAGAGATCAATTCATACCTTTACCGCTTTGGGTGAAACAGTTCCCATTTTTTAGACGAGTATGGGGGTAGCATATCGATCTGGCAACTCTTAAAGTAGAACGTTGGTCACTAATCGAGGAGGCACGGTATCTGATTGAACAAATTCAGAGAAGTATTCATAGCATAAGAAGAACGAATGGTACAGGTAAATTGAGGGCACCAGGGTTTGCAAAGATGATCCTTCATCTTGCGTTTGTGGAAGTAGAAGCTGAATATGGTCTTCCATTCGATCCATCTTATAAGAAATTGACCCAATCTTTGGGTCATGTTGGAGATCATATTGTGCATCACGCCTTCGCTGTGCGCACCTCACGCATTGATACTGTAGATGCGTTTCTTGCATTGTGTGAAAAAGCAGAAGAATACGTTAATGCTATTGAAAAAAGGCGGAAATCTTGGTAGTGATGAAGAAAAGACGGACTTCAGTTAAACAGTACGTTTTACGCTGCGGCGCGTTCGCGCCTTGGCCTGCGGCAACCGTGATCGCTAACTGATGAAACGTTAAGTGCAGTTGCAACTCCATATCACAGGGCCTGATTCTCCATCTGAGGATATTGTGCTGGAAACAGTACCTCAATTAGTTGTTGTGCCTTGCCACTGAGCCGGATTTGGTTCATCTCGACAATTTCATCCGCCGTCTCCGTCCCGACGATCAACTGCGCAATCTCCTGTCCACTGTTGCCGCTAGGAATCGTAAGAGTGCGTCTATTCCACAGCCCATAACACCGTGCCCCCGGCTTCGGGGCAAAAGCCCCTTCGCCCAACCGCTGCGCGGTTCGGGGGCACGCAAAGCGTTATCTGCCATGCGCTTTCGCCTCAGTCCCCTGGAGACAATTTTATGAAAACTTCCAAAATCGCCTTTGTGAGAGACCGGGATGGACTCTTTGATATCTTTACCATGAATGAGGACGGAACAGATCAGACCAACATCACGCGCACCCCGGATTACGAGAAAGACCACGTAAACTGGTCTCCCGATGGCACGCGTATCGCCTACTGCGACCGACGCCATGGCAAGGGCGAAATTTACGTAATCAACGCCGATGGAAGCGAACCGAGGCGACTGACCCACAATTCGGCCCCTGACCTTCGTTCTCACTGGTCGCCCGACGGCCAGACGATCATTTTTTGCACGGATCGTCACGACAACGTCGAGATCTATGCCATGAACAGCGACGGTTCTAACCAGAGGAATTTGACCAATCATCCGGCGTATGAGTCGGAATCAACTTTTTCCCCAGATGGCTCTAAAATTGCCTTCACGACCGACCGCGATGGTAAGACACAAATTTATGTGATGAAACCGGATGGAAGCGAGCAAAAACGGTTGCACGTTTCTCAGGGCAACGATGAAGATCCTGCCTGGTCACCGGACGGCAAGTGGATCGCCTTTAAGTCGGACCGCGATGGCAAAAGATCGCAACTCTACGTCATGAAAGCGGATGGGTCGGATCCTAGACGCCTCACCAACGTTGAGGGCGGCGGCACTATGGCACCCTCATGGTCACCAGATGGCGCGGCGATCAGCTTCACGGGCGACTGGGAAGGCCGCCAGCAAATCTACCGAATAGATATCGACGGAAAGAATTTGACTAATCTCTCTAATAGCTCGACGAAAGATTTTGCTGGTGATTGGGGACCAACGATCGAGAGACGCTCGCCTTCCTAGCATTCATCCTTGCAGAGATTCAGCGTTCTGCTGCCGCAATCAGATGAAGGAAGTAAGCAACTGAGGCAACACTCGGCCGCGGTTCGCAAATCGGCAAAAGGTTAAAAGACGAATGGAAGCAATGTTCGAGTACAAAGATGTCGTCGCTCGTCTTCAAGTAGCCTACGACGGTAGCGCAGAAGACCGCGATCAGCGTGAGAAAGCCCCGTGGAAGCTGACTGAGCGTGCAGACTTTCTCAGT